>JBGSWA010000214.1:0-4027 GCA_041752645.1 Gillisia sp. | reverse complement strand
ATTTTTAATCTGGAATTGCTATAGGCAATAATATCTTTGACAGCGTGAATGTCAATTAAAAACCTCCTGCTTACCCTAAAAAAATGTTTGGGGTTAAGTTCTTTTTCAAGAGCATCCAGGGTGGTTTCTATAAGATAATTTCTTCCTTCACAGGTATGCAGATAAGTCCCCTTGTTTTCACTGTAAAAACATTCAACATCCTCAATAGAAATCATTTTTAGATGTTGACCTACTTTCACCGCAAACCGCTTTTTATAAACGCGTTCCAAAGGATTTATCAACAATTTTTTTATATCCTCAAAATTGAGAAGCACATTTTGCGAAGATTGTTTACCCGCGTAACTATTTTTTAAATTTTGATATTTCTCTACAGCGGTTTGAAGTTCCTCCTCATCTATAGGTTTCAACAAATAATCAATGCTGTTGAGTTTAAATGCCTGTAGGGCATATTGATCATAGGCCGTTGTAAAGATAATGGCACTTTTGACATCCATGCCTTCAAAGATTTCAAAAGACAAACCATCACTGAGCTGGATGTCTAAAAAAATCACATCGGGATGTTCATTCTCAGAAAACCAATGTTTAGAATCTTCGACGCAATGAAGTGTTTCTCTCACATGAACCTTCAGCCTTAACAACATTCTGCCCAGTCTACGTGCGGCAGGTTTTTCATCTTCTATTATAATTGCTGTCATTATTTGGTAATTCGTTGATTTGGGATTGGTTGATTCTTCGATCAATAACTCTATGATTTCTTATTTTATCATTGCCAGTGGCAGCTGTGTCAATGAGTGAATTTTTTTTGAGAATTTGGTGTTTGGAATTTTTATTTTTCTACTCCCATTTTCTTTTTTCTTCCTGCTCTTTTTCCATCAATTCCCTTATTTTTCTTTCTTCCCATTTCTTCCCAAGAAAAAGATTCGCTCCAAAAACACTTGCCCAATGTGCAAAAAGACCAATTCCCCAAAAGAAAGCAGGGTAAAAATCGGAAATCGCTACAGACCCATTGCCAAAGGCTGTTTTTTGCGTGTTAAAAATTAGAATGGTCGCATTGATAAAAAGATAAACTACCAAATGCACGTAAAAGCCTTTGATGTCCTTTACCTTCTTTTGCGCTACCTTGTAGCGCTTCTCTTCCTGATAATTGTCCTGCATTAGTTCCAGATTTTATTGGATTCTTTATCCCTGTCCATCAGTTCTTTAATTTTCCTTTCTTCCCAATTAGCCCCATAGCCGAAGACTGAGAATCCGTGAATGCTCAATCCCAAACCCCAGCCAAAAAGAGGAAACCAAAACCATTGAAAACCCCAGAAGGTATAATAATTGATAAAAATCAAAACCGGCATTACACAACAATATGAAATCAGGTTTCCATAAAATTCCTTCATCTCCTTAACACGTTGTTTCGCCCTGAAATACGAGTTGTTATCGCTATCCTGATTTGCTTCCATGACGGTAAATTGCCTTGTTAATATTGGTATCTTAACCCGAAATCTCCGGGTGTTTTGTTCTATTAATACTTTTCTGGAAGTAATAAGGGAATACCTGTCTACTATATTTTGCAATCCCATTCCTTTGTGGCCTTGCATCACCTCCTTTTTTTGATAATTATTTTCAACAACTAAATATCCTTCCTCTTCGTAAATCCGAATCTTAAGGGGTTTGTTTTCACTCACAATATTGTGTTTCACAGTATTTTCCAACAATAGCTGAAGCGCCAACGGAACAACTTTGCCTGCTGCATTAATTAATTTTTCAGGCACTTCAAAAAAGACGCTGTTTTCAAAACGCATCTGCAACAATTTCATATAGGTTTTCGCAAATTCCAACTCCTCCTCCACCCCTACAAGTTCCTTATCTTTTTGTTCTAAAACATAGCGATATATTTTTGAAAGTGAGGTCGTGAATTTTTGGGCATTCTCCGGGCTTTCTTCAATTAGTGAGGTCAAAACATTTAAACTGTTGAACAAAAAATGCGGGTCTATTTGATTTTTTAAACTTTCAAATTTCGCCGAAGCCGTTCCGGCAATTATTTTTTGTTCCATCACTTTCTTGTCCTGAATCATTTTATAGAAATAAAAGGCATGAAAGAAAATTGAAATAACTAAGGTTATAATTGTAGATTTAAAATAAAACTCCAAATTTTGCCCAGAAATAAACTCCTTATAAGCTGCCCCTTCCAAAATTACCTTGTGAAATATCCGAACAATAAATAAGGTGAGGAGCGTGATACTTACCGAACCAAAAACACCAATGACCAATCGGTATTTCTGATTATACTTCTCCCAATTGACCTGATGGTTTAAATATTCAAAAAAATAAAAGTTCACAAGGGTTAGGGATAAGGTGTATAGCAGGTAATATCCAAATATTTTCACTTGTTGATAGCCAAATTGAACGGTACCTCCCGAGAGGATTTCATAGGTGGTATCTATTCCGTAAAGGATGGCACCTATAATTGCTCCAATTCCGATAATCTTAAGAATGTCTCTCATTTCTTTTAAAGATACTAATTATTTTTGGCAGGATTTCAACACTGCTTCTGCCTGCTTTTTACCCCACTTGGGATGAAAGGGGGTAAGGGGTTTAAAGTTATCAAAAAGTGTGATAGAATCCTCTATCCGGTTACAAATTGACTGAACATCGGTTCCAAAAAACCGTGCCGATTCCAATTCAAACTGAGCCTTGGTGAATAATACCCTCGGATTATCCGGGGAAACAAGCTCTGCCTGCGCGTACAACTGCATTACTTTTCCTGATAATTTTTGACCATTGGTCATCGGGTCAAAAGCAATCCAGGCGGTATGGATCATAGCCTGCATAATTAATAATTCAACATTATTGGAATCTTTCTCCAATTCGGTATCCAGCGAAGCCTGGGCCTTTGTTAATAATGCGCTCACCTGCCCGCTATCCTTGGTTTTAAAAGCTTCGGTTGTATTGACAAGTGATACATAATAGTTTGGCAGCCAGTTTTCCTTTTCAACTGCGGCAATTCTCTCAAAGTTTGCAGAGGCTTCATTGGCCTTGCCCTCATCCCAAAGTTGAAATGCTTTGTTCATCCCCGCTTCATAATTTCCCTGTGCAAAAAGACTCTTGGAAAGTGTCAACATCAGAATTAAAATTACTTTTTCCATGATTTAAGTTTGTTTTGTTATTAATGAAGCAAATATCTTATGAATTACCCCCATCTAAAATTAACAATTACTGAATTGTTGAATTTTAAGGATGAATTGCGGTTACAAATGAATGATGTTTTTAAATATTACAAATTCTCCAGCTGATTGCTTTCCTTATTATCACTTATCGTCCAGAAGAACCCAACAAAAAAGAACCTGTGTGCAGTGGGTGTGATTGCCTTTCGGTCAAATTGCCCGCCTGAATTGGGCTTAGAAGCATATTCATAGCTAAATATATTTTGTGTGCCTAAAATATTGGATACCGAGAAATACAATATTTTCTGCGGACTCAACAAATAGGCCCAGTTGAAACTCAGGTTGTGATATGCCTTGGTTTTTCCATTCATAAATTCAGACTGGTTTGGATTGTTAAATGGCCTTCCCGAATTGAAGTTGTGGGCAAATCCAATTTGCGAGCGCCAATCTCCTATCCAATATTTGGTGACTATTGAAGCCTTGTGATCTGCCACAAAACCCGGAGTTGCCAGGGAAGGGAAGTTTTGGTATTTCCGTTTTGTATCAATATAGGAATAGGAGATCCAATATTCCATGTTTTTTAATGTTGTAGAATCCCGCCAGAATACATCCAAACCTTTGGCAACTCCATTCCCGGAATTGCTGAAATGTGAATCAGCTCCGGGATGTTCCCCATCAAAAGTCACTAGGTTCCGATAATTTTTATAATAAGCTTCCATCTGAAGTATTTGTCGGTTTTTGGTATATTGATAATTCAATATATAATGAGAGGCTTCTTCGGATGTAAATTCATCAAAAAATTTTAAATAATCTGTTTTAGGAGCCTGGGTAAAATTTCCGTACGCAAGAGAGAATTGGGAATTTTTACCGGT
>JBGSWA010000213.1:0-4238 GCA_041752645.1 Gillisia sp. | reverse complement strand
CCAGTTGCTGAGGACTGATGTAAGCGGCTTTTGATGCACGGCTTTTTTGAGCTTTTGGCATATATGTTTGCACTTATTTCAATACCAAGATACTTAAAACTCAATATTAATAAGCTTACAGAGATAATCAGCAGACCCTATTTAGTTTAAAATGATATACCAGGTGGTTCGTCGCGATACGATTTGATACGATTTGATACGATTATGGTTCGAAAAATATCGTTGCTTTCAGTCGTTTGTTTTTTGTATTGTGGGTATGGTAGGCCTTGCTACTAAAGTTCAGGGCTTGGTTGACATCTTTGCTTTTATCTTGCTGTGCCCCAGGGTTTTGCTGCAATACATTAAGTGCATCTCTAAAAACCCCTGATACTGCGTTATGCCCATTTCATAACATCCTCATTTACATAAAGACGCAAGGCACTGCGTCTGTACTCCGGTGTTATTTAATGGGCAAGCCTTGTCTGAGGAGTTTTTAGAGGCGCCCTTAAGTAATCAATGGTCATTTGCCGGGTAAGCTGCGAAGATTTTGTACCCGGGTAATACTGAAACAACCAACGTAGCTGAGATAAGTAATTACGCACCGTAGAGGGGCTGTACTCCCCCAATGTCAAATAATCCTGCGTACGGTCAAGGGCTTTTACTGCCCACTGAGAAATGGTTTTTTTCCATGGTAAACATTTTTGAAGTTAAAAAAATATTTACAAGGTATGCATTGTTAGGGAAACTCATTGCCGGAAGGCTATGTTGGTTCAACGGTTCCGGTATAAGCGATGTAGGCGAAAGATATCACTACATAACCTAAACCAAAGTACAATTAATAGTAGAAAAATAAACCATAACCACCAAAGCGCCCTTATTGCTTATGCCGTGTTATAGCCAGTGGTGCTTTATGGGAATACATCATAAACATCCTTTCTATGAGCAATTATAATCAGTCTTATTGTGTTTTTAGATATTTGTTCAATACCTATTCTAAAATCTCCAAGTCGGTACCTATAATACACTTTATATACACTTAATTTTTTAATGCTAGCTAACTCAATTAATGAATTGGTTTTTTCCAAAATTGAAATTATTTTTTCAATTTTTGGATAAAGTGATTTTTCCTTCAACTTGTCGAGGGACTTATCAAAAGATTTATCAAATTCTACAATCATTAAGATCTTAGTTTCTTTAAAATTGAATCTTTAGAAACTGTCTTACCAGTTTTTACTTTATCCATTAAGTTACCAAGCATTATGTCTTCAAACTGATCATCTTTCATGTCAATAACATTCCCACCAAGCCTTTTGGCAAGTTCTGCAAGTATTTTACTGCTTTGTTTGTCGGTTTTTATAAGAATAGTACTCATATCGTAAAATTAATGAAAATATTGAAATAAGGGAAATTTCTACACTCACCATTTGCTATAACTCCTATAAAAGTATCCGTCGGCCCCCCAAAAGAAGCCCCCATTTAAAAAGGGATATGGGGGCTGACGGTATACTTTTAGTTGGCCAACGTTGGTTTACGGCAGTGTCAGTATCAGGTCAGGTAACTGTTAGGAGTAAAGTATCTGCATTTTCCACCTCTGGTTACCTTCAGATGACGGGCTTTGCCGTTTTATTAGTTGTTGTTTTTTCCATTGCGGGTAATTTTTTTGTGTTCAGGCCATACTCCGTTCTTGCCATTATTCCGTCCGCCCACAGCCGCTGCTGATTGAAAATATAAAGTTGAAGTTAAGAACTAAAGCTTAAAATTGTTTGTCCAGCCCGAACCACAGCCTGGATTTGCAATTTGTCGATGTTAGTTTGGCAAGCCACACTTGCACACCAATGTTGTACGACCGCCCTTCTGCTCGTTCATCTATAATGTGGGTCTGTGTCCCACCGCAGAGTGTTGCCTGTGCGTTGGCACAAGGCAGGCTCTTTTGCAAGGTTGGCTTTTGTGTGTCGGCTTTGTGTGCCTTGCAAATGTGCCTGACTTGGTGCGTCGGCTAATACTACTGCATCATTTCACATATTATTTTCTGCCACTCGTCCTCAAATACAAGCTGAAATTCATACTCATGGTATATCTCATTTAAAGTTGATAGAAGTTTATTGCTAATAAAACAGGTAAGTGATAGTAAGATTTAAAGCGTTAAGATTTAAGATTATGAAACTTTAGCCAAGAAGTATCTTAATTATTATATCATGAACATGCTCATTTCTTATACAGATTTCTAACCTGTGGCAACAAAGCAACTAAAATGAGTGGAATAGCATAAAGCATATAGAAAGTCTGTAGCCAGCCAACGCCTTGTATATACATTGTTTCAACTTGTATCCAAATGATAAGTGCAAAAGGCACATAAATACTGAAAGTCCAGGCCCAGTGCATATCCTTAAAAAAGTTGAATCGATCTGCAAATAGAGAGTTTGGTTTTTTTAGCAATGCTAATACCAATAAGCTGGGTATAATTCCTAAAACAACAAATAGAATAATGCCCGGAACTAAAAAGTCATTAAAAGGAGACCTTTCTAAAATTGACAGAGGCAGGCCACCCAATAATTTTCCTGAAGGAGAAATAATTAACGCTCCACCGCCGCCAATGGCACTAAGCCCGAGAAAGGCAAGTAATGAAAGATAAATATTCCGCACTGTGGTTGTTGCCATAATTATTTGTTTAAAATTCTATAAAGGATGCCACAAACTATCATGATAAAGAAAGTGGTGTAAATAAGTTTATTGTTTCTTGCCAACCAGTTAGGCAGATAAATATCAAAGTTATCTTTAGCTGATTCGGAATATTTACGAGCCATTATTGTAAGTGGACACATCTTTTTAAAAACAAGCAGCACTAGTCCCTCAGCTATAATTAGTGCAATACCAAGCCAAACAAATTTGTCAATTTTATTTACAATTACTGCGTAAGCCATATAAAACAATACTACATTGAAGAAAACCCAAATGATGGTGTGAATTGCTTTTATGAATATAAATCTTTGCTGTGTAGTCAAATTTTTAGTCTCTGGATTTTTATAAATTTTGTATGTCAATTTTTGTCCGCTAAATTGTTTTTATTATTCAAAATATCATTCTCGATAATTTTTCTTACTCTTTCAGGTTCTTCAAATAATGGGCTGTGTGCTGAGTTTTGAAAAGTGTAAAATCCTTTTAATGGAGCTTCAATTTTATTCAAATATCCTTTTGATAAATTATTA
The DNA here is from genome assembly GCA_041752645.1 of Gillisia sp. Taxonomy (GTDB): domain Bacteria; phylum Bacteroidota; class Bacteroidia; order Flavobacteriales; family Flavobacteriaceae; genus Gillisia. The sequence goes on along the minus strand of JBGSWA010000213.1, from coordinate 1,053 downwards.
TTGACCGTTAAATCAAACTTACCACTAAAGAAGTAAACAGGAATATCCAGTTTAGTTATTGTAGTAAAATCTGTTTCGAGCATTTCATTAATTAAATTTGTTTTAGGCAAAAATGATAATTTGGATTTCCAAATATTTATTTTCTCCTTGGGGGTATAAGCTTTACAAGCCATTACAGGGATGAAAATACCCCGAAAAACCGATTTCATTTTGTGCATTGTGCCAATACCCAGCTCATGCATATACTTATCCCGTATGGAGGATTTATAGTAAGAAACAATGTTTGTATCAGATTCGAACACAGGGTATTTTTTTAATTCCTTAATTCTTTTTTCAATTCCATATGCCACATATTGCTCCAACATATATTTATACGATATTTTTTCTGACTCAGCCTGATTTGTAATCTGACCCATTCCAATGTATGCATAAAATAATGTCGGCTCTCTTTGGACTGCCAGCAGGGCTATCGGTGTTCCTCCTGAATGAGCCATTATATAAGTTTTTTCTTTACCAAAACGTTTGCGTAAGTAGTTTGTAACTTCAATAGCATCGCCTACCAATTGATTAAAATTCATACTTTCTACTGTTACTGCCGCGGTGTAAGAAAGCCCACCGCCACGCTGTTCCCAATAGCATACCGTAAAATAATTTTCAAGTCCGGGCTTGAATTTATCAATTAAAAAATAATTTGGAAAAGCAGGTCCGCCATGCACATACAAAAGAACAGGGTTATCAATATTTTTACTTTTAATAAACATCCCTTGATTTACACCACCAATTTGTACAAATATTTTTTCAGACATACTTCCTTGAATTGGTTTGCCGGTTTCATCTAAATAGGGTTCTATTTTACCAGGGCTATATGCCAACAAAATACAGGTTACCACTAAAAAGAAACTTATTATAAAGGAAAATAGTATTACTAACATACGTTTTATGGAACTTTTTGCTTTCATTCAATTTCAGTTAGTATTTTTCGCACCATTTAAAAACTTGAAATTGCAACAATCTCCTCCTTCAGCCAAAGTGTTTGTTCTTAAGAAAATCACT
>JBGSWA010000212.1:0-10232 GCA_041752645.1 Gillisia sp. | reverse complement strand
CAGGATTTATTGCAAAAGGATATCATCCTTAAAAAGGGACAGGGGAAAACTACTTCCTATATTCTCAAGCTTCAGTAAATTGTGGAAGCTTTATACAGGAATAGACTTACAGCGACGTCTTTTGTCACTTTGTAGTTCTATCTTTAGAATCCAACATAAATAATGATGAACCAACGCCTTCTCACCAAATCCCGCTACAAACTGGCCCTGGATTGCCCCAACAAGCTTTTCTACACCAGAAAAGACGAGTATGCCAATACCCAAATGGAAGATCCTTTCCTGCAGGCATTGGCGCACGGAGGGTTTCAGGTGGAGGAACTGGCACGGCTGGAATATCCTGAGGGGATCCTTATTGAAGGAAACGACTGGAATTATGATCTGCTAGCAGCGCAAACCAATGAACTTCTGAAACAGGAAAATGTGGTGATCTTTGAGGCGGCTTTTAAATTTGAGAGCCTCTTCATTCGCACCGATATCCTGGTAAAACGGGGAGATAAAATTCAGCTCATTGAGGTCAAAGCTAAATCCTTTGATCCCGCAGATGAGAATTTGCTGGTGGGAAAAAAAGGTGGACTTGTTAGCGGCTGGAAACCTTATATGTTTGATGTGGCGTTTCAGCGATATGTGATTCAGCAATGTCGCCCGGAATGGAATATCAAATCTTTTTTGATGCTGGCCGATAAATCGGCAACTTCTCCCGTGGAAGGCTTGAACCAGATGTTCCGCATCAATAAAAATGCAGACAACCGCACCGGGATCAGCAGGACCATTGACAGCCTGGAAGAAATAGGAGGAAAAAGTGTGTTGGGAAAAGTTCCTGTTGACGATATCCTGAACGATATCGAAACCGGGAAATACAAAGCCTTTGAAAACCTAAGTTTTATAGAAAGTATCAAGGTCTTTTCAGAACATTATACCGCTGACAAACTTTTCAATGCTCCCGTTTACTGGGCGTGCAAAGGCTGCGAGTTTCGCGCTACGGCCGAAGAGGAAGCAGTTGGGAAAAAATCGGGATATAAGGAATGCTGGGGGAGTCAGCAGGGATGGACGGAAACAGATTTTGAAAAGCCTTCCACTTTCGGGATCTGGAATTTCAGGAAGGGAAACAAATTATTTGAAGAAGGGAAGATCTTCCTGGACGAGATCACCGAAGATGATGTGGGTGTAAAACCGGATGCCGGAAGAATTTCCCCCAGCGAACGCCAGTGGATCCAAATTGAAAAAACCCGGAATAATGATCCGGAGCCATTTATCCTCAAAGAGGAACTGAAACAGGAAATGAGCAGTTGGAAATTTCCGCTCAACTTCATCGATTTTGAAACCAGTGCCACTGCCCTGCCCTTCAACAAAGGCCGCCGGCCTTATGAACAGGTTGCGTTTCAGTTCTCGCATCACACTGCAGATGCACATGGCGTGGTTAAACACGAGAGCGAATACATCAACTTTGAACCAGGTGTTTTTCCCAATTTCGAATTTGTGCGGGAACTCAAAAAAGCACTGTCTAAAAACAGCGGAAGTATCTTTATGTACGCACCCCACGAAAACACTATCCTCAATGCGATTTACCGCCAACTCACAGACAGTGACGAACCCGATAAGGAGGAACTTCAGGAATTTATAAGAACCATTACCTATGCAACAAAATCGGGCACCAATTCCTGGGACGGAGAGCGAAAGATGATCGACCTGTGTGTGCTGGTGAAAAATTACTATTACGATCCCTATATGGGCGGCTCCAACTCCATTAAAGCCGTTCTGCCGGCTGTCCTGAATTCTTCCACCTACCTGCAGGAGAAGTATGCTAAACCACTTTCAGATATCGGCCTAAGCTCAAAGAACTTTGATCCCTCCCACGTCTGGCTGAAAAAGGAAAATGGCAAGGTGATGAGTCCGTACAAAATGCTCCCTCCCCTTTTTGAAGACTGGACCGAAGAACAACTCGATGCCACCGTTTCAGAAATGGAAGACATTGCCGACGGTGGTGCCGCGCTAACCGCCTATGGCAAACTTCAGTACACCGATATGCAGGAGGAAGAGCGGCTTGCCATCAAACAATCCCTGCTAAAATATTGTGAGCTGGATACTTTGGCGATGGTGATGATTTGGGAGTATTTTAGGGAAGTAACAGCCTCCCACCTTTTGCCGGTATAAGACCTTACAAAAACAAAATTGATTTCGATTTTAGTTTATTAAAATTGAACCCTAACTTTGTTTGAACAGCTCGTGATCCGAAAGTAAATGATGCCTATTGTCCCGATTTTTCCTTCTGTAACTTCCGATTGCTCAACCGTACTTTTACATTCAACTTTTGCTTCCGCTCATTTTCATTGTTCTTATCCTGTACAAGTCGCACGTAGAATTTTGAACCTGCCTTTGCAAAGGTTGTTTTTTCCGGAAGCGTCAAGCCATCATTACTTTTAAGGTTTCTCCAGGGCAGCGATAGCCATACATCGATATGCTCATCAAACTTTACCTGCCCTTCTACAAAAAAATGAATTGCAGAGGATTGTATTTCCGTTTGGGGAATAAGCAGTACACCATCCCTGATTTCAAAAGTCTGAACGATGGGTCTGAATCGCAACTTCTCAAAACGCTCATCTTTCATCATCACCGAGTTTTCCATGATGGGATTGTAATTGAAAAGTTCTAAATCCTTCAACTTTAATTCCAGTGTTCCGTTTAAAGATGCCATTTTCACTTTGCCATCATTATCAAGAGCTCCAATCGTTTCTAAATGGTAATTGAGCATTCCTTCTATGGTGTCAGTGGCTCTTAAGTCAGGATCATTAAAATAATCAAATCTTGTTACCAACTCGTGAATATCAACGTCAGTTGCCTTCATATCAATGGTCACAGGCAGGTTGTCGACAGTTTTTAAGTCCGCTTCCATAGTTAGGGCGATGGCGCCACCATAAAAATTGAGTTGTGTCTCTTCAATTTTAAACTTGCCTGTAGCGTCGAACAAAAGTTCCATTCCAAAATCGGTCAAAGTGAAATCTTTGTGCTTTAAGGAATCGCTCTTAACGCCTAAAGTTGGATAAAAGGATGTGTTGATCTTCACCATGGCCTCCTTTAATTTCTGTAGATTTGTTTCTTTTCGGGTTGGCGTTTCATTGTTAAATGTCGCGTTCTTTAAAAATTCCCTGAGGTCGTCAGTGTCCAGATATGGCGAATGAATAGAGAAATTGGAATTATGAATACTGTTTTCATAGGAATTATTTATAAATTCCGAAAAATGATCGATTGTTCCGGAAAAATAGATGGCACTTTTTCCCGGCAATTTGATGTCGAGGTTTTTCAGCGTAGCCATATCATCATTTATCTTCAAATGCAGGCTATCTACCGGAATTTGTAAGTTTGCCGCCGTGTAATCAATACGTGTGTTGCTTAACTTTAAATCGCCAAAGGTCTTTGAATTCATAATATTCAAATCTTCAGATTGTGCATTGTAGTTTCCGAAAAATTCAAAATCACCAGATTGAAAAATAAAGTTGGTGGTTTTTAAGTAATCATTTAAATCTTCTGATTTTCCTTTGACGTTCACGTAAAAATCAAGGTCAAAAGGTTCCCTGTCTGATAAGATTTCTTTACCGCTATGCGCATTGATATCGCCCTCTATGGAGACTTTAGTGTCTTTGTAGGTTACATCGAGATGGTTCAATTGAAGAATGGAATCGTTTTCAAAATAGATGGCTGCCTTTAAGTTCTCGGTGATTAGTCCGTCATATTTGAGAGAATCAATGTCCAATTCAATTTCCGGATGGAACTTATAAATATCCTTAAACAATATGTGCAAAGCCTTTTTAGTCTTTATCTCCTTGTCAGAGTTTTCATTATTAAAGGATTTTATGGTATTCAACACATCATCGACATTTACGAAGGGCGCTTGTATTTTCAAAGCCATTGAGCCAACATTCTTAAGATAGTCCAATAAGAAGGTTGGAAACTGTTTGATACTTCCGGTTAAATTCAATGGGGTTTGTTCATCCACCTCTAAACTGAATTTATTTAGAAGAATATCAGAATTATCCAAAAATAGTGCGATAGAATCAATGAACACCTCCATATCTGCAGGTTCATAATACAGTTTGGTATTGGTTAAAGCCAAATCGCCTTGCGCATTATTCAAAAGTTCAGAAAACCTTTTGACATTGCCATTCACTTTTCCCTGAAACTGAAATTCACCAGAGTCAATTCGGAACAATTCAATATTGAACAGCTCCTTAAAAACAGTAATTGAGCCACTTGAGGTAGCTTTGGCATCCATATAGATGGCATCCTTAAACTTGCTTTCAGGTCCATATATGATGAGGTTACCATTAAGGTTTGTAGAGGATTCGTAGTATTTAAAATCAAAATTTCTCAATAAAATGGTTTCAGAATTCAACAAAGAAATGGTCGATTTCAAGTTATGGATCACATAATCATCATACTGCAAAGTGTCCACCCTGATCCCGAATTGCGGATGGAATTGGGTATAAACCGCTTCCAGTGTTTCGTGTAGCGTTTTTCGATTGTTCTTGTCTAAATCAGCTTTTGGGATAAATTGTATGGCCATCGCAATCAGTTCATTGACATTGAGATTTTTGGAATCCAGGAAAATCTGACTCGTTGTCGGGAAGCCCGGATCTTTTGATAAAAGTCCCGAAACGTTTTTGAGTTGGCCATTAAGCACCAAATTTTCCCCATTAGGAAGATTGATGACCAATTCTCTCAAATAGGAAGTTTCGCCTCCCAGCTCAAGGTCTATGTTTTGGATTGGCAATTGGAGACCATTCTTTTTAAGAATGACCTGGGTATTATCCAAATTAAAATGACCAGTGGTAACATTTAAAAACTGATTCGTTTTAGGAATATTTCCAGCAATAATGGCATTTAATCTGAAATTTCCACCTTTAAAATCGAAATTTTCAGTTTCTATAATTCTCGCAAGGGACTGATTACTTCCGTCCAGCTGGATGGTGGCTTCCACAAAGTTGGAAACATCAGGGGAGCTTTGGTAGTAAGCAGGCTGTATTAGAACTTTAGCATCTTCTAAATCCGCTTCAATCCTCTCAAATGCTATTTTGATATCCCTGGAAGATTTTTTTGCTTTTCGATCTTCATCATTTTCATAAATATCAGTCGTTAAATAGCCACTAAAAGAAGTACTCTCAAGATGTAACTTGTTTGAAATCAGGAGATCATTATTTTTTGTCGAAAAAGTTGCCAGGATATCCGGATCATTTCCATAATCGAAGTTTCCGGCAATTTTTACTGTGGATTTGAATGGTTTCTGAAGGTCAAAATTTTCCATTTTGACTGCTATGCTATCGGTCAACAATCCTTTGACGGCTTTATAGTCTGTTTTGTCATTTTCAAAATTAAATAGATAGCTATTTGATTCTGAAAGGTTGAGTTGTGCATCCAATCGAAAGTTTTGTTCATCAATCTGAAGTAGAAATTCAGGAAATTCGATCTGATCCTTTTGGATGTCTATTGTAAATTTTGGTTTTCCCACGAGACGTGCGCCATTTGAGAAACTTCCCTTTTTTGTGTTGAATCCGAGGTTGTTAATAGTAACATCAAAAAAGGTGTCACCGGAAAGTTGCAGATTTTTTCCTTCATAGGAACCTTCGATTTTATGGATGTCATAATTAAAATACCGGTTCAACATACTGTCTTTTGCAATGTATTTCACATTATGAATTAAGAAGGCAGCGCCGTCTTCAGCAAGCCATTCAGGTAATTGGAGCCCTGTTTGTTGGGTTTGTGACTTAAGTCGTCTCAGTTGTTCATGATATTCTAAAGACCTTTTTGAAATAACTTCAGAAGTAATCCGGGCATTTTTAATAGAAATCTTTTCAAATTTTATGTTTCCCATCAACAGGTTTCCTGCGCCAACGCTCAGTTTTGCTTCGTCAATTTGAAGGGTCAGGTGTATATCAGTAATCGTGTCTGTGCTTGTATGTGCGATATTTTTTAAAGTGAACCCTACTTTTGGGAAACCACTTAAAAATGTGGTATTTACCTGTTCAACCGTGAATGTCCCTGTATGGTTTTCGCTATACCAATCCTGCAATTCATTGATGATGGTATCCCTATTCAGCCAGCCAATTGTAAAGAGTGCGATGGGAAGAAAAATAATGACTGCTAAAGCTATAAGAATATGCCGTAACCAGGTTTGGAAAGTGGAATTCTTATATTTTGCATTCTTCGTTTTCAAATCTGAATTTTATTGGAAATTAAGTAGAATATTTGGATTGGAAATGGAACAATCAGATACTTACTTAAGATTACCAGATTTCTTTCACCATTCAACAAAGGTTTCGTGTCCATTAAAAAAAAAGAGTCAAATTTTCCCAGGGAAAATTCTATACCTCTTTCAAGGATTTTAGAGGGGTTGTCCATAATCTTTAATTTGATTGGTTTTTAAATTATCCCGATTAGAGATCGGCGGATATTCGCTATAGGTCTTTGAAGATTCAGATTTCCTGATCCAGCTTTTTGCAACAGCCTTCCAATCTTTCATATCAGAATTGTCTCCAAGTTTCCAACCTTTGGATTGATAATAATTAAAAAAATGAAGTGCATCGGCTTCTGTTTTATTTTCATTTTTAAAAAAATTAATAACTTCCAAATCATTTTCCGGGTTTACATGTTTAGACATGTTTATTTGTTTAATCATGTTTTCATGTTTATATATAGTAACTGGTACAGTATTGGGACTGTAGTGTCCCACTTGGCCACCCGAATTGGGATTGTAGTGTCCCACCTGGCCACTTGATTTGGGACTGTAGTGTCCCACTTGGCCATCTGATTTGGGACTGTCCTGTCCTTCTGATGGAACTATACAGGAATGGAAATTGGCCATCTGAACCTCACTCCCATTATGGGGATTTCTTGAAGGATAATAGGAAATATACTTCCACTCATCAAGATCACTTATACAGCGATGATACGTGGACTTGGAACCAATCTTTGCTGTTTTCATAAGTTGTGATCTGCTAACTGAAAACTGATCGGGAAAACGGTTTTTGTTCCATTCCCGAAATAAGGCCATATATAGGCGAATGTGGGTAGGATTTAAATTAAAATCCTTGTGGAAAAGATCGAATATCGAATTTAGGTGCTTGATATAATTCATGGTCTTACTCGTATTTGCGGTTAATCCTGTTTTCCATCAGGATTTTGCTTATTTCATCGGCATCATAATAAATGCTCCCCCCCATTCTGGTGAAAGGCAAATTTCCATTGATCCTGAAATTCTGAAGGGTGCCCGGACTGATTTGAAGCAGTTTCATGACTTCCGTGGATTTCAGCCATTTTTTTGAACCGGGACCCGATCCTGATGGACTGTTCAGTAACTTTTTGATTTCTTCCAGGAGTTCTAATTTGAACTCCATCAAATCTTCGGTGGTGACAATTGTTGTTGGCATAATACATTGTGTTTTAAATAATCCCGCCGCAGGTTATAGCTTTTAAAGCGGCGGGACTGGGTTAATTTGACTTTCTTATTACAAAATTGGAGGGGAATTTTAAAAGAAACAACCAAGGTGGAACCAACTTGGTGAAAATTTATTTTAGGGGAATTATGTCTTTTTAAGGGAGGATTTTGGAAGTTTGAACCATTAAAATCGGCTTTTTTGTGTTTCCAACAGGATTCTTTCCAAACAACCAACTTGGCTTTACCTTGGTCTTTTACTCATCCAATTCACAATCCTTTTTTGAGAGATTATTCCTCTTCGCCTTCACCATATTTTTGTTTCAGGTAATCTCCAATCACTAATACCATAGGGAATAAAATTTCTTCTTCCAGGGCAGCATGTTTATAAAGCGTTTCATCAATCCCCATTAGTTCCTGATGATTTTCCTTATCTGCGGCACGCATCATTACCCCGACAAAATGAGTGATCATCTGGTGTTCGGCAAGCAAGATGGCCGAGTTTTTCCTGAATTTTTCGGTAAGCAGGATGATCTCTTTAGTATCTTCTGGAAAATTTCCCCCGGCCAGTAAAGGAAGGATGCCCAATGGAGGGAATACATACTCTTCCTCCTCCTTAAAATGGTATTCCATCACCTCAAAAAGCTTCCTGGCTGCATAGCCGGTACTATCCTGGTAAGAGGTTACCTGCTCCAGTTTTTCAAGGAAATAATGGTGGTCATTTAATATAACTAAAGGGACTTCGGGTTTTATGGCAACAGGCAAAACAACAGCATCTTCTTTGTTCCTGCAGCCAGTCAGAAATAAAACCATCAGGATTATATATAAAAAAGATTTCAAGGCTTTTATTTTTTCCTTTGAGGTATTAATTTACCAAATCAGGCTGAATAATATGGAATAATCTTTGGAAAAAAAGTCCTTCTAAACTTTGGTATACTGAAATCTTACCTTACTCCGGTAGAATTCGAGAAAGTCAGGATTAAAATTAGTGATTTTAAATTTATGGAATCAATAACCAACTCCTAAAACGCTCAACTCTATTCAGGACTCTACCAACATTGAATAAAAAACCACAAACCATAAACTTTTTGAACTTTGAACGTCAAAGGGGAAATAAATTAATACGTTTAATTCTCTCTTTTCCTCAATTTATTAAAACTTTAGCTTATTCAGGGTTGTGCGGAGGCACTGCTGTATTGGTTTGGTCGAAGGGTCGGGAGTAGAGAGATGAAAATGGAATTGGCCTTTTAGGGCTCAGAAAAATTTTACAAAAAAGAAAAAGCCCCGGTAATTTACCGGGGCTTTTGAAATTGGTGGGCTAATTAACTACTCGACAATAATTCTCTTGTCGTAAGACTGACCTTTATCTGTGGTTAATTTTACGATGTAAATCCCGCTCATTAATATCAGTTAAGGAATTAACTAAATAAATATGGACATCCTTGTGGAAAAGGTCAAAAATCCAATTGAAGTGCTTGATAAAATGCCTGGCCTTACTCGTATTTGTGATTGCTTCAATCTTAATAATAAAGATCGGCTTTTGTTTAGGATTGATTTATAGGTTCATATTTCGCTTCTTTATTTTCTTTGCATTTCCAAAAAGGAAGAATGAGTTTCCAACAATCAAAATACCATATAAATAGGGGGGGAATTGAACTTGTGATCTGCTTAAAATTTGATATATTTGTTGTAAGACGAAGGGATTTTTTTTAGAATAATTTACAAATCGGTCAACAAAAATTTTTGACATACTGAATTAGCCCAGCAATAGCGGGGGTTTGAAAAAGTACCGTAATCGTGGTGCGATCACCATCTTAAACCCCTGTAAATCGGGGGTTTATTTGTTTAAAGACTTAAGTGATTTGGAGGTTTTTTAAAAATTACGTATACTGGATCGAGAACAATTGTTGTGGACTAAGCAAATATATTCCAGCAGTTTTCATAATCCTGTATGGCTTCTTATGGTTGATAGAATAGCCCTCTCCCTTTAAATATGAGGTCATCAACCGATGCCCACAATCAATGAATTCGTTGCTCAGGACATCTTTAACAAAGGCCAACACGGCGGCTCCTTCTACCCAACCATTGAACTCATTAAAGGTTAATTCAGAGGGCGTATTCCCCTTCCTGCCAAGACTGAGTCCAGGTAATAGTACCGGAGACCTTGCGGCAGAGAATTAAAAGGAAACATAAGGAGGCGATAGATCAATATTATGCTTATTTGATCTTGATATTTCTTGGGGTCATCTTTTGAAGTTGGTAACGGTCTCGGCTATGAGTAATTGCGTAATTTTGCAACCAAATTTGCAAGTAGACTCTAAATTGAAAATCCGTGAGGATTTTCAGAAATAGGCGAGAAATAAGCAATTACTTATAGCCATTGTAGGACTTTCGTTTTTTTAGATTTCTTTATCTAACTTATTAGGGTTTTGTCTTGTGTCAAATATCGTGACAATATTAATTCGTTTGGAATTAAAGCGATAATATAATGTTGTTTGTTTAGTAATCACACATTTTCTTAACTCTTTTCCCTTTTTAGATTCAGGGAATATTTCGGGTTGGTTTTTAATTATTTGTAACTTCTATGTTGTAATCCTAATTTTATCTTGCTTTTATTTTCCTATAAAATGTTAAACTATTGATTAACAATAAGTTAATAATTTTTATCTTTAAAAAAGACCCATGATGATACTTATAGCTTGTTGTGTTGGAAATAACCTTGAGGACGAAGTCCGTTAATAAATTTGTTCCACTGCAACAATGCTACTTAAAACCATAGGGTTTTATAGAGGATCCTCGATCCGTAAAT
>JBGSWA010000211.1:0-10013 GCA_041752645.1 Gillisia sp. | reverse complement strand
AGCAGCAAACTCCAGCTGCGGAGGCTTCATCTTCCGGAGCTGGGAAACCGGCCGATGATGATTCAAAATTCATTATAGTTAAATCCCCCTATTATTGGTACCTTTTATCGAAAACCCTCCCCGGACAAACCCGTATTTGTAGAGGTGGGTAATATCATTAAAGAAGGCGATGTGCTTTGTGTTATTGAAGCTATGAAGCTGTTTAACGAAATTGAAAGCGAAGTTTCGGGAAAAATAGTTAAAGTGCTAGTTGAAGATTCTTCCCCGGTCGAATTTGATCAGCCATTGTTTTTGGTGGATCCATCTTAATTATACCCTTTCTTTTCAGAATTTAATTTTTCTGCGTCAGTAAAAAATTTATAGGTATGTTTAAAAAAATATTAATTGCCAACCGGGGAGAGATCGCCTTGCGCATTATACGGACTTGCAGGGAAATGGGAATTAAAACCGTCGCGGTTTATTCTACTGCCGATGCCGAAAGCCTTCACGTAAGATTTGCGGATGAAGCCGTTTGTATAGGTCCCCCGCCAAGTAATTTGTCATATTTAAAAATCTCAAGTATCATTGCGGCTGCCGAAATTACCAATGCAGATGCAATTCATCCAGGCTACGGATTCCTAGCTGAAAATTCGAAATTTTCAAAGATTTGTGAGGAGCACAATATTAAATTTATTGGGGCAAGTCCAACTATGATCGACAGGATGGGGGATAAAGCCTCTGCCCGCGCAACCATGATGGAAGCAGGAGTACCTTGTATTCCTGGATCCGACGGAATTTTAAAAGATTATGATGAGTGCCTGAGTGTAGCCAAAGAAATGGGCTTCCCCGTGATGCTTAAAGCTACTGCCGGCGGTGGAGGAAAAGGAATGCGCGCCGTTCTAACCCAAGAAAAACTTCATGATGCATGGAATTCCGCGCGCCAGGAAGCCGCTGCAGCTTTCGGAAACGACGGCATGTACATGGAAAAGCTGATTCTGGAGCCCCGGCACATCGAAATTCAAATCGTAGGAGATAGTACAGGTAAAGCCTGTCATCTTTCAGAAAGGGATTGCTCTATTCAGCGTCGTCATCAAAAACTTACCGAAGAGACCCCATCCCCTTTTATGACGGATAAACTCAGAAAATTAATGGGAGATGCAGCAGTAAAAGCTGCCGAACATATAAAATACGAAGGCGCTGGTACCGTGGAATTTTTGGTGGATAAACACCGGAATTTCTACTTCATGGAAATGAATACCCGTATCCAGGTAGAACACCCAATTACCGAGCAGGTAATAGATTATGATCTTATCAGGGAACAAATCCTTGTGGCCTCCGGAGTGCCAATTTCTGGAAAGAATTATTTTCCAAAAATGCATGCTATAGAATGCAGGATCAATGCGGAAGATCCATATAATGATTTCAGGCCAAGTCCTGGGAAGATCACCAATTTACATGCTCCCGGAGGGCACGGAGTTCGTATAGATACACACGTGTACAGCGGTTATTCCATCCCGCCCAATTACGATTCCATGATTGCGAAGTTGATCACTACCGCCCAAACCAGGGATGAAGCCATCAGCAAAATGCGGCGCGCTCTGGATGAGTTCGTAATAGAAGGAGTAAAAACCACCATCCCATTCCACAGGCAATTGATGGACCATCCAGATTATATAGATGGAAATTACACTACAAAATTTATGGAATCCTGGAAAATGGATCCTATTGCAAAAGATTAATACTGAACCCCGAATTTTTCGGGGTTTTTTGGTCTTTTCCCCGCAAGGGGAAGTCGATCAATTAGGCTTTTCGCTTCTTTTTGAGAGAAAATATCCCTGATTTGATCCCTTAACAAATTAGTTTTCCGGATCTCACCTCAATAGTCTAGAAATCTACTGTCGAAATTCCCTAAACTTTCCGTAATTTTCAGGTTCCAAAAATAAAAAATGAACCTGTCCTACTGGGAATATCAAACCTGGCTTTCAAATATAGATTATGCTGTTGTAGGCAGTGGGATTGTGGGGCTGAATGCAGCCCTATATTTGAAAAACCGGTTTCCAGCAGCTCGTATCCTGATTCTGGAGCGCGGATTTCTGCCCAACGGTGCCAGCACCAAGAATGCAGGTTTTGCCTGTTTTGGTAGCATTTCAGAAATTTTAGATGATCTTAATTCACATTCCGAAACCGAAATCGTTGATCTAGTTCAAAAACGCGTGGATGGCTTACAATTGCTGCGAAATAATCTGGGCGATGAAGCGATAGATTACCAGGCATGGGGTGGCTACGAGCTTTTTGTACCCAGGGATCTGGAACTTTTTGAACAGTGCGTTTCAAAAATAAACGATATCAATAAACTTTTAGATCCCGTTTTTAATAAACCAGTTTTTAGCACCCGGAAAAATAGCTTTGGTTTCAGGAATATTCAGGAACCACTTATTTTCAGCCAATTTGAGGGACAGATAAATACGGGGAAAATGATGGATGCCCTGCTTGAAAAAGTGCATAATGCCGGGATCAGCATTTTAAACAATATTACCGTAAAGGAATTTTCGGAAAAAAATAATTCGGTAGAGGTAAGAACCGATCATTTTCAATTCAGCACCAATAAATTACTGATTACTACAAACGGGTTTGCTTCCACCCTGGGAATTTCAGAAGTAAAGCCTGCACGTGCACAGGTTTTGATCACAAAACCTATAAAAAACCTTCATCTAAAGGGAACTTTTCATCTGGATAAGGGCTATTATTACTTTCGTAATATCCATGATCGAATTTTACTGGGAGGAGGACGAAACCTGGATCCTAAAACCGAAGAAACCTCAATAATGGAGCAGACAGAACTGGTTCAAAATAAACTGGAGGAGCTCCTGAAATCGACGATTTTACCCAATACAAAATTTGAGATCGACCAGAGATGGAGCGGAATCATGGGAGTGGGAAATCAAAAGAAACCTATTCTGAAGCGGGTCTCGGAAAATGTTGTTTGCGGCGTGCGCCTGGGTGGAATGGGTGTGGCCATTGGCAGTTTGGTTGGCAGGGAATTGGCAGAAATGGTGTAAAGTTTAAAGAGAAAAAGAACCAGGTTAGGAATGCTAAGATTTAAAAAAATTAGGGAGACCATGGAAATTTTCCAACCTTTTTGTTCTTGGAGTTTGAAAATCTTTATTGAACTTTGCGTTTAACCTTTGCAGTATTTGCGTGAAAAGCATGCCAGGAGACAATTGAAGTCAGAAGTAAAAAAATAGAACTAAAAATCGGGATAGAAGACCCTTGAAGCACGAATTTTTTAAATTTTAAATCTGGCATTTTGAATTTTCAGGAGAGATCTGGATAAAATGATACACACCAACTTATGAAAGGATTTTTTAAATTTTTGTCCAAACTGATTTTGTGGCTTTTTGCATTCAGTATTATTATGGTGATCTTGTATAAATGGATTCCTGTGCCTGCCACACCATTAATGCTCATTCGTTATTTTGAAAATCCGGAAGAAGCGATCACTCACCACTGGGTTCCAATTGAAGATATTTCCCGGCATTTACAACTGGCGGTAATTTCCAGTGAAGATCAAAACTTTTTGAATCATAGCGGATTTGATATAAAAGCGATTGAAAAAGCGATTGAAAGAAATAAAAGCGGAAAACGAGTGAGGGGAGCGAGCAGCATTTCCCAACAAACTGCAAAAAATGTATTTCTTTGGCCTCAGCGCAGCTGGCTGAGAAAAGGAATGGAAGTTTATTTTACATTTTTAATCGAAGTTTTTTGGAGCAAGGAGAGGATTATAGAGGTGTACTTAAATTCAATAGAAATGGGCAAGGGAATTTACGGGGCAGAAGCCGCATCCCAGGCCTGGTTTAATAAACCGGCAGCTGCATTGACTATGTATGAATCTGCAGCAATTGCCGCTATTTTGCCCAATCCGAGGCAATATAGCGCTAATCCAACCAGTAATTATATTCAAAACAGGATCAACTGGATCGTCCGGCAAATGCGAAATTACGGACCATTTACCCTGCAAAATATCGACGTAAAATGAGTGTCAATTTAAAACAGCAGTTGATTGAAGGCTGCGAAAATTATGTTGAAGTGCGCATCGAGAGAGCGCTTGTGGGATTAAAAGATTTGGATGAAGCGCTAGAAATGGAATCAAAATCATCTGCAGGCGATAAGTATGAAACAGGCAGGGCAATGATTAATCTCGAATTTGATAAATTACTGCTTCAGCTGGAACAATATAAAGGATTAAAAAAAACCTTGGCCTTTGCAGTGCTGAACCCAAATTTAGGAAAAATTGGTTTAGGGAGTCTTGTTAAAACTTCAGCGGCCAACTATTTTATTTCGATTCCCGCAGGAGAAATTTTGGTGGAAAATGAAAAATTTTACGCTATTGGGATTAATTCCCCGATCGCTCAGTCACTTTTAGGAAAAGAATCGGATAAAGATTACATTTTTAACGGGATTACGAGTAAGATTCTCATAGTAGGATAATAAACCTAACGAGGTTTTAATAACTTGTTTGGTCATATATCAGTTTCTTATACGGGAATTAAACAATTGTTCTGAAATTTTAACTGCCACAGTATCTCCTTCGGCCAATTCTTTGGAATAGTCAAAATAAATGATTTCACCATTCAGGGTTGCTTTGATCAAGAAATTTTCTCCTTTGAAATAACTTTTTAAAACCCGTACGTTTAAATGGGAGCTTGAAACAACTTTTATTTCGTGGGGATATAACAATACTTTTTTTCGGCCCTTTTCAGTAGGAATTAAATTTTTCAGCATAAGCTCATTCACGTCACCAAAAAGGGAAGCCACATACTTACTAGGCGGATTCTCATATAATTTTCGCGGACTGTCCTGAGCGTGAATCTCTCCATTTTTGAGCACAATAGTCTTGTCAGCAAATGAAAGCGCATCAGTGCTATCATGGGTTGCGGTGATAGATGTGATATTCTTTTCTTTTAAATAAGAGAATAAGCTTCTGCGCAAATTGTTTTTTCTGAAATAGTCTATATGGCTGAAGGGTTCGTCCAGCAAAAGCAATTCAGGTTCGTTCGCCAAAGCTCTGGCCAGGGCAACGCGTTGTTGTTGACCGCCGCTAAGATGTTTAGCTTTTGTATTGGTCAGGTCGTTCATTTCCACAACTTCCAATAATTCCTTTATCCTCCGCTTCTTTTTTATGGGATACATATTGCTGAGGTATTTGCCCACATTTTCGGCTACGCTTAGCGGAGGCATCAGATCGAAATCCTGTGAGAGGTATTTTATAAATGCCTCTCCCGGAACGAGATTGAATTTAGGGCCTAAAAGTTCCTTTTCCTTCCAGAAAATATGTCCTTCTGTATGATGAATTCCATAAATAAGCTGAAGCAGAGTGCTTTTTCCACAGCCACTCGCGCCAATTAGCGAGAGGTTTTCACCCTGAGCGATATTTAAATTGATATTCTTTAATACCTGCTTCTTATGATAGGCAAAGGAGACATTTTTTAATTTTAGCATAAGGCCGAATCCTGGGGTTCAGGTTATATTTTTGGTTTATAAAAAAAGTCCCCAAAATTAGATCCCGGGGACTCAATTCAAACAGAAGGAGGTTATTCCTAAATCCTTTCGCCAATCTTTTGGGGCAATACCTTGAACCCCATATTGTAAAAGGTAAATGCAAAAATATCGGCATATTCATCAATGATCATCGAAGTGGGTTTCCCGGCTCCATGACCTGCCTTGGTTTCGACCCGGATAAGCACAGGGTTTTTTCCGGCCTGTTTCTCCTGAAGTCCTGCCGCAAATTTAAATGAATGCGCAGGAACCACACGGTCATCATGATCCCCGGTGGTAACCAAAGTCGCGGGATATTTTACTCCTTCCACAATATTATGTACGGGGGAATAGGCATAAAGGTATTCAAACATTTCCATGCTGTCTTCAGCGGTTCCATAATCGTAGGCCCATCCGGCCCCTGCGGTGAAAGTGTGATATCTCAGCATGTCCATAACACCTACTGCCGGCAAGGCTACTTTCATTAATTCTGGTCTTTGTGTCATGGTGGCCCCCACTAAAAGTCCGCCGTTAGAGCCCCCACGAATCGCCAGGTAGTCACTTGAAGTATAATTTTCTTTGATCAGGTATTCTGCTGCGGCTATAAAATCGTCAAACACATTTTGTTTTTTTTGTTTTATACCGGCATCATGCCAATCTTTTCCGTATTCTCCGCCGCCCCGTAAGTTTGGTACAGCGTAAATTCCGCCTTGTTCCATCCAGACTGCATTGGGAATGCTAAAGGAAGGGGTTAAGCTGATATTGAATCCGCCGTAAGCATATAAAATGGTCGGATTTTTTCCGTTGAGTTCCAATCCTTTTTTATGAGTGATGATCATTGGGACCTTTGTGCCATCCTTTGAAGTAAAGAAAATCTGTTCGCTTTGGTATTGCTCCGGATCAAAATCTATATGTGGTTTGTTATACAATTCTGAAGTTCCACTTTTAATATCGTATTTATAGATGGTCACTGGGCTAACATAATTGGTGAAGGAAAAGTAAAGTGTTTTTTCTTCTTTTTTGGCGTTAAAACCACCTACAGTTCCTATCCCGGGCAAATCAACATCGCGCACCAAATTTCCGTCATAGTCGTATTGTTTTATCTTTGAGATGGCGTCAACCATATAGTTTGCAAAAATATTTCCGCCACCTGTGGAAGGACTCAGTACATTTTTTGTCTCCGGAATAAAATCCTTCCAGTTCTCTGGAACAGGATTTGAAGCATCTACCGTTACAATTTTTCGGTTAGGGGCTTCCATATTTGTCACGATATAAAGTTTGCTGCCATCGTTCTCAATCACATAACTGTCGGTATTTTCATGATCGAGAATAGTTACCAGTTCAGGATCCTCTTTGGTGAGGTCCATCATAAACAGTTTTCCTCCGGAAGTGGAATTTCTTGCTGAGATAAAAAGGTAATGGTTATCCTCGGTCACACTACCTCCAACATAACGGTGTTTTTGGTCGGCAATCCCTCCAAAAATGAGTTTGTCCTGGCTTTGTTGGGTTCCTAGTTTATGATAAAACAAGCGGTGTTGATCGGTTTTTGCTGAAAGTTCACTTCCTTCAGGTTTTTCATAACTGGAATAGTAAAAGCCATCATCTGCCTTCCAGGAAACCCCACTGAATTTTACATCTATTAAAGTATCTTCAATAATTTCCCTGGTTTCCACATCAAGAACAAGGATCTTTCTCCAGTCGCTTCCTCCTTCGGAAATACTGTAAGCTGCTTTTTTACCATCCTTGGAAAAATTGAGGCTGCTTAAGGAAGTGGTGCCATCTTCACTGAATTTATTTGGGTCTAGAAAGATTTCCGGTGCTTCATTTTCACCTTTTTTGCGGTAAACCACATATTGGTTTTGCAACCCGTCATTTTTAAAGAAGTAGGTGTAATCCCCTTCAGTGAAAGGAGCTCCTAATTTTTCATAATTCCATAATTGGGTCAGTCTTTTATTCAATTCATCCCGGTAGGGGATTTGTTTCAGGTAGTCAAAAGTTACCCTGTTTTGGGCCTTCACCCAGTTTTCGGTCTCTTGACTTCGGTCGTCTTCCAGCCAGCGATAAGGATCTTGAAGCTTTGTCCCAAAATAATCGGTAACGGAATCTGCTTTTTTGGTTTCAGGATATTTCAATTGAAGTGTTTCTTTTTCGGATTTTTTATCCGGTTGTTTTTCCTGAGCGTGAATCATAGTACTTGTAAGAAAAATAAATATAAGTGAAAATCGGCATTTATGTTTCATAATTAGGTTTTTAAAAATTAAAGTTAACACAAAAAGGCCTATAAGTGATGTTTCTTATAGGCCTTTTGAAATTTTAATTAAAATAAAACCAGACTATATCAATTTATTTTTCATTAAGTATTCAGCGATTTGAACCGCATTGGTGGCTGCACCTTTTCTAAGATTATCGGCAACTATCCACATGTTTAAGGTTTTTGGCTGGGAATAATCCCGGCGAATTCTTCCAACAAATACATCATCTTTTCCTTCTGCATAAATCGGCATGGGATAGGTGTTCAATTCGGGATTGTCTTTCACGGTAACCCCGGGAAAATCGCTCAGAATTTTGCGGACATCACCTTCCTCAAAATCATTTTCAAATTCAATGTTAACAGACTCACTATGCCCACCAACAACAGGTATCCTGATTGCGGTTGCAGAGACCAGAACCGTTTCATCCCCGAGGATTTTTTTGGTTTCGTTGGTGAGTTTCATTTCCTCTTTGGTATACCCGTTTTCTGTGAAAACATCGCATTGTGGGATGGCGTTTTTGTGAATTGGGTAGGGATAGGCCATTTCACCTTTTTTTCCCGAATATTCATTTTCCAGTTGTTGCACTGCTTTCACGCCGGTTCCTGTAATGGATTGATAAGTAGAAACTACAACCCGCCTGATCTTGTATTTGTCATGCAGTGGCTTTAAGGCCATAAGCAATTGAATTGTAGAACAGTTTGGATTGGCAATGATTTTGTCCCCGGGAGTGAGTTCGTCAGCATTTATCTCGGGAATTATCAATTTCTTGGTCGTATCCATTCGCCAGGCGGAGGAATTATCTACCACGGTTGTTCCATTTTCTGCAAATTTTGGAGCCCATTCAAGGGAAGTGTCACCACCTGCCGAAAATAGTGCAAGATCAGGTTTTAAACCTACGGCTTCTTCCAAACCAATAACCTTAAATGACTTATTTTTAAAGGAAATTTCCTTTCCAATTGATTTTTCTGAGGCTACGGGAAATAATTCGGTGATCGGAAAATTGCGTTCTTCCAGAACTTTTAACATTATTCTGCCAACCATTCCGGTTGCGCCAACTACTGCTACTCTCATAATAATTGCATATTAAAACCTAACTGGTTCAAAATGTTTTTAGGTTTAGTTTTTATTGATACAAATATATTATTCAAAATATAAATTGAAGCCCTTGATCCTTTTATTTTAACCGGAATATTTCAAATTGTACACAATTGTTGTTTTAGTTAAAAAAGAACCCCACATTATTGTGGGGTTAAGGGTTGGAATATGTAAATGTAGCGGTAAGCGTGAAAGGATTTGGTTCGCAATAATTAGTTAAAATATATTTATCCTTAAACCGTAGTTGTCAAGATTCACCAGGTATTTAAATTTAAAATCTCACTTTTCCCGATAATATTTTTACTTGTCAATTTAAGGCCTTCAATATAGGTGCGATAAAAAAATAAAAACAGACAAAAGAGGAAAATATAAATACCTAAGGTGTGGATCAAAAATATCAATATAACAAAATATCAATATAACAAAATATCAATATAATAAAGGTAAATATTCTCATATGTACCTTTTTATTGTTTTTTATTGGTCATATGTAATTCGAAGTTCTTCATTGGGGTTTGCATCTTGCTCATTTCATAATCATTAACCAATCAACTCCCAATCACAAAAACCTCAAAACCAACTTTTTCCAGATCAGATTTATTCAATAATCTTCTCCCATCAAACAAAAATGCCGGTTTCAGCATATTATCATAAATCTCTTTCCAGTCCAGGTCTTTAAATTCATCCCATTCGGTTAGAATTGCAACAGCGTGGGCATCTTTACAGGCTTCCTTAGCTGTGCCCACAACTATTACCCTGTCACGAATTTCCTCACTGCTATGAGTTCCTAAGTATTCAAGATCGGCATAAATTTGTTCTATTTTAACTTTTGGATCATACACAACGATTTCAGCTTGCTCATTCAGCAAATAATCTGCAACATAAATAGCAGCAGATTCCCGGGTATCATTGGTGTCTTTTTTAAAGGCCCAGCCTAGGAATGCTATCTTTTTCCCGGAAACCGTATTATAAAGGGTTTTAACAATTTTCTCTGCGAAACGTCTTTTTTGATGGTCGTTCATGATAATCACCTGTTCCCAGTAATCGGCAACCTCATTTAATCCAAAGGATTTGGAAATATAAACCAGGTTCAAAATATCTTTTTGAAAGCAAGAGCCTCCAAAACCAACAGAAGATTTAAGGAATTTTGGT
>JBGSWA010000210.1:0-8003 GCA_041752645.1 Gillisia sp. | reverse complement strand
TTATGATTCATCAAGTGAAATCTTGGATAAGAACAACCTATTCTTGGGTTAGCGAGAAGAATATCAACAGATATTTTGACGAGTTTTGTTATAGAATAAATCGTTCTCAAAGCAAGGAGGTAATATTCAATAATCTAATAACGAGAATGGTCAAATCAGATAATATTTTACACAAATAATTAATATGTGGTTAAGTACTTACCTCAATCGTTTTATTTATTTATGGAAACGCGAATTTCGAAAACTTCCGTCCATGGATTTTTACGCAAGGAAAAAGGGTGTGATTTAAAAAAAAGCAAGGACCTAAAATACCTTGGCATTGGGTTGCACCCTGAATTATAACAATCTTATATTCGCATTCCGTAAAAAATATTTATCTTACAATTAAAAGCATCCTAAATAAAAGAATGATTGAGTAATTAAATAATATCGACTGTTTGTGACAGCTAAACAATTTAGGGAATATTCAACTTGACTTCAAAACTAAATCTCCACAAATTTAATGCGCAGACTAAAGAAAAGGAGGTATTAGAAGGTTTACTACCCTTTTTTGTTATTTTTGAATTAAGTAATTGTAATATCTGCGAAAAAAAAGTAGATGAAAAATCAACATCGCAATAAAGAAAAAAAAGACATAAAAATAAAACCAACAGGAAAAAAATTAGGCCACTCCCAATAACTATCGGGACCAAAGATTGAAGCAGAAAAACAAAAAATTATGATGAACTGGGAACAACTCCTTTCCTTAAAAAGATTTGGCGATAAAAACAAACGACTTCGGAAAGAACAGGACGAAACCCGCTTGGGATTCGAGGTAGATTACGACAGAATAATATTTTCTTCAACCTTCAGGAGCCTGCAAGACAAAACCCAGGTTATTCCGCTCTCGAAAACGGATTTTGTGCACACGCGGCTCACTCATAGCCTAGAAGTTTCAGTAGTGGGTAGATCTTTAGGTCGCTTGGCCGGGAAAAAAATCCTTGAAAAGCATCCCCAACTAAAAACCATTCATGGACACCAGATCAATGATTTTGGAGCAATAGTTGCCGCGGCCGCTTTGGCACATGACATCGGGAATCCACCTTTTGGGCATTCTGGAGAAAAAGCGATTGGGGAATACTTCAGCCTTGGCAACGGAAATCGTTTTAAGGATCAACTCTCAAATAAAGAATATCAAGATCTTATAAAATTTGAAGGCAATGCAAATGGCTTCAAGATTTTAACCGAAAACCGTCCGGGAATTGATGGCGGACTTCGATTGTCTTATGCCACTTTGGGAGCATTCATAAAATACCCAAAAGAATCCCTTCCTCATAAACCCACAAAAAACATCGGGGATAAAAAATTCGGAATTTTCCAAAGCGAACAGGCAATTTTCCAAGAAATTGCTGTCGAATTGAACCTTCTCCAAATTCGAAAAGGAGAAAATATCTCATACGCGAGGCATCCACTTGCATTTTTGGTAGAAGCCGCAGATGATATTTGTTATACCATCATCGATTTTGAGGATGGGATTAACCTGGGCTTAATAGATGAAGAATACGCGCTTGAATATCTAATTAAACTGGTTAAGAACAGCATCAATACCTCAAAATACCATTCGCTCACAAGTACTGCAGACAGACTTGGTTATTTACGGGCACTGGCTATCAACACTTTGATCACCGAAGCGGTAGACCTGTTCCTGAAAAATGAAGAGCTAATTCTTTCAGGGGAATTCCACGATTCCCTGTTCGACAAAAGCGGTTTTGAGGCCCAAATTAAAGACATTATCAAGATAAGTGTGGAACGAATTTACCAGAGCGAAGAAGTAATAAATAAGGAAATTGCAGGATATAAAATGCTGTCATATTTACTGAATACCTATACTCAGGCTTTTTTACCTGAAACGGCCGAAATTGGGAATTCTAATTTCACCTTATTGGTGAAACACTCGGTGCCCAAATTAGTCATTCAAGATGATCAGTCGGCTTATAAAACACTACTTCAAATATGTTCCTATACTGCTTCATTAACTGATGGAAATACGGTGACCTCTTTTGAAAAGTATATGGGATTGAGGTTATAATTTTTTTAGAAAAATGGCATAAGTTGTATAACTTTTCCAAAGATTCAAAACTTTGGAAAAGTTCCTTAATTCTTTTTAAAACTCATACACAACTCCTACTCCCAGCATTTGTTTAAACTGTACTCTTGGACCCAGTGTCTCAAGAGTTCCATCGCCATTGGTATCCTCCTTGATCTTCACATCATCGTCATATCTAAGATGCGAGCCTATATTGGCTTTGATAAAATCGTTAACTACGAGGTTTAAATTAAGTTGCCAGTCTACATCCACATTCCCGAATTTATTCAAATAATCGGAATAAAGACTTACCTGATTTTCCAAGTTGACATTGTTAAAAATTTCCTTTTTAAAACCGCTTGTAAACAAGACCCCGAATTCTGTACGTACATTCTCACCTTCTTTAATAATATTCCCCAACTCATCGCGCACAGCCGGAGTTACCCCATACATTCCTTCATTTGCCAGGGCCTGACTTAAAACAAATGTCGATTTTTGGGTAACGGGGGAAAGATAAACAGTAAGATCTTCCTTAGGATCAGTATATTCCGCCCCTATTCCTAAAAAAATATAGCCCGGAGCCATAAAGGAGGAGATTGGCTTTTCGGTATCGGGATATCTGTACCCGTTGGCAAATTGAGTGTTGAAATTAAATTTTGCAGAATATCGAAAATTAGCGGAGGAATTTCGCCTATATCCAAAGGTGGAATTAAATACAATTTGATCTTCAGTTTTCCTTACTTCTCTTCCTTCCTGAGCGTTCAGACCATAGCGAATAGAAGCATTGGTTTTCCAGGAAAGCAGCTCCCTTTGAAAATTGCGTTCAAAATTGCCAAAAAACAATGCTGAAATTGAATTGTTCCCCCCGGCATTCCAGTTTACAAAGGCCACCTCGTTAAAATTCACCCCCACCGCATTTTTCCGGGTCCAAAGAATTATAATTTCCTGGTTTACCAACATTCCCGGATTAAATGCTAGCCTATTGGTACTTATCTTATCATCTTCTGTTGAATCCCCGGCAATAGAAATTTGTATGGGGTCTATTTTGATTTTAGATACTTTGATCGTGGAAACCTCAGCTATGGGGGCCTTGATTGTATCAGTATTAGTAGTGTCCATTTGTACTGTGGGCAATTGGACTGCAAATACCGAAAAGGAAAACAATACTAAAAGGATTGTTAGAAATTGCCGGGGGATGAAAAAAGGTAAAGACATTATAAATTAGGGGCTTAAATGGATTAATCTAAAAGGCTTAAAATACAGAGGCTTATACTACTAACGTCAATCTTCGCGATTTCTTGTAATTGATGTACAGTTCCTTGCTCAATAAATTTATCGGGAATTCCCAGGCACTTAATTACAGGATGGTATTGATGTTTAGAAGCAAATTCCAACACGGCCGATCCAAATCCGCCGGAAACCACCCCATCTTCAACAGTGATGATCCTATCGTATTTTTTGAAAATTTCATGAAGCAACATTTCATCCAGTGGTTTGACGAATTTGGCGTCATAATGAGCCACCTCATTGTCCTCAGGCAACAATTCGATCGCTGAATGCACATTTTCGGCGATGCTTCCTATGCTTATAACAGCCAGTTGACTTCCGGGTTTCAGAAGTGAACCCTTCCCTAATTCCACCTTTTTAAATTCCTGTTTCCAATCCAATTTAACTCCTCTCCCACGGGGATATCGAATAACCAAAGGAGATTTTAAATCCAACTGTGCGGTATAGAGCAAATTTCGCAATTCAACTTCATTTGCAGGGGCTGCAATCATTAGATTGGGAATGCAGCGCAAATAGGCTATATCAAAAACCCCATGATGCGTAGCGCCATCTTCCCCTACCAACCCTGCCCTGTCCAGGCAAAAGATCACAGGCAAATTTTGCAATGCCACATCGTGAATAACCTGGTCATACGCCCGTTGTAGAAATGTGGAATAGATGACGCAAAATACCCTAAATCCCTGTGTGGCCATACCGGCTGCGAGAGTTACGGCATGCTGCTCTGCAATTCCAACGTCAAAAGCCCGTTCCGGAAAAGCATCCATCATATAATTCAGGGAACTCCCCGTTGGCATCGCAGGTGTAATTCCAATAATTTTTTCGTTTTTTTCTGCAAGTTCCAAAAGGGTCAGCCCAAAAACATCCTGATATTTTAAAGGCAGCCCATCGGTATTATAAGGCAACAGCTCTCCTGTATCAGCTACAAATTTTCCGGGAGCATGATATTTCACCTGATTTTCTTCCGCTTTTTTTAGGCCTTTTCCTTTGGTGGTGATCACATGCAGAAATTTCGGCCCATTAATCTTTTTTAAATCATTAAAAACCTTCAACAAACCCCCAATATCATGTCCATCAACCGGGCCGAAATATTTAAAATTCAGGGCTTCAATAATATTGTTATGAGCAGTTTTGTAACCTACCCTGGCTTTGGTGAGATATTGTTTTAAGGCCCCAATACTTGGGTCAATTCCAATGGCGTTATCGTTTAAAACCACCAACAGGTTAGCATTGGTAACCCCTGTGTGATTGAGTCCTTCAAATGCCATCCCACTGGCAATGGAAGCGTCACCAATTACGGCAATATGTTGCTTTTGAAAATCTCCCTTTAAATTTGAGGCGATAGCCATTCCAAGGGCTGCAGAAATGGAGGTAGAAGAATGGCCTACCCCAAAAGTATCGTATGTACTTTCACTTCGCTTCGGAAATCCGCTTAAGCCTTTTAATTGGCGGTTGGTATGAAAAACCTCCCTTCTTCCGGTAAGGATCTTATGCCCATAGGCCTGATGGCCCACATCCCAAACCAGGAGATCATCAGGGGTATTAAAAGCATAATGCAAAGCGATGGTGAGTTCTACCACACCAAGGCTGGCGCCTAGATGCCCTTCTTTGGTCGCTACGATATCTATGATAAATTTCCGGAGTTCAGCGGCCAGTTCCGGTAGTTTTTCCTTTGGAAGCCGGCGCAGATCTGATGGGGAATTTATGGTATGTAGGATACTTTTCGACATTGAAAGCAAATATACATTTTGAAACTGGCAAAATTTAAATTTCAAAATTTTAAAATTCAAAATTTTAAATATAGATTCTCCTATTAACGAAATAACGAATTCCAATTAAATTTATATCTTTCAGAAAGTTAAAAACTCAAGATGAAAATCACTCCTTTTGACGATGATTACTTTATGCGGAAGGCTTTGGAAGAAGCCGAAAAAGCCTTCGAAAAAGGCGAAATCCCGGTAGGTGCTGTGGTTGTGATAAATGAAATAATAATAGCCCGCGGCCACAATCTGACGGAACTCTTAAATGATGTTACGGCTCACGCCGAAATGCAGTCCATTACCGCAGCGGCCAATTATCTTGGTGGGAAATATTTAAAAGGCTGCACCATGTATGTCACTTTGGAACCCTGCCAGATGTGTGCCGGGGCATTATATTGGAGCCAATTATCAAATTTGGTGTTTGCTGCGACCGATCCGGAACGGGGTTATCGTAAAATGGGATCAAAGCTTCACCCAAAAACCAGGGTGAAAAACGGAATTATGGAAGACGAAGCATCCATGCTGATGAGGCGTTTTTTTATACAAAGGCGGAATCTGAATTGAATCGAGTTTTAAAGTAAGAAGCCACACGTAGGCAGCCTCTTGTCTTTTTTATTGGAACGACAATTTCCACATTTTTAAGCCTTCATAGCCTTAGCATCCTCCGGAATATCCCAGATATCCTCAAGTTCTTCCAAGGATTTTCCTTTGGTCTCAGGAATATATTTATAGGTAAAGAAAATTATTGCCAGAATAAATATGGAAAAGATAAAATATGGCAATGAACCATTCCAGAATTCGCTTTTATTTACTTCACTTTCAGCAACCAGCGGGAAAGATTGGGTAACCACATAATTGGCGGCCCACTGGGCTGCCACTGCAATAGACATGGCGATACTTCGCATATTGTTAGGGAACATCTCCGATAGAATCACCCAAACTACAGGACCCATGGACATAGCGAAGGATGCAATAAATAATAAAACCCCAATAAGTGACAATAGCCCTACATTTCCTGACATTAATGTGCCCCCAAGCAACAAGAATCCGATCAACATCCCAATCGATCCAATATAGAGAAGCGGTTTACGCCCCAATCTATCAACGGTTGCCATCGCGACAAAAGTAAAGATCAAATTAATTGCCGCAAGCAATACCTGTTGAAGTAAAACATCTTCTTTCCCAAATCCAAGGGCCTTTTCAAAAATATCCGCACCGTAATACAGGACCGCGTTAATTCCCGTAAACTGTTGCAGTACAGACAGAACCGTACCAATCACTATGATTGAGAATACGCCTTTGGCAAATATATTAAGCTTTATTTTAGCTTTATCTTTTAAGATAGATTTCTCTATTTCCCTCATTTCAGTTTCCGCAATCTCCGCTCCATGAATTCGGGTCAATACACGGTAAGCATCAGATTTTAAACCTTTCAGAGCAAGCCAGCGAGGACTTTTAGGTACAAAAAACAAAAGTATGAGAAAGGCTGCGCTGGGAATAAGTTCAGACCAAAACATCCATCTCCAACCATTTTGTATGTTTTCAGCTTCGGTAGCCTGGTTCCCGATCATATAAGTCACTATAAACACCACAAAAAACCCTACTACAATTGCTAGTTGATAATAACTCACAAGGGTTCCCCTTATTTTTGCAGGAGCAATTTCAGCGATGTAGGTAGGGGCATTCATCGAGGCTATTCCAATTCCCAATCCGCCAATTAACCGAAAAGCGACCAATAGAGAAACAGATTCAGGTAAAAAAGAAGGCAATCCCGAGCCCCAAGCTGAGATGGAAAACAGTATTGCAGAGATGATCAAAGAATATTTTCTTCCAATTGCGATACTTATTGGTCCTGATATAATTGCTCCAACAAAGCAACCTATCAGCGCACTTCCCACAACCCAGCCTTTCATTCCGGGATCCAGATCAAAATACTGACTGAAATAATACTGTGAACCGTTGATTACACCTGTGTCATATCCGAATAGTAATCCTCCCAAGGCTGAAACGATGGTAATAAGGATTAAATAAGTTTTGTTTTTCATGAGGGGAGCTTAATAATTCATTAAAACTAATTAAATTAATTGATAAATTTTCATAATTCTGACACTATTGATATAATAGATATAAAATTTTGCAGGAAAAATAGAATCATGTTACCTCCTGGCCTCCAAAATTACCTCCCACAGCCATATTTATTAAAAAATAGATTTGTTTTCTGAACGGAAAATGTACCTCATCAAATTTTTCGGAACAAAAGTGTAAACCAGGTTCCCATCAATATAAAATTTGATATGCATTTCAATTCCGTTTTATAGGTATGAAAGCTTTTTTCAATATCTTCTACAAACAACGGTTTTCTTTGAGTTTAGCGTTTCTCCTTAGCTTGTGGGAGTGTGCAAGGAATTATAAATAGTGTGTGGCTCACGTCCCATATCTTCCATTATGTCAATTTCCCCGGAAGCCGGCCATCTTACTTCGCCAACATCGGCCCCCAACATCCAGATTGCCGGACAAAAGCCATGTCCCTTTGCAAGTTTAGCCCGAACTTCTATTGTCCCGTACTTAAATTCCATCTTATCCTTCGTATTGATTTTCCCGGAAAAATATTGATGGCCATTCTTTACTCCTCAATTACCAGGTTTCCGTCTTCTTCTCAACATAATCCCCGGTTGTAGATCTGGCGTTCATTATTGCCCTACCTGCATAAATTGGGGCACCCATCTCCTTCTTCATAATACCAGAATTCCAGGTTTAAGCTGTCTCCATTAAAATTATCCTCAAAATAACCTGGGAAAATAACGTGAACAGAAAACTTCCAAAAAGAAGTGTATTGAAGGTAAATTTCAAATATCTATTCATAATTATTCTTTTATCAGCTTGAAAGCAGCATT
>JBGSWA010000209.1:0-7315 GCA_041752645.1 Gillisia sp. | reverse complement strand
GCTTCAAAATAGAGGTCTATAAGCTCCAGTTCTTCTTCCGTTAAAGTAACTTTTGTATTGCAGTATATTTTAAGCTTGTTGAACATTTTCTGTTTTTAAATTACCGCCACAATAGTATTACTTATATTTTAGCCAGCTTTTAAATTTTACAATAGCCTTGGAATACAAGTAAATTATTATGGAAAGATATACGTTGTGGATGGTAAATTAATAACACCACTGCTATTGGCAAAAGAAGCCGCTTCAGTTACTACGATATCGCCTCCAGAATATACTTTTACTGTAGCTGATTGACCAGCTAAGCCCGGCTGCCCAACAAGTGTATTGCCAGAAAAACCAATGCCTGCAACGGTAGCATTGTAGGTGATTTCTTTTGTCCAGGGCAGCGTATTAATAGTGGCATTATCAACCCCGCCACTAGCTGTAGTAAAAGCTACGAACAACTTGCCAGTATAATTTCCTGTTATCTCGTATTTTACTATCCGCTTCGAAATAACCGGTTGTACTGTATCAGAATCTTTTTTGCATCCGGCAAAAGACAATGCTGCTGTTACAATTAATAAGGTAAAATGAATTTTAGTTTTCATACTCATGATTTTTAGTTTCCTATGATGTTATTTGTAGTTTTAAATACTGCTTACTTTTATTAATAGAGTTAGACACCAAATTTTTTTAAAGCCGAATTGATTGTAGTGGGCCTTTTTATTACTACACATTAAGTTGGCATACTTTAAATAAGCAATCGCAACTTATTATACTTTTTAAAACAAGTGGAGTAATTAAACATCGGCTTATTTTATTTTTTAGGAGGTAAAACTCTAACTTCTTTGTTCGGGAAACGATGACTTAAGTTAAGATTTTAACTTTTTTGAAAACCCTGTTGTATTGTAGTTGAGAGTTTGCTCTTCTATATTTTTCGTTTTAAAAGTTTGTAACCAAACACCAGCCGCCGCCGGTATGGAACTATTTGCCTTTTCAACTTACTTTACTAATTTCCAATGCAGTTAGTCGGGGTAGCCTACCCCGTTTACCCTCCACATAAAACAATTGGAAAGCTTTTTGCTACAGTTTATACCGAAGAATAAGAAAAAGTGAAGAGTGACCATGAGTAACAGTGTATATCAAATAAACAAAGGCATCAACAAGCCAATAGAGTTTAATGGCTTAAAGGCACAGTACATCTGGTACCTCGGTGGTGGGCTGGTAATCTTACTAATATTCTTCGCTGTCATTTACATCATCGGTGTAAATGTATTCATCTGCCTTGCAGTAATCATTTCACTGGCTACTGGTTTATTCATGTATGTATATAAGGTTAGCCGCACATATGGTGAGTACGGCTTGATGAAAAAAGTGGCCAAAAAGGCTGTGCCAAGAGTTGTGAAAAGTTATTCCATCATTGGTTTGAAAAAACTATTACTCCATGAGAAATCTGTTTGATATACTGCCGGTATATGGTGTGGAGTATAATGCCATTCTTTCAAAAATGGGAGATGTAACAGTTGCCTTTAAAGTAGAATTGCCGGAATTATTCACCATGAGCAATGATGAATATGAAGCCTTTCATCATGCCTGGATAAAAGCTATTAAAGTATTGCCTGTAAATGCCATCCTGCACAAGCAAGATTGGTTTACAGAGGCAAAGTACAAACCTGAATTTGGGAAGGAGGACGATAGTTTTTTAAGCCGTAGTAGTGAACGGTTCTTTAATGAACGGCCTTACTTAGCCCACCAGTGTTACATTCTGCTTACAAAGAAACCCGCAAATAGAAAAGTGTCGTCTTCCTTATTCTCCAGTTTGTTAAAGAAAACTATTGTACCGGAAGAGTCAATAAATCCTAAGCACTATCATGATTTTATGAACCATGTGGGGCAGTTTCAAAAGATATTAAGTGATAGTGGTTTTGTTAAAATGAAAGAATTGGATGATGATGCTTTGGTTGATTTAATATTACAATATCTGAATCTGGGAAACGATAATGTCGCCATCCGGGATATTGAGTTTAAACCCGACTGGAAGATTGGGGAAAACCACTGCCAGCTTTATACAATGGCAGATGCTGAGTTTGTTCCGGCATTATGCGGTTCAAGAATTAACTATGATCGTTATTCTACAGATAAAACAAAATTCAGTGTAGGCTTTGCTTCACCCATTGGGCAATTACTTAGTTGCAATCATATTTATAGTCAGTATTTATTTATTGAAGATGTACAAAAAACCATTCAAAAATTGGAAAGCAAAAGATTGCGGTTGCAATCTCTTTCGGCATATAGCCGAGAAAACTTTATTTCAAAAGAATCAACAGACGCCTTTTTAAATGAAGCCATCAGCGAACAGCGGTTGCCGGTTAAGGCGCATTTTAATTTACTGGCATGGACAGATAACAAGGATAACTTAAAAAACCTTAGAAATCTTTGTTCATCTGCTCTTACACAAATGGATGCCACCCCCAAAATAGAAACAGAGGGTTCAGCACAAATCTATTGGGCAGGTATTCCGGGCAATGCCGGGGACTTTCCAATGAACGATACATTCGATACTTTTTCACCGCAGGCCTGTTGCTTCTTTAATTTAGAAACCAACTACCGTTCTTCTGTAAGCCCAATCGGCATCAGGCTTGGCGACAGGTTAAGCGGCAAACCTGTACATGTGGACATTTCAGATGAGCCGATGGACAAAGGCATTTGTACCAACCGCAATAAATTTATCCTCGGCCCATCCGGAAGCGGAAAATCTTTTTTTACCAATCACATGGTGAGGAGCTACTACGAAAAAGGCACACATATTGTACTGGTAGATGTGGGCCATTCTTACAAAGGTTTGTGCGATATGGTGGGTGGCTACTATTTCACCTATTCCGAAACTAAGCCAATCAAGTTCAACCCGTTTTATATTGGTGATGGCGATATTTTAGATACTGAAAAAAAGGAAAGCATCAAAACCCTGTTGCTTGCCCTTTGGAAAAAAGACAATGAAACCTTTAACCGCAGCGAATATGTTGCCCTTTCAAATGCCTTACAGCTCTATTTTGATAAAGTAAGTAAAGAATCATCTTTATTTCCATGCTTTGATACTTTTTATGAATTTCTGAAAGATGAATTTGTAGGAATATTGAAAGGCGATAATGTAAAAGATAAGGATTTCGATGTTTCAAATTTTCTCTATGTACTACGCCCATATTACAGAGGTGGAGAGTTTGATTATTTATTAAACGCAACCGAAAACCTTGATTTATTGCAGCAACGGTTTATTGTATTTGAATTGGATAATATTAAAGATCATCCGATATTATTCCCGGTTGTAACCATCATCATCATGGAGGTATTTATTTCAAAAATGAGAAAGCTGAAAGGGATAAGAAAAATGATTTTGATTGAAGAAGCCTGGAAAGCAATTGCAAAAGAAGGTATGGCAGAATACATCAAGTATCTGTTTAAAACAGTGAGGAAGTTCTTTGGCGAAGCGATTGTAGTAACGCAAGAAGTAGAAGATATTATTTCATCACCAGTGGTAAAGCAAGCAATCATTAACAACAGCGATTGTAAAATACTATTAGACCAAAGCAAGTATCAAAATAAGTTTGACCAGATACAAGAACTATTAGGATTGACAGAAAAAGAAAAGGCATTGGTATTAAGTATCAATAAAGCCAATGACCCAACAAAAAAATATAAAGAAGTATTTATTTCATTAGGTGGTGTGTTAAGCAAAGTGTATAGAACTGAAGTATCACCAGAGGAATACCTGGCTTATACAACAGAAGAAAAAGAGAAAGTAAAAGTACAGGCGGCAGCCCTGAAATTTGGAAGTATTGAAAAAGGAATTGCATCATTAACAACCTAAAATATACATTATGAAGTACACAACCATTTGCATGTTGCTTTTTGTTATTGCCTGCAACGATAGCCAGACTAAAAATGAAATAAATGGCATCTATACCACTTCTTACGATAATGAATTTGGCAAAGGAAACGATACATTATCTGTAACAAAAGCAAACAATGGAGAAGGTATTTATCAAATATCAAAGCATTTAAGGGTGGTAAAGAAATTAGATGGCAAAGAGTTCCCCAGAGAACTGATTACTGAAACCTGGACATTAGAATATGATGCAGCAAAACAAACTTTGTTTGAATTAAAAACCGGTAAAACACTGATTTGGAACAGTTCTAACAAAACAATACAGTTAGGTAATACCCTGTATAAAAGAATTGGAGACTAAACAGGAATGAACAATAATTGTGAAAATGAAAATGTGAAGTATGAAAAAGATATTAGTAATCGCAGGCATCGTCCTGTCAATAAGCATTGCACCAGTACAACATACCAATGCACAAATACCCATTTTAGAAATTATTAAAGCGGCAGTAAAGAAAGTAATAAAAGCTGTGGATTTAAAAATTCAGCGGCTACAAAATAAAACTATCTGGCTGCAGAATGCACAGAAAACATTAGAGAATAAAATGTCGAAGCTAAAGCTTACTGAAATTAGCGACTGGAGTAAGAAGCAAAAGGAACTTTACGCAAAATATTTTGATGAGTTATGGAAAGTTAAAAATGCTATCAGTTCTTACCAGGCTGTGAGAGATTTTATTAAAAAGCAGGTACAGTTGGTACAGGAATATTCTAAGGCATTTAACCTTTCCAAACAGGACAAGAATTTTACAACCGATGAACTGGACTATATGCAAAAGGTATACACCGGCATATTGGATGAGAGCATTAAGAATATTGACCAGATTCAATTTGTGCTAAATGCTTTTGCTACGCAGATGACAGATGCAAAGCGGCTGGAAATAATTCACGCTGCCGGTGATAATATTGAACAAAATATTACTGACTTGCGGCAATTCAACCAGCAGAACATTACTATAAGTCTACAGCGTTCAAAAGAAAAAAATGATATTGATGTAGTGAAAAAACTCTACGGATTAGAGTAATAATTTTTTAGTGAAAGTGAAAATGAGGGGATATGAAAAAATTATTGATAATATCTATTGTGGTATTGTGTGCAGAAGACCTATCTGCACAAACCTGGGCTGAATGGTTCCGGCAAAAAGCAACTCAAAAAAAGTACCTGCTTCAACAGATTGCAGCCCTGCAAGTCTATTCCGGCTATCTATCTAAAGGATACTCCATTGCTAAAAATGGGTTGAACACAATCAAAAGCATTAAGAACGGTGACTTGCTGCAACATAGCAATTACTTCACTTCATTGATCACTGTCAATCCCAAAATAAAACGTTATGCAAAAGTGGCTGATATTATTGCCTTGCAAATAACCATTGCGAAACAGTCGGGTAATGCCATTAAAAGCTTTAGGAACAATCATCATTTTACGCTAACAGAAATTGACTACTTACAAAGCGTATATAGTAAGTTGCTATCTGATTGCGCTAAAAACCTTGATGAACTTTTAACACTTATTACTAATGGAAACCTGCAGATGAAAGATGATGAACGCATTAAGGCAATAGACAAAATATACCTCGACATGCAGGATAAGCAACAGTTTGTCCGGGCATTCAGTAATAATACAGCAGGCTTATCTATACAGCGTAGCAATGAAGAAAATGATATAATTATTTCTAAAAAACTAAACGGATTAAAATGAAAAAGTGCATTATGATTATGTGGATTATCCTGTTTTCCTTCTCCGGCCAGGTTGTGGCGCAATCTACCGAAATTCAGCAGCTACTGCTAAATATAGAAAAACTGGCGCAATTAAAGAAGATACTCAGTAATATGAAAAAGGGTTATGAGATAGTAAGTACAGGCTACAATACAATTAAAGATATTTCAAAAGGGAACTTTAATATTCATCAGACTTTTTTGGATGGCCTGATGCAGGTGAGCCCTACAGTTAAAAAGTATAAAAGAATTGCAGAAATTATAACCTATCAAACTCAATTGGTTAAAGAATATAAATCTGCGTTCAGAAGATTTGATGCATCCAATCTTTTTAATACAAATGAAATAAGATACATGGATAATGTGTACACAAACCTTTTTAGTAAAAGCTTACAAAATTTAGAGGAATTGACCATGGTAATAACCGCAGGTAAATTAAGAATGAGTGATGATGAAAGAATAAATGCCATTGACAGGATATATAATGAAATAGCTGACAAATTAGTTTTCCTGAGAACTTTTAATAAAGAAAACAATGTGCTTGCCATACAAAGAGGCAGGGAAATGGTAGATACCAAAATATCTAAAAAATTGAATGGATTATAGTGTTAATGCAATTAAATAGTGTGTATGAAAAAGTGTGTAAGAATAATTGCTGTAATAGCAGTGGCATTGTTAATGCCTAATATAATCTATGCGCAAAGTGGAGGTTTTGCAGATGAGATTAAAAGCCTGCACCAGGTATTAGAACAGTTATATACTGAGATGCTTCCTTTGTGTAGCAAGCTGATTGGTGTTGGCCGTGGCATTGCAGGTTTTGCAGCCACCTGGTACAT
This sequence comes from Gillisia sp., assembly GCA_041752645.1. Taxonomy (GTDB): domain Bacteria; phylum Bacteroidota; class Bacteroidia; order Flavobacteriales; family Flavobacteriaceae; genus Gillisia. Next base: position 847 of record JBGSWA010000209.1, on the reverse strand, counting down.
TGCCAGCCGTGTATGGCGACATATTGCCAATGCAGAGCCAATAGATTTTTATCCCTTATTCCGTCCTTTTGTATTGGGCTTTGCGGTTATTATTTTCCCTTCTGTTATCGCTATGATTAATGGCGTAATGAATCCAACAGTTACCGGAACCGCAGCAATGGTTGCTGATTCTAATAAAGCCATCGAGGTACTATTACAAAAGAAAGAGGAAGCTATAAAGAAAACTGATGTATGGAAAATGTATGTCGGTGAAACCGGGAGTGGCGATAGGGATAAATGGTACAAATACACCCATTCTGGCGCAGACGCATCCAACGAAGGAATATTTGAAGGTATAGGGAACGATATAAAATTTGCGATGGCCAAGGCTTCCTATAACTTTCGTAATTCTATCAAGCAATGGATGAGTGAAGTGTTGAGGGTATTGTTTGAAGCTGCATCACTTTGCATCAATACTATCCGAACATTTTACTTAATTGTACTCGCCATATTAGGGCCACTTGTTTTTGGCATTGCAGTCTTCGATGGGTTTCAACACACATTAACTGTATGGATTGCCCGTTACATCAACATCTTTCTTTGGTTACCTGTTGCAAATATCTTCGGAAGCATCATTGGCAAAATACAAGAGAATATGCTGAAAGTGGATATTGCACAGGTACAGGATTATGGTGACACATTTTTTTCTCCCACAGATACAGCTTATTTAATCTTCATGATTATTGGTATTGTGGGCTATTTTACTGTACCAAGTGTAGCCAATTATATTGTTCATGCAGGTGGTGGAAATACACTGCTCTACAAGGTTACAAGTCTTACCTCCAGCAGTTCCCGTAGTGTAGTCAAT
>JBGSWA010000208.1:0-26024 GCA_041752645.1 Gillisia sp. | reverse complement strand
TTTATTATGAATAGATGTGGCTGAACGGAATTTTAACCTGTATCCGTATTCCAGGACGTGACAATAAAAATTTCTATATTATCTCTGCACTTCAAGTACATTTGAATAATCGGTTGCCCCAGCAACATTCTCCCCTTTAATTCGATAGAAGTATTTCTTACCCGATTTTGTTGTTTCATCGTAAAAAAGTTCCAAGGGTTCCGATGCACGAGGAGTATTTTCAAAATTCACTACATCGGCAATAACCGAGTCTTCGATGCCAGTAGAAAGGACTTTCCAAGGTCCAATAGCTTTTTCGGCTCTTTCGATACTATAAAAGGCCGCTCCGGTGGAACCTCTCCAGGTAAACCCATCACCTTGAAGATATAATATTGGAGCTGGTGTGGGCTTCTCGATTGGTAAAGGCTCAATACCCCGAATTAGAAATGCTTCATTTCGCAATAAATCAAGCAAACGGGTTTCCTCAAAAGAATAGCCTACTGAAAAACCGGGAATATGGAATGAGTTTACAGGTGTACCACCTTCGTTATGGTAATACCAACCGCCATCTCGACGATGCCCTCTAATACTCCACATTAAACCACCAACAATACCTTTTTCGCGGATAGTTTCCATAAGTAAACGAATGTTTTCAGAACTTCCGAGTCCAAATTCATCTATAATTAATGGTTTTTTACCTTTACATTCTTCACGCAATTTTATAGCTATGGGAGCTAATTCCCATGGCTGCCCTGCCTTTTTATTCCAATATTCATAAAGATGATCACTCATAATATCAACATTTGGGTCGGCAAGCATAGCTTTTCGATCTGCCCCACCGGCTTCCATAAGTAAGTGATTTGGGTCAACTTCTTTAATATATTTAGCCATTTCAATGCTCCAGTCCAAAATTCTGGGACTCCAAATTGCACTATCAAGTTTACGATCGCCATAGTAACTTCCAAATTCGTTCCCAAGTTGCCAACAAAGAATTGCCGGATCATTTTTATAAACAATTCCGTTAACAGTATTTTTACGGTTTAAAATAAAGTCGAGAAAATGTTTAAAATCAGCTTTCACCTCTTCATCAGTCCAAAAAGAGCCATCGGGTTTTCCGGAAAGGGCGGAGAATTCATCAACACCACGGAATCCATAAAATTTTTGAGACGCGATAAATGGTATTATAATACGAACATTGTATTCATGAGCTAATGCAATAACTCTGTCTAGACACTGAAAGGCTTCTTCGTTGTATGTACGACGAGCCGATATATATACGGGCAATCCATTGTCATCCGGAGAATACACCGAAAGTGAAAAAGTTCTTGTAACAATTCCGCCAACCCGTTGAATACCTCCAAGAATATCTCTTATCTCATATTCGTTGGGGAAACGGTTTGTCATATCTGCCCGCAACTGTGATTCATTAAGTTGGATATTAGGTGCTGCTAATCCTAAAAATCGAAATATTTTATCTCCTTCGTATAACTGGTCACCCGTTCTTGTAATAATTGGCCAATCCGATTCAGAAAGTTTAATCTCCTTTTTTTGGCCCATTGTTAAACTACTTATAGAAAACATGAGCACAAATAAAATGATAGCCTGTACTTGAAGTGTTTTAATATATTTCATAAAAATATTATTATAATCCTGTTGTTTAATTGTTTAAAATTTTGTTACCCACAATATTATCTGTTTATCCAATTCCAATTCCAAGTTCTAAAACTTTGTGAGTAGTACTTTTTCAAGTTACCAGACTTAAGATAAGATTGAAGAGCAAGGAAACTAAACATAGGGATAGGTTACAACAACTTTTTAGTTTAGTTTTCCTTAAATCACCTTTCAGGACAATTGAATTTGTCATGTAAATCACTATATAATATTACTCTTTGGAATTTAATTGCTGTAAAAAACTTACATATTGAGTGTTATTTGGATATAACTGAACTAATTTGATCAATATGTTTTTTGCTTTTTCTGGCTGGTTGTATTTAGAATAATGATAGGCCAAGGCATATAATAAACTTTCGTTGTTTCCATCTATTTCCAAACCTTTAACAAGCGTCTTTTCAGCATTTTTTTGATCTTGCTTCGTATCGTAAAGCAAACTTAGATTATAATACACCCGAATGTTTTCCGGCATTTTCTTAACTGCAATATTTAACAGTTCAATGGCTTCATCGGTTTTGTTTAACTCTGCGTATAATAATGCCAACGAATAGTATGTTGGGCCATATTCCGGTTCTTGTTTAATAACCGTTTTAAATGCTTCCTCGGCTTTTAGGTAATTTTGAGTGTTGTAATATAAATTAGCCAATGTTAATCTCGCCTGGTTATTTATGTTGTCCATTTTTAAGGCGCTTTCATAACCCTCAATTCCTTTTTGTAAATCCCCTTTTTTAAGGTAATAATTAGCTCTTTTTACGCGTCCACCAACAAAATCTGAATTGGTATTTAAATGCGTAAAAAATTCCTTCTTTACTTTTTGATACACTTCTTTATAATTTTCCGGAACCTGACTTACGCTTAAACTGGCTAACCCATAAAATGCTTTTATTCTTATACTTCTTTTAGGATCGTTTAAAAGCGGCAAAAATGAGCTCTCATAATCTGTATTGTTAATTTCGCTTAAAATATCAACAGTTGCTCCCCTAACCAAAGGCGATTCGTCGTTTAACCAGGATATATATTCGCTAATATTTTCTACACTGTAATGGGATAATGCTTTAACAGCAGATGCCCTCACCATTTCTGCCTGTGTTTTATCGTTTATAAGGTCTAATAATCCCAAATTGGCATTTGGTTGTCCTATAATTCCTGGAATAAGTTTTTCAGAAAAATGAATCGAATCAACCGCTCCAAAGAGTTTTTGAAACGCTTCCCACGCCCATTTATCATCCTTATCTTCATGGCATCCGGCACAGGCATTTGGAGTCCCGTATTTTAAACTAAGGTCTGGTCGAGGCACCCTAAAGCTATGGTCGCGTCTAAAATCATTGCCCATATAGTATTTACCCGGCATATGGCAATTAATGCATTTTGCCCCGTCTGTGCCCATTTCATGAAAATGATGCTTTGGGGTATTAAATTTTTCAGGTAAATGGCATTGTGCGCATAGTGTATTGCCTTCAAATTTTAACTTTAACGAATGTGAATCATGGCAGTTGTTGCAGGCTACATTATTCTTGTACATTTTACTTTGAACAAATGAGCCATAAACGTAGTCTTCATCTAAAATCTGGCCATCCGGATAATAGGTAGGTTCTACGATAAGTTGCGGATAATAATGATCCAGCATAGTGCCTTCAAAATTAAAGGCTTCCGAGAATTGTTCCCTACGGATGTGGCAGCGTGCACATTGGTCTACTAGCTCCTTAGGTGCTGTGTTTAAGGTCATGTGCATGGTGCCAGTGGAAGCATATTTGTCTCCAAGACGTTTTACATCTTCCACATGTTGTTTGCCAGGACCATGACAAGCTTCACAGTTTACGTTGATGATGGCGTATTTTGTATCGAAGGAATCTGTTTCAAAATCGTAATTTTTTCTGACATTGGTAGAATGGCAATCGGAACACATGGTATTCCAGTTTAAACCACCTCTTGACCAGTGCAACCATTCTGAATGAACAACTTTAAAGTCCGGATACAGATCGAACCATTTATTTTTTACCGAATCCCAAGCGGTTCTTAAACACTGAAAACGGCCATCTGGAAATTTTACAATGTATTGTTGCAGCGGTGTAATTCCGAAAGTATAAACAATCTTGTAGTCGTGATTGTTTCCGTCTGGACCTTCGGTGTTTACATAAAAACCGCCTTCTTTTTTGTAAAAATGAGAAGTAACCCCTTGGCTTGTGAATTTTTTATCATTAAAATTGCCTAATACAGAAGTGCTGTCCGCCAATTGCATAGCCTTATCATGATGGGAGCCTTCCCACTCCTTAAATTGTTCTTTATGGCATTCTTTACAATTATTATCTCCTAAAAAATGACTGCCCGGGATTTCTTTTGTGGACACAAAAACATCGTGTTCAGTAACTTTTAAATATTCGGGTTTTTTATTACAGGATAAAATAAATAGCACCAGGAATAATAATTGATAGTGAATTATATTGGTTGATATATTTTTTAGTGATATTAAATACATAAATAAGTCAAGTCGTTATAATTTTTTTTTATAATATATTGAATTTCCCTAACGATTCTAAATAACCTATTCGCAATATTATAAATATAATTTATCCGGATAAAACCGTTAGATATAAATTACTATTTATATCCGAAGGAACTTTTGAAGCCCCTACTGAAAAAGTCAATAAAACATTATTGGTGTCTGAGTTATGATGCTTATTGTAATCCATTAACCAATAATTAAATCGGTGATAACTCACCGATTTCTGGCCTACAAATTTTTCCTTTGGCAATCCCGATTCCTTCCATTCCTGGACAAGTGAATACATTATTAATTGTTGATCCATATTTTTGATTTAAAAAAAATTCAGGATTCTATGGGAATATAAAAGATGGTATTTGTTGGGAGGATACCTTATAGACATCGTTTTTAAGAAAAATCATATAATTTGCCCAATATTTTTTGTTTTTTCGGGTAGTTAGATTGTTTAAAAGTGACTGAGATAGCCTTAGGGTTTCTAAATTCTAAAATATTCATGGGGCGGCTTTTTTGGAAATGTTAAGCATGGGCATTCTAAAAATGATTAAAATATTTTTTTGGTTCCGGCAAAATTTTCTCTAAACTCGGATGGAGTACAATTTTGTTTCTTTTTAAATATTCTATTAAAATTTGAGATATTATTAAAACCACAGTCAAAACAAATTTCTGAAACACTATTATTCGTTTCAATAAGTTTACGAGTCGCATGTCCCAACCTAAGTTCATTTACATACTCAGTAAATGTTTTGCCTGTTCGCTTTTTTATCAACCTACTAAAAGAAATAACAGTCATATTTATTGTCGCCGCAGCATCCTCAATTGTAATTTTACTACTATAATTTTCCTTTAAGTAGTTATATACTTTTTCTATTCGTTCACTATTATGAAAATCGGCTTGACCTTCAAAAGATAAATTTGTCAACGATTTCTGATCTCTTGAAACTGCCAAATCATATAACAATGATTGGAGTTCTATAAAGTTGTCAAATCCACTTTTTATACTTAGAGAATTAATCCTTTTTTCAACATTTAAAATAGTTTCTTTAGAAAATAAAATACCACGATTTGAAGCTTTAAATAATTCCTTAATAGGCTTTAAAATATTTTTATTTAATAGTAGAGAATCAAAAAAGTATCTTGGAAATTGAATGGTTATTTCATGTAAGGTTTTGGATTTGTCATTCTTGAAATTTTCCCAACAATGGTGAACGTTTGGACCAACCATTACCAATTCATAATCATTAATCTCTCCTATATGATCTCCAACTATCCGCTTAGCTCCCTTGGCATTATGTATAAAGTTAATTTCATATTCTGGGTGAAAATGAAGTGGAAATGAAAAGTCATTTCGTTTTCTATCAATCACTAAAAAACAATCGTCTTCTTTTAATGGTGTGATTTCTCTGAATACTGACATAATTAAAAATTGTGTTTTGTTTAACAAGTGATGTAAAAGTACACTATTTTATGATAGAAAAGTATATGTACATATTTATCTTTTTTCCTTTTATAATTGCCAATTTTAGATTTACAAAGAAAAATGAGAATATAAAACTATCATAAACAGGTATTTAATTAAATAAATAAAACTAATGAAATAGTATAATTAATAACACAAAAATAAAATGTTGTAAAAGTATTAGTTAATGATATTATAATATTTGTCGTAAGAAGGATTCGGAGATATCTTTGAAAATACAATAGTAAGGTGATATTTTTTGATAACTATTTTAAGAAACTTATAAAAAATAGCCTGTTATTTTAATAATTCAACAACCTAAACCATACTAATTATTATGAAAAAAAACTTTCGATTTATTTTAATGATCTTTTGTTTTGTGTTTTCTTGGACAGCTTTTGCACAAGAGAAAACTGTTTCAGGAACTGTTACAGATGAAAGTAATTTTCCATTACCGGGTGTTACTGTACAAGTTAAAGGTACTTTTAATGGAACAACAACAGATTTTGATGGAAACTATTCCTTTACTGTAAGTGCTACTGAAAGCACTTTAACCTTTTCTTATGTTGGTTTTAAAAACCAAGAAATAAAGGTTGGAAACCAAACAACAATTAACGTCAGTTTAGCTACCGACCTGGAAGCACTAAATGAAATAGTGGTTGTAGGTTACGGCTCTATGAAGAAAAGTGACTTAACAGGAGCTATATCATCTGTAAGTGGAGATGACTTACTAAAAGTAGCAACAAACAGACCTGTTGAAGCCATACAAGGTCGTGTTGCTGGTTTAAGTATTACCAAAACTTCTGGACGTCCTGGAGCAGGTATGAAAGTGAGAATACGTGGAGTAGGAAGTACAAACAACTCAGATCCATTGTATGTAGTAGATGGTGTTCCGGTTGGTAACGATATTGAATTCCTTTCACCAGAAGATATTCAAAATATTGAAATATTAAAAGATGCCTCGTCAACTGCTATTTATGGGAATAAAGGTGCTAACGGTGTTATAATTGTAACCACAAAATCTGGAAAAGTAACAAGTAAGCCGGTATTTTCTTTTAATAGTTATTATGGAATTGCTGAAATTCCTAATAAAATAGATTTGTTAAACGCTTCCCAACAAGCAACTTTAATTCTTGAAGCAGCAGCCAATGATGGACAAACACTTCCTACAAATTTAGAGTCTCGTATTAACTTTGTTTTGGCTAATAATTCAAAAGGAACTGATTGGCAAAATGAAATATTTAGACAAGCTAGTCAGAAAAATTATAATTTAAGTGTTAGAGGTGGTTTTGCTGATTCTGATAATCCTGACAGACAATTAACTTACTCATTGAGCGGTACTTTGTTTGATGAAGAAGGAACAGTAAAAAATACCGATTTCAAAAAATATCTTTTTAACTCCAAAACAGAGTATCAGTTTAGTGATCGCTTTAAAGTGGGCGTACAGTTAGATTTGTTTAGAAGTGAATCAGGAAACTTTCCTCAAGGTATTTATGGAGGCCCAATTCCATTGTCATTAACAACAAGCCCTATAGATAGCCCAACAGATGCTCAAGGTAATTTTATACCAATGTTTACCGCTTTTGGAAACAATCCTGCATTATTGGTAGATCATTTAAAGAATGGAAATAATGAAACCAACTCTTATGGATTTAGATCTTGGTTGGAATATAATCTAGCAGAAGGTTTAGACTTTAAAACTAATTATAAAATATCTCGTGGAGCCACCCATAACAAAAATTATAGTCCGGCTTATTATTTAAACGAGAACTTTAATCGTCCATTAAGTGAATTGTACGAACAAAGAGGCGAATTTTATAGTTGGATATGGTCAAATTTATTAAACTATACCAAAACTTTTAATGATGTACATAAAGTTATTGCGACTTTAGGTCAAGAATCATCCTATGGTTCTAGTTCAGGTTTTAGTGGTACGGGAATAGATGTGCCTACAGATCCAGATTTGCAATATTTAAATTTAGCAAAAACATTTAATGTAAGATTAAATTCTTACCAGGGACAAGGAGGAACTGAATCTTATTTTGGACGCGTTTTTTATTCTTTCGATAATAAATATATGGTAACTGGAACGGCAAGATACGACGGTTCCAGTAAATTCTCAGGAGATAATAAATGGGGATTCTTCCCATCTATTGGAGTCTCATGGAAAGCTGATGAAGAAAAATTCATTCAAGATTTAAATACATTTTATACCCTAAAATTAAGGGCTGGTTGGGGTCGTGTAGGTAATGAATCAAGTGCACAAGCAGGGTCTGATGTAGCTAACATTGGCAATTATTCTATGCAATATGTTTTTAATGAAATGCAATACCAGGGAGGCACCACTACCAATATTCCTACTCCGGATTTAAAATGGGAAATTGTAGAGTCTCAAAATTATGGTGTTGATATGGCTTTCTTAGAAAACGATTTGAAGGTAACTGCAGATTACTTTATAAAAGATACTAAAGACATGATTACCCGTGTAGCATTACCAGGATATTATCCAAAAGACCGTCCTAATGCAAATATAGGCACTATGAGCAATAAAGGTTTTGAATTTGCAACGAACTACAGAAAACAAATTGGAGAAGTTGACTTTAGTGTTGGTGCTAACATTACATTTATTGACAATGAAATTGTGAAGTTAAATTCTGATTCAGATGCATTTATTGATGGAGGTTATATTGAAAAATTAGGATATACAACCAGAACCGAGTCTGGTAGAGAAATCGCCTATTTTTATGGGTATCAAACTGATGGGATTTTCCGTACCCAAGATGAGGTGGATTCATATGCAACTATCCAACCTAATGCTAGAATAGGTGATGTAAGATTTATAGATAATAATGACAACGGAACTATAGATGCGGCCGATAGAGCTTACATGGGCTCCGCTCAAGCAGATTTCTCTTATGGTTTTAACTTTAGCGTAGATTATAAAGGCTTCGATTTATCGGGTAATTTTTATGGTGTTGAGGGTGCTGAAATTGTAAACGGTATGAGTCTGAGATTATTAGGTGTTAGCGATTATTTTAACGCTTATGCCAATAGAACAGACCGTTTTCATCCAGTAAATAATCCAAACGGGACCCAACCTAGAGTAACATTATCAGATGCTAACAATAATTTACGGTTTTCTGATAGATATGTTGAAGACGGCTCATTTTTAAGATTAAAGAATCTTCAGTTAGGATATACAATTCCTAAAATCTATACTAAAAAAGCAAGTATAGATAGATTAAGATTTTACATCTCTGGACAAAACCTTTTAACCTTTACTAAATATAAAGGGTACGATCCGGAAATTGGGGATTTAACACAAGATGCCGGAAACGATGTTAGAAGTTTAGGTATTGGTGTGGATTTGGGTAATTACCCTCAACCAAGACTTTATTACTTCGGAGTAAACATGAACTTTTAAACAAAAAATATTAAGTTATGAACTTATCTAAAATAATAACATTTTTCGCAGCTATTTTGGTACTTTCTTCTTGTGAAAGCAACCTAACAGATCTTGAAAATATAGGCACACAAACTTCAGAGGTTTATTTTAACGACCCGGAAAATGCCTTAGCAGGATTAAATTCTTGCTATGCAGCAATGCAAGATGATGAATATTTTGTGTATGGAGATATTTTATCAGACGATGCCATAAAAGGAGGGAGTAACTTTTTTGATTTTGCAGACCGTGAATATTTAAGAACATTTACAGCCAATTCTGGCAACGGGGTCTCTGGTGGAACCTGGGGATTGCTTTATAGTAGTATTGTAAGATGTAATGAGGTTATAAACTCTTTACCTTCAGCAACTTTTGAGGAAGATTTAAAACAGAGAATCATTGCAGAGGCTAAATTTTTAAGAGCTTATTCCTATTCCAAACTAGTACCCTTGTTTGGAGGTGTTCCATTGGTTACTGCAGATTTTACTGTCGATAACTTAACTGCTCCAAGAAGTTCGGTAACTGAAGTATATGCCTTTATTAAACAAGATTTAGATGATGCTATTGCAGGTTTACCAGAAAAAAGTGGGTTTACAGCAGCAGATCTTGGTCGTGCTACCAAAGGTGCTGCAAGAATGCTTAAGGTGAGAGTGTTAATGCAAGAAACAGGGTACAGCAACAATACCACCTTAGCAGCATCAGGACATTCTGTAGATGTAATTTCTAACTGGAACGAAGTTTATACTTTAACAAACGACATCATTACTTCTGGAGAATATGCATTGGTAAGCAATTTCGCAACCATCTTCGAAGAAAATGGAGAAAATAATATTGAATCTATATTTGAAGTGCAGCACTTACAAACCAATAACGAATGGGGAGAAAGCTTAGGTAATACTACCATAGTGCAAATGGGTAATAGAGATGATTGGGGATGGTGTTTTAATGCACCAACAGATGCTTTATATAATACATTCTCAAGTTCAGACCCTAGATTATTATGCACAATTTACGGACAAGAATATAATGTGTTATTTGGTGTTGCCCAAATTTGGGACAAACAAATTTGGACACTAACAGATGATAGTACAAAAGATGAGGTATCCAAATGTAGATTAAATAGAAAATATGCTTTAGCCAAAGAAAATAGAGCAGGTAACCACAATAACCAAAGTGTTAACAAAAGGGTTATGAGATATTCCGAAACCTTATTGGCACATGCCGAAGCTGCATACTTTAAAGGTTCTGAAGGCGAAGCCAGAGATTATGTAAATATGGTAAGGGCACGAGCACAAAGTTCAACCATGCCTTTAGGTTCTGCATCAGGGCAAACATCCAATTATACCTATGATCCTTTTTCTGGTGCTTCTGTGCCTCAAATTTTAAGTAGTGGCCCTGATTTACTGAAGGATATTTTGAAAGAGCGTCGATTAGAACTGGCAATGGAAGGCATTAGATATTTTGATATTATAAGAACCGGTAGAACCAATTTGTTGCCTTTTGAGGCTAATTATATATCACACGATGGTCTTCTTCCTTTACCTATTGGTGATGTAAATACATTTGGGCTAACACAAAATAAAGGCTATTAATAATTTTAAAAACTACGAAAATGAAAAAATATTTAAAATATTTAACTCTAATCATTCTCGCTTTAACAACTTTTGTTAGTTGCCAGAAGGATGATTCAATTTACGATGTTAACTGGCCAGTACCTACAATTTCAAGTGTAAGCACATACAGTGATTTTTTATCAAGTACCATTACCTTAACTGGTAATTTTACCAAGGTTAAAAATGTATATTTTGGTAATGTAGCTGGTGAAAATGTGGAAGTTTCTGCAGATGAAAGCACTTTAACAGTTGGTATCCCAAGAACGATATCAGTAGATGGGGCGCCTATAAAAGTTACTAACGAATATGATCAAAGTTATCAAACTACAGAGAATTTTGTACCTATTATTCAAGAAACCTCTGTAGCCGAAGTAAGTGATATTCAAGTGGGGTTGACCTTTAAGGTTACAGGTGTCAATGTTGATTTATTAACAGAGGTAACAGTTGATGATGTAGCTGTTCCAGTAGTTTCAAAAACACAAGATGTTTTGACACTTTCGGTAGGAGGATTGGGTTTGCGTGCAGGAATGCTCGTGGATGTAGCCTTTAAAAGTTTAGCTAAAAATGACATTCCAAAATCGGACAAAGTAAATGTAGTGTATCCCTTTATTAGTTATGAAGAGGTTATTATATGGGATTTTGAAGATGGTACACATCAGTATGTAGGAGAAGGCACTGCCACCGTTCAAACTGGAGATGTTTTAGGCAAACAGGAAAAATACTTTTCATTACGTGCTCCCGGATACAAATGGGATAAAGCAACCGGAAAAATGACTGCTACCCAGGCTCCGGATATTAGCATGATAGTAAATCCACATATTACTTTTGCAATTAGAACTCCAGTAGGAAGCGCAGGGTATTTTGAACTGGATATGCCTGGTTCTTGGAGGCACTTTGGATATGGGTATAATACTGATGGGCAATGGATCATAATTTCCCAACCACTTGGAGACAATTGGGAAGGCAACGGATGGGATCTAGCTTCATTTGTGCCAACCTTAGGTTTTAAAGCGGGTAATGCAGATACCAAACAAGATGTAGATATTGCTTTCGTAAAAATTACAGAAGGTAAATATGATGGCAGTCAGGAAGTTGGAGATGCCCTTGTTGGATCAACAAAGCCGGCTAAATTAGTAGTCATGGATTTTGAAGATACGGCCAATTGGCCAGATATTATGAAAGACGGACAAACAGTGGCATCATTAAACCTAAGAAAAGAAGAGGTTCATCCTTTTTATGGCAACCAGTTCTTTACTTATACAGACGATGGCACTTTAGGAAACTGGGAGGCTTATTGGGGACAATCTATAACCACGGATATGACTTCATCTCAATTATCCGTTTTTAACGATCCTTATGTTTCATTGACTTTTAATGGCATTCCAGGAGCACCTCAATATATTATTATTAGAATGTCTCAAAATGATGGACAGCATGTAATGATACAAAAGTTTTTTCCAGATACAAATGGCCAATGGCAAATAGGCCAATTCAGTTTATTTAATTCGGATATGGAAAACTGGAGTGATGCCAGTACCACTTTAGGAGCGCATTATAAAACCTTAAAAAGATTTAATAAAGACGTCCCGCTTGATAAAATAGAAATAATTGTAGGCAGAAAAGGTGATAATACCATAGGAATTAGTATTGATGAGGTGGTCATTACAGAAGGACCTAGATATTAATCAATTTGAGTTAGTTTATCATAACGGTGATTATTTTAAAAAAGGGCATTTCACAGATGTTGAAATGCCTTTTTTTATTAATACCTATACTTCCATCTTACATAAAAACCAAAAATTATGAAATTTGCACTTAAAATATTTCTTGCAGCTATACTAATGGTTTCTTGTTCCAAAGATGATGAACCTGCACTGAGCAGCGAATCAGAATTATTATCCTTTTCGATTAACGAAATAGACAACGATTTTGTGATATCATCAAATAATCAGGTAACGACTACCATGAAAGATGAGCAAGATTTATCAAATTTGACCGCTATTTTTGAAGTGTCTGAACATGCAAAGGTTTATGTTGGAAAAACGATACAAGCCTCTGGTTCTTCAAAAAACAATTACAATGACAACCTTACATACATTATTGAAGCAGAGGACGGAACTAGAACGAGTTATACCGTAATGATTAGTGTAAAAGCTAAACTTACAGAATTCAAAATAAAGGAACTTGACAATGTTCAGTTTACTATTGATGGATTCAATATAACCGCTATAGTGGCTGCTGGGACAAATTTAAAAAATCTAACGGCCGCCTATACTATCACAGAAAATTCAACCCTTTTAAAAGGGACTATTCCTCAAGTGTCTGGGGAAACAAAAAATGATTTTGATGGCCCGGTTGTTTATACATTAACAGGAGAAAACAATGATTCGAAAGAATATACAGTGACCATTACCGAGGAACCAAACAATTTACCGATTGCTAATGCCGGATTGGACAAAATAGCGATTCTTAATGCCAGTAGCTCAACAGTGGAAGTAATACTGGACGCGTCACTATCTTCGGATGTTGAAGATCCAATTAGTGCATTTGAATGGAAATCAGAAGGGAATATTATTGGCACCAATCAACAGAGCACAGTAAATTTGGCGTTGGGAAATCACATTATAGAATTAACGGTTACCGATAGTTCTGGAGATTCCAATACCGATACAATTAATGTGGAAGTAAGAATGCAAGGGGTTTATACCCCCATTGATGGTAATGCCAGTTTTGAAACTATTAATCTGTACAAGAATATAGCAAATATTGCAAATGGTAGTCAGTTTGTATTTGGTCAAGAATTCCCAATGTCTTTTAAACTTAATAGTTTAAGGTCGGATTTGAGTACTTCAGACTGTAAAGATGTCGTCGGCGATCACCCTGGTGTGTATGGAATTGATCCCCACTATATGATGTACAAAAGTGATGAACAAAAACAGGTTCATATTAATGAAGCAAAATATGCTTATAATAATGGATCTATAGTCACTTTTGACTTTCATCAACAAAGTAGAACCGATCACAAAATTTATTTAAAAGATATAACAACAGCTACAGATAAGAGTTTGATGTATGACGTGGTGAATAATCTAAATGGTTCCCGCGACTGGTTTTATGGAGAATTAGATGAGGTTTTGGATATCATTAATAATGATTTAGGCTTTCCCATCGTTTTCAGATTATTTCATGAAATGGATGGCGATTGGTTCTGGTGGGGGAAAGGTGGCACAAACAATTCCCCTCAATTATATGTTGAATTCTACCAACTGGCAGTCGATTACATTAAAGAACGAACTGATTTGGTTTTGTTTGGCTGGACTCCGAATCAAAAAATAGATGTGAGCTATTATCCAGGCGATACGTATGTAGATGTAGTTGGAATTGATGTTTATAACCCGGTTAAGTCTAACCTAAAATCCAATCTTATAGAGTTAAGCTCTTTCGCTTTAGATCACGGAAAAGTAGCCGTTCTCTCTGAAACAGGACGCGTGGATTATGTAAATACCAATCCAACATTCTGGACCTCGAATATTTTAGCGGCTATAGAAGAGGGTGGAAGCGATGTCCGAATAGCTTGGGCATTAGCTTGGTTTAACGCACCTTGGAATTCGTCACAAAGCGATATATACATCCCGAATAGTGGCAGTTCTTCAGAAGTTAAAAACGATTTTATTGCTTTTTATAATAGTTTAACAACCATGTTTCAACAAGAGGTTTTAGCTCTTGATATTAATAATTAGCTAGTGTTTAAAAAAATAGTAAAAGAATAATATAGAATGAATTTTTTAAAACGTTCACAACAAATAAGTAATCAATATAATAAGTTGGTTACAACACCTAATCTTAAGGAGTTTAGTACAAACGGTATATATAACCGTTATAAGAACCCTATATTAACAAGAGATCATATTCCTTTAGAATGGCGTTTTGATTTTGACCCGGAAACAAATCCGTATTTTATGGAGCGTAATGGGTTTAATGCCGTTTTAAATGCAGGGGCGATTAAGCTTAACGGTAAATATTTATTAGTAGCCAGAGTTGAAGGCAATGACAGAAAATCAATTTTTGCCGTTGCCGAAAGCCCCAACGGTATTGATAATTTTAAATTTTGGGATAGACCTATAACCATTCCTCAAACCGATAAGTTGGACACTAACGTTTACGACATGCGTTTAACCCAACATGATGATGGGTATATTTACGGTGTTTTTTGTACCGAAAGAAAAGATCCGAATGCTCCTGAAGGAGATACCTCAATAGCTATAGCTAGAGCTGGGATCCTAAGAACGAAAGATTTATTGGAATGGGAACGTTTACCTGATTTAATTTCTTCAACTGGACAACAAAGAAATGTGGTTCTATTTCCTCATTTAATAAACGGTAAATATGCCTTTTTTACAAGACCTCAAGATGGTTTTATAGATACTGGTAAAGGTGGAGGTATCTACTTTGGATTATCAGATACTATTGAAAACCCTGAAGTTAAAGAGGAAAAAATAGTAGATGCAAAAACGTATCATACCATTTATGAATTAAAAAATGGTTTAGGACCTGCACCTATCAAAACAGATAAAGGTTGGCTAAACTTAGCCCATGGTGTTAGAAATACGGCTGCTGGTTTAAGATACACCCTATATATGTTCATAACGCATATTGATAGACCTTGGGAGATAACACATAAACCTCACGGACATTTAATAGCACCTTTAAAAGACGAACGTGTAGGCGATGTTTCAAACGTGGTATTTTCAAATGGATGGATTACCGATGATGATGGCACCGTTTATATTTACTATGCCTCTTCTGATACCAGGATGCATGTGGCAACCTCTACTATTGAGAGATTGTTGGACTATTGTATTAATACGCCAGAAGACCAATTGCATTCACACCTTTCAGTTAAAACAATTAATAAACTTATTGATGCCAATAAAAAAGTCAGTAATTTAATTTAAGTAGCGAAAATGAATATCAAAACGGAAAATACACCTAATGAATTAACGGAACCTGTTGTTAATCTATCGGTACTTAAGTCTGAAATGAATAATGAATTGAAAAATTTATTACACTTTTGGAGTTCAGAAGCACTGGATTTAGAACATGGGGGTTTTATTGGACGTATTGATTCTACTGGAAAAAAATACAAAAATGCAACAAAGGGAAGTGTTTTAAACACAAGAATTCTCTGGACATTTTCAGCTGCCTTTAGAATAACCAAAGACAAAAAATATAAGGTTATTGCTGATAAAGTCTATAAATACATCACAGAACATTTTTGGGATGCTAGAAATGGAGGGTTATTTTGGGAAATAGATTATTTAGGAAAACCTTTGAACAAAAGAAAACAAGCCTATGCTCAGGGATTTGGCATTTATGCTTTTTCAGAGTACTATAGAGCAACCCAAAATGTTGAAAGCCTTCATCTTGCAAAAACTTTATATCATATTTTAGAGGATAAATTTTGGGACTCCAGGCACTCTGGATATGTAGAAGCTTTAAATCACGACTGGACACCTATTGAAGACATGCGGTTAAGCCATAAAGATTTAAACACGCCAAAATCAATGAATACGCATCTGCATATTTTGGAACCTTATACTAATCTTTACAGAGTTTGGCAAAATGATAAACTTAAGAAAAGCATCATCAGTTTGTTATACATTTTTCAGACCAAAATTATAGATAGAAATTCAGGCCATTTTAATTTATTTTTTGAAATGGACTGGAAACCACAATCAACTAAAATTTCTTTTGGTCATGATATTGAAGGCGCCTGGTTACTCCATGAAGCGGCTCAAGCAATTGATGAAAAAGAACTCGTTGAAAGCATTCAAAAGTCAGCATTAAAATTGGTTAATATTACCTTAAATCAAGGTCTTGATATTGATGGCTCTGTATTTAACGAATATGACAGTAGCGGGTATGACAAAGACAAAAACTGGTGGCCACAAGCCGAAGCCATGGTAGGTTTAATGGATGCCCATGAAATTGAACCAAAACAAGAATATTTAGTAAGCATTTTTAAAATTTGGGAATTCATCAAAAATAATTTAATTGATACCGTGAATGGAGAGTGGTTTTGGCGGGTTGATGTAGATGGTAAAGTAATATCAACAGATGATAAAATCGGTTTTTGGAAGTGTCCATATCATAACAGTAGAGCTTTAATGGAAGTTATTTCTCGAATTGAAAACATTAAAAACTAATAGGGATGAATAATCAAATAAAATTAAAGGAAAAAGTAGGCTATGGTTTTGGCGATTTTGCGTCATCCATGTTTTGGAAGCTTTTTTCCATGTTCTTAATGATATACTACACGGATGTCGTTGAAATATCTCCTGCATCAGTTGGTACTATGTTTTTACTTACCCGTTTATGGGATGGTTTAAATGATCCAATTATGGGAATAATAGCCGATAGAACCAAAACTTCTATGGGAAAATTTAGACCTTATTTATTATGGGTGGCAATTCCATTTGCAATAATAGGAGTGTTAACTTTTTCCACGCCAGACTTTGGTCCTTCTGGGAAACTAATTTATGCTTATATCACTTATACATTAATGATGATGGTTTATACAGCCATTAATGTACCCTACTCATCACTAATGGGTGTTATGACTTCGAACACTAAAGAAAGAACATCTTTGGCTTCTTTTCGGTTTATTGGCGCATATTCTGGTGGTATTTTTATGACGGCTACCGTACCCTATTTATTAGATTTATTTAGAAACTCTGGTTCAAACGAGGCTCAAAGTTATCAATATACAGTAGGGATTTATGCCATAGTAGCGGCCTTCTTTTTTATAATGACTTATAAATGGACCAAAGAACGTGTTAAACCTTTAACAGATAAAACATCCATAAAAAAAGATTTAAAAGATTTAGGAAAAAACAACCAATGGTTTATCATGTTAGGTGCTGGTATTGCTGTTTTAATATTTAATTCTTTGCGTGATGGCAGTATTATGTATTACTTCAAATATTTTGTTCAAGATCAAATGTTGCCGGTTTTTGGAGAAGTTAAATGGGATAAACTTGCAGGAGCTTATATGACTGTCTGGTTAGTAACAAACTTATTGGGCGTTTTATTAGCAAAACCTGTTTCGGCAAAATTTGGAAAGAAAAACACTTTTATTGTCGCCATGGTAATAGCATCTGTATTTAGTGCTATTTTTTATTGGGTAGATCCAAATGCCATCGGTATTATTTTTGGATTAAATATTATTATAGGAATGTCGGCAGGAATTGTATTGCCACTAATTTGGTCTATGTATGCTGATATTGCCGATTATTCTGAATGGAAAACAGGAAGAAGAGCCACAGGTCTGGTATTCTCATCATCGTCCATGTCTCAAAAAATGGGTTGGACTTTAGGGGGTGCGATAACAGGTTGGATATTATTTGGTTACGGATTTGAAGCTAATGCAGAACAAACCACAGAATCTTTAAAGGGCATTAGATTATTGATAAGTATTTATCCTGCCATAGGAGCTCTTTTGTCGGCACTCGTATTAGCAATTTACAAATTGAATGACAAATTCATGAATACTATTACCGAAGATTTAGCTTCTCGAAGAAATTAATAAAAACACATACACTATGAAAAAACGATCTATTTTTATGATTTTTTTATTGGCAGGCATCGCTTTTGTCAATGCTCAAACCGTAGATAATCAAAAGAAAGAAATAAAATTTAAAGGATTTGAAAATTTTATAACGGCAGAAGGCCATTCCTTAATGGATGGGAAAAAGGAATTTCGATTTATTTCAATGAATATTCCCAATTTAAATTATATCGAAGATGAGTTAAGTTTTACTACTAAAAATTCATATCGCTATCCAACCGAATTTGAAATCAGGGATGCTTTTGAAACCGTGAAACAAATGGGAGGTAAGGTAATCCGAATCTATACATTACCTGTAAAACGCGCTGACGAACCTGATAATCCTACGTTCATTACTGGCCCAGGTGAATTTGTTGAAGAAGCATTTGTAGTGAACGATTTAATGTTAAAAGTAGCCAATGAAACTGGTGTGCGTATTATTTTTTCGTTGTTAAACAATTGGAAATGGATGGGAGGAGCACCACAATACGCAGAATTTAGGGGTAAGACTTTTGATGATTTTTGGGTTGATGAAGAGTTGATCGACGATTTTAAAAAAACAATAGATTTTGCATTAAATAGAACAAATACACTAACAGGAGTAAAATATAAAAATGACAAATCCATTTTGTGTTGGGAAACTGGAAACGAACTGAGTTCTCCCTATTCTTGGGTAAAAGAAATTGCTTCTTACATTAAATCTATTGATAGCAATCATTTATTAATGGATGGTTATCATGCGACAGATAGTTATAGATTTGTGTATAAAGAGTCTGTTGAGGATTCCAATATTGATATTTTATCATCTCACCATTATGAGCAAGACCCATTTGTTCAAATCGATAACATTAAATCAAATTTAAAAATAATTGATGGTAAAAAACCATATATTTTAGGTGAGTTGGGATTTGAAAGCACAACTGCACATAAAAATGTGTACGATTATATTATTTCTGAAAAACAAATTGCGGGAGCTTTAAATTGGAGCATCCGTTCACATCGTGAAGAAGGCGGATTCTATTGGCATTCAGAACCTGTTGGACACGATTTATACAAAGCCTACCATTGGCCTGGTTTTCCTTCAGGCTACAATTATGATGAGACAGGATTGTTAAACCTAATGCGTGAAAAAGCATATGAAATTAGTGGAGAACCATTGCCTGCTTTAAAGGCTCCAAAAGCTCCAAAATTATTGCCGATTGAAAATGCTTATGAAATTTCTTGGCAAGGTTCAGTGGGGGCATCAGGTTATAATATTGAAAGGTCAGAAAGTGAAAATGGTCCTTGGAATGTTATTGCTCAAAATGTATCTGATGCAGCAGTTCAATATGTAGCACTGTTTAATGATAAAACTGTAGAAATTGGCAAGTCATATTATTATAGAGTTGAAGCCATAAATTCAACTGGAATATCACCTAAATCAAATATTATTGGACCAGTAAATATCTCTGAAAAAGCATTAATTGATGATATGGGCAACTTGATGACCGTTTTTGGTTATGAAAATGTAGAAGTTGACAGCGGTTTGGATAGAAAATTTAAAGAAGATATTAGTAGAATTGTTGGTGAAAAAGACGGTGAAATTTCATATGTAGTGGAAGGGAATATTAAAAGTTTAGTGGTATATGCTTTTGAAGAAGACAATGAAAACGGATTAGAATTTTCGGCATCAAAAGATGGAAAGGAGTTTTTACCTATTGAGGTAAATGTTGTGAGTGAGAAAATTGGAGAAGGTGATTATGGCTATTGGACTCCAACCTTGTATGAAAAGGATGATTTTTTAAAAGAATTTAAGTTTGTGAAAATTAATTTCAAGCACAAAACGCAAATAGGAAGAGTTTTAATTAGTTATAATTAGATTGATTTCAAGAAAACTCATAATTGATATTTAATAGTCATCGCCGGGCATTATATATGAAGAACTGGAAAATTAACCTGCAAAGTAAATTTGTAATAATTATATAAAATATTGAGTAAGACTAATAATAATTTAATCTTTTTAAGAAGATTTGTAATTCTCCTTTTTATTGGTTTTACTCAGTTAATTATTGGGCAGACGAACACAAAATTAGAAGAGTCTAAAGCTTTTATAAATACGATAGAAATAGCTCAGGATGAGACGGCAAACAATAGTGCTTTTTTAAAACTAAAAGAAAAAGGTGTTGTAAAATGGAATGTAGTTTTACCGGAAACAGGTAATTATAACATTCATATTAGGTATAGGGCATTTAACGGTAGTAAAGAACAATTTTTTTTAAAAAATAATGACACTATTCCAATAGGTTTTTCAATGGCTGAAAGTTGGAAGGAGTTTACACAGCCATTTTATTTTCATAAAGGTTTAAATACAATAGGTTTACAGGAAAGTTGGGGTCATATGGATATAGATTGGTTCATGCTATCTGAAACACAACCAAAAGTAAATATCAGTCCTAAAAAACAAATTTTTGTGAAAGACATAAATTTACCTTTAGTCTTCAAAATTGATAATTTTCATCAAAATATAGAAAATGTTTTATTGAATGATATCCCCATTAAGTATAGTCTTGAATTTTACCCTTATGAAGAATCAGCTGTTTGGCTAGGTATATCGGAGGAAGAATTAAACAAATTTGAAGAAGGTGACTATCAATTAAAAGTAGTGTTAAAGAGTTCTTTTGTTTTAGCCAATCTTTCAATTATGAATAGTGCTGAGGAATCAAAGCTAACTATTATAGTACCGGATGTAGAACATGGTTCATCAGTATTTATGAGATTGCCTTCAGGTAAAAATTTATTGATTGATTCTGGAAAGGATTGGGTGAGGGATAGTATTGTAATTCCAATGTTAAAAAGGCTTCAAATAGACACTATTCATACCTTTATAATTACGCATTATCATGGTGATCACGACAGTGGAGATAGAGGTGCCCTAATAAAAAGTCAATTTAATGTGCAGCAATTTATAGATTACACTACTTTCCCTACTGGTTTTGAATTAAAACAAGATGGTGTTTCTATTAAATTCCTAAATACGGATGAAGATGGTGATGAGGAAAACACGAAATCTCTAGCTTTTAAAATTTCCTACAACGGTTTTATTTATTACCATAGTGCCGATAATTATTCTGGTAACCAAAGTAGAATAATTGAAAAATATCCTAATGATATTAAAGCCAATGTATTTTATGCAAACCATCATTTTCATGGCTCGCTTTTACCAGAATTTATAATAAAATCAAATCCAGATATTGTTCTTGTACAAGCCCAGGAAGCGGTGTATGCAAGAAGTGCCTATATGGAAAACTATAGAAAAAACGTGTTGCAAAAACTAAATGCCAATAGGGAAACTACTGTTGAAACACTTTTAGGATTGGAAGTTGGAGCAACCGTAATTTCGGTTAATAATGGCGAAGATTGGTGGTATCGCACCCATAAAAATCAGCATGCCCTTTTTGCTCCGGAACTTTTAATAAATAAGCATGAGGGAACACTTAAGCTAAATTAATTATGACCATAACATTTAAATTTATTGCGTATTGTTTTTTTATTGGGCTTTGTGTTTCGTGTAAAAACGGCGAAATATTGAAGGAAAACAAAGATTCTGATCCTCCTAATATTTTAATAATCCTTACTGATGACCAAGCTTATGGCGATTTGTCTTTAACAGGAAATCCGGTTGCAGAAACCCCAATACTGGATGAATTAGGAAAAGATGGCGTTTTTGCCAAAAATTTCTATGTAAGCCCTGTTTGTGCTCCTACCAGGGCGAGTTTATTAACAGGTCGTTATCATCAACGCACCGGAGTTTCCGGAGTTACTCGTGGTCGGGAGAATATGAATTTAGACGAAACCACTTTAGGGGATATTTTTCAGTCTATGGGTTATAAAACGGGCATTTTTGGTAAATGGCAGAATGGGGCCCATTATCCGTACCATCCTTTGGGAAGGGGTTTTGATGAGTTTGTAGGCTTTGCTTCTGGCCATTGGCCAAATTATTTTAATACAACTATTAAAAAAAACGGCAAATCTTTTAAAACTGAAGGTTATTTACCTGATGTATTAACAAATGAGGCAATTACTTTTATTGAAAAGAACGAAAAAGAGAACCATCCTTTTCTATGTTATATCCCATATCAAACACCGCACACACCGTTACAAGTTCCGGATAAATATTTTGATAAATACAAAAATAAGGGTGTCGATGATTTTAATGCTACCATTTATGGAATGGGTGAAAACATAGATGACAATGTTGGAAGAATCCTTCGAAAATTACAAGAGCTAAATATTCGGGAAAATACAATAATTATTTATATGTCTGATAATGGTCCCCTTAATTTGAGGTTTAACACTGGCTTAAAGGGACGTAAAGGAATGGTAGATGAAGGTGGTATAAAAGTGCCTTTTATTATCAATTGGAAGAACCATATCAAAGCAGGCAGTAATATTGAACAACCACTTGCACATATTGATGTTTTACCAACATTATTAGACTTAATTGGAAAAGAATACGAGTACAAAAAGCCAATTGACGGTATGAGTTTTAAATCGCTTTTGGATGGGAAAGGAGACCTTCCTGAAAGAAATTTATTTCAGGAATGGAATGACAACAAGAGGTTGCTTTCCAACGATTATTTAATGATTAATGAAGACTTGTTCAATTTAAATGAGGATCCTAATCAAACAACCAATATTAGAGAGCAATTTCCAAAAATTTATGATTCCTTATCTAAATTATATATAAACTGGTTTTCTACCCTAAAACCAAAAGCAGAAACCAGGGAAATACCTGTAGGGTATAGTGATTACCCCACCACTATTTTACCAGCACACGAAGCTAATTTATTCCCACCTTTCGAGTTTCGAAAAGACCGAAGACATACAGGGATAGCTTATCATAGCCTTTACGGTTGGGCGCATGATTGGATTGATTTCTGGACAAAAGCAACAGCGTATGCAACTTGGGATATTGATGTGGTCGAAGAAGGTGAATATGAAATTGAACTAAAATATGCTTTAAACAAGGAGAATATTGGTGTAAAATTATTGCTCGAAATTGATAAGCACCAATTAATCATTGAAAATTTAAAACCTTTTGAACATTCAACTTTTAAGAATTATGACAGAGTTGAAAGAGATCAGGAAGCGCCAGAAACAGATTGGGAAATAGTTTCTGTCGGAAATATTCATTTAACGATAGGAACTAAGATTTTAAAAATAAGCACACTGAATATCCCTAATGAAAAATCGATAGAATTAAAGGATGTCATCATTTCAAAAAAACAATAAATTTCAATTAATTAAAAAAATGAAAAAAAATATAACATTAATAATTTTGATAGCATTAAGCATGTTCTCCTGTGCGAGTTATAAAAATAAGTTTGTAAAAGTCGAAGAAGGTAATTTTTTACTCAAAAATAAAGAGTATGTTTTTGTAGGATCCAACTATTGGCAGGGGATGAATTTGGGTGCTCCTCAATCGGGAAACCAACAACGTTTAATTCGAGAATTGGATGAATTAAAAGCTTTGGGAGTCACCAATTTAAGGGTTTTGGCAGCAAGTGAGGGAGATTCAGAAATGAAATATAGCGTTCATCCGGCTTTACAAACAGCTCCAGGGGTTTATAACGAGGATATTTTTAAAGGACTGGATTTTCTACTTGCAGAAATGAAAAAAAGGGATATGAAAGCTGTGATGGTTTTAGGTAATTTCTGGACCTGGAGTGGTGGGTTTCCCCAGTATTTAAAATGGGCTGGAGCAGGAGATATTCCTTTCCCTCAAGATGAAGGAAACTCTTGGGACGATTTCACAAATTATTCAAGCTTATTTTACTCCAATGAAGTCGCTCAAAAAATGATGTATAATCATATTGAAAAAGTGATTAATAGAAAGAATACGATTACCGGAAAGCCATATAAAAAAGACCCAACGATTATGGCTTGGCAGTTGGCCAACGAACCAAGGGGCTATCATGTGCCTAATGAATTTGTTAGTTGGACAAAAAAAACTTCTGCTTTTATAAAAAACCTGGATAGCTTTCATTTAGTTTCTTTAGGAACAGAAGGTAATACCGATAAGGAAAGAGCGGGAACGAATGTTTATAGAGATAACAATGATGAAAATATAGATTATATAACCATGCACATATGGGCTCAAAATTGGGGGTGGTTCAATCCAACTCAAGGAGAAGAAGTATTTAATGAAGCACTTAAAAAAGCAGACAACTATTGGGATAAACACGTTGCTGCGGCTAAAGCATTAAACAAGCCTATGGTATTGGAAGAATTTGGTATTGCAAGAGATAGTATGTCATATAATCCAAATTCTAAAACAGTATGGAGAGATCGATTTTATAATCATTTATTTGAAAAAGTTGCTAATTCTATAGAAAGAAATGGCAGTGTAAAAGGTTTAAATTTTTGGACTTATTCTGGAGAAGGAAGACCTTCAAGACCAGGGGAATATTGGAAAAAGGGAGATATGATAATAGGTGATCCACCACATGAGTTACAAGGGTGGTATGGGGTTTATAATACAGATACCACTACTTTAAATATTATAAAGACATTTTCTTCTAAAATCACTAATTAATCAACAGTTCTTAAGAAAATGGTATTGGTGCGGGATAGACACTTGATAATATCTTCTTTTTGGACATTGTATTTTGCTGATTTTAACGGTGTGATAGCATCCATACTTAAAGTTAGGTCCAATTAGGAAACTCCTAACAGTGACGGGATTGATATTAATTCGTTCAATGAGGTAATTTTATCTAATTGTGATATCCGAACAGGGGAATATGCAAATGCTATTAAGGGATATGCTTATCATTTTAAATTGCCCAATAGCCATAAGGGAACATTCGGATTGAATGGAAAATCCTTTTCCAAAAAAATGGAAATTAAATAGCAAAACAGAAACATTTGAGTGCTAACTAAATCCTCTACTTGTTTCTAAATAAAATTTTAAATAAAATAAATGGAATGAATAAAATTATTGCATTATTATTTCTCTGTATTGCTTTTTCTGCAAATGCACAGACTTTTGATATCACAAAATTCGGAGCAATTGGTGATGCTATAACAATTAATACACTAGCCATTCAAAAAGCTATAGATGCTTGTAACAAAAATGGAGGGGGGACTGTACTTGTTCCAACAGGTATTTTTATGATGGGGACCGTTTATTTAAAAAGTAATGTTAGTTTATTTCTTGAAAGTGGTGCCGTACTGCGTGGAAGTGCTAATTTGAATGATTATGCCCCCTACAATGAAGTACATTACGGCATGTTTTACGCTCAAAATGCTGAAAATATAAATATAACCGGTACCGGAAATATCGATGGTAATGGTGATCTATTTTTTGATTTAAACAAAGCAAAAAAAATTGAATGGGGAGGGTCAAAATACACGAGGCAAAAAGAAAAGTTCAGAAAGGTTGAAAATGGAGGTATCGGAGATGGACCAATTGTTCCTAAAGACAGACCCTATCAAATGTTTATTTTTAGCAATTGTAAAAGAATAACGATTAAAGACATTTTTATAACTCAAGCACCCATGTGGACGATGCATTTTGCCGATTGCGATGGGGTTTTAGTAGATGGAATTCGTCTATGGACCAATATGCTTGCGCCAAATGCAGATGGTATTGATATAACCTCATGCAAAAATGTAATCATTACAAACTGTGATATTCGTTCAGCTGACGATGCTATTGCAATTGTGGGTTACGATCATCATTTTCAAATTCCAGGGTTCAAAAATTTGCGCCA
>JBGSWA010000207.1:0-22812 GCA_041752645.1 Gillisia sp. | reverse complement strand
ATTTACGGGATTCAGAGGCCTTGCAAGCCACGGAGCTGCCATAGGGATCATTGTTGCGATGTACTTATACAAAAAAAATCCGCAGGATTTTGCGCTTTGGAAAAAAGCCGAGCCGCAGCATATTATGAGATGGCCCTCTCCCTGGAGCGATGGTTTTCCGGGATGGCATTTGGAATGCACGGTGATGAGCACCAAATACCTGGGAGAATCCTTCGATATTCACGGAGGGGGGATGGACCTTAAATTCCCTCATCACGAATGTGAAATTGCACAGGGGGAAGCCGCCACGGGTAAAACTCCTGTAAATTACTGGATGCACGCAAATATGCTCACCCTTAACGGCCAGAAAATGGCAAAAAGTACGGGCAACAACATCCTCCCCGAGGAAATATTTACCGGGAACAATCCAAATTTGAGCAAGGCCTATAATCCTTCCGTAGCCAGGTTTTTTATGCTACAGGCCCATTACCGCAGTATTTTGGATTTTTCAAATGACGCATTAATGGCAAGTGAGAAAGGCTTTAACCGGTTAATGGATACCTTTAGGAATATAGACCAGTTACCGGTTTCCAACACCTCGTCCTTTTCTGTACCTCAGTGGATAGAGCGTTGCTATAATGCAATGAATGACGATTTTAATAGTCCGATCCTGATCGCATGCCTTTTTGATGCCGTAAAATATATAAATGCCATTAAAGAAGGCGGGGAGCAAATTTCACAAGCAGACCTGGAGCAGTTAAAGGCTAGTATGCAGGCTTTTATATTTGAAGTTTTAGGTTTGATTGATTCAACCATAGCCAATGAGGACAGCACCCAAAAACTTTCAGGCACCATCGAATTGCTTATAAAACTAAGGGCAGAAGCCCGAAGCAATAAGGATTTCGCTACAAGCGACCAGATCCGGGACCAATTACTCTCTTTGGGCATCCAACTTAAAGACGGAAAAGAAGGGACTACTTTTTCAGTTGAATAGGAAAAATATTTAAACAAGGAGTTTATGCTTAAAAAATGGCTTGCAGTTCCTTTTATTCTCCTGGTGAGGTTTTACCGCAAAGCGATTTCGCCATTTACCCCTGCCGCCTGCAGGTACTCGCCCACGTGTTCCCAATACTCCTTGACAGCCCTTCAAAAATATGGCCTGTTTAAAGGAGGATGGATGAGCCTTAAGCGTATTTTGAGCTGCAATCCCTGGGGAGGCTCCGGATATGATCCCGTGCCTTAAGTTCCTTTTATTAATACCTATGGGCTTTTATCTCAAACCCAACCAAAAATGTATCTTTACCCGTGAAAATTAATATCATCTAAAATTTACACTATGCTTTTTAACGCAATGCTCTGGAGTCCTTCTGAAGGTTTGGATTTAGGTTTTTTTACCCTCCATTATTATAGTTTAATGTTTTTAATAGCATTTGGACTAGGCTGGTATATTATGAAAAACATATACAACAAAGAAGGTATTTCAATTGAAAAGCTGGATTCACTTTTTATTTACACCGTCCTTGCAACCCTTATCGGGGCGAGACTGGGGCATGTAATTTTTTATGATTGGGACTATTTTCAACACAATTTACTCGAAATATTCTTACCGGTCCGGTTTAAGCCTGAATTTGAATTTACGGGATTCAGAGGCCTTGCAAGCCACGGAGCTGCCATAGGGATCATTGTTGCGATGTACTTATACAAAAAAAATGTATTGGACAAACCCATTTTATGGATCCTGGACAGAGTTGTGATCCCGGTGGCCAGCGGGGCGGTTTTTATAAGAATAGGGAATTTTATGAATTCCGAAATAATCGGGAAACCCACCAACAGTGATTACGGGGTCATCTTCCAGAATTTAGGGGAAGACTTTGCAAGACACCCAGCGCAATTATACGAATCCTTTTGTTATTTATTGATTTTTATTGTGCTTTGGTTTACCTATTGGAAAACAGACAAAAAACAAAAGGTCGGTTATATTTTAGGGCTGTTTTTTGTATTGCTTTGGAGCGTGCGGTTCTTTATAGAATTTTTAAAAGAACCACAGGTCGGCGAGCGGGCCCTATGGGTAATCAACACAGGTCAATGGCTAAGCATCCCGTTCATTATTGCAGGTTTTTATTTTATGTTCCGCCCGGGTAAAAAAACGACTAAGTAGAACCTAGTTCTGTTCATTACAGATAAAAATCAGGATGTGATCCTGGTAATTAAGCGATCTACCCTAAAGATTCGCAGCAATTTATTCAGATGAAGAAAAGAACAAATTACCCCATATTTTTCCTGTTATCAACCTTGCTGTTTTCCTGTGGGGATGAACCCAAGGAATCCAGGATTGAAACTTCGGAAATCGAATTTAAAAAAGAAGGAGAATTGTACCTTTTAAAAGCCGGGGAGCGCATAAAGGAACTGGAGATTGAGATTGCAGAAAACCAATATGAACAGGAAACCGGGTTAATGTACAGGAGATCTATGAAGGATACCCAGGGAATGCTATTTATTTATCCTGAGGAAGCCTTGCGAAGCTTTTATATGAAAAACACCTATATTCCCCTAGATATTATTTTTTACGGCAAGGATAGCAGTGTAGTGAGCTTTCAGGAAAATACCCAGCCCCTGGATGAATCTTCCCTCACCTCCGGGAAACCAGCGAAATTTATCCTGGAGCTGAACGCCGGGAAAGTCAAAGAATGGAACATTGAAATAGGCGATAAAATGGACTTTAAAAGACTGAATTAAAAATGGAGCACGGGTTGCACCCCAGGATTGAAGATTATAATTTCAAGTATTAATAACCAGCATAACTTAAAATATCAGGAACTTAAGAGTATCTCCTTTCAAGGGGCACTCTTTTTTCTTGACAAGCTGCCCGCCCCCAGTTCCATAAATTGGTAGCTTGAATCTCCCGAGACTATGCCTCTAAAATTCAAGCTTTGAACTGGATACTCCACCATTGCACCCGCAATTTTTAAAAAAAAAGAATTGATTGTCTTAAAATAAAATGGGGTTTTCCACGAGATCTAAAAGGAGGATCCCAGGCTTTCAAGTGGAAAAAGCGATTTAACCTTCTGTTTTCGTTTTGATTTAATTGTAATTCCACCCCCCTTCTGCTCGACTCTCGGACGCCTTTACAGATAATATAGTCTTGCCAGGTTTCTTTGCCGGGCAGTCAATAGCATTTTTTTTGTCAGCTCCTCGGTTTGCTCTTTCTTCACTTTAATGGAATAGCTGTTTTTGTCAGTTCCCCGATTTGCTCTTTCTTCACTTTAAAGGAATAGCTGTTATTGTAAGCTCCGCAGGTTGTTTTTTCTTCACTTTAATGGAATAGGTGGTATTGTTATACCTAGGGCCATTTCAGATACTAAATTGATATCTTTTAGCTCACAAATCCGGGTTCCAGGGATGCTTTATACCATTTCCGGTTGGGCGATGCCGTGATGAGCATCGTTCCTGCCCGTAATGGATGGTGTTGGGGACGTACTTTTAAAGGCCTGTTTTGGATCTGCGACAAGGATAAAGAAAAAAGTGCATATCAATTGTAGAAGCCTGGGAAACATTGATCTTCCCCCGCTGGATTGCAAAAATGATGAATCCCCGATAACTCCACTCCCCCGGGCCTGTTGGGCTGTTGGTAAGCAAAACAGATTTCCTCCCAGATCGAACCTACAATAAATTCCATCTCTCGGGACTTTTAATTGGTGAGTAACCACAATTCGACCCCGATCGAAACAAAAAGGACTAACACCCCTGACAGAAAACAGCCCTCCCCTGGAAACACCCAAAAAACAGGAACAACCTAAAGCCAGAACAAGATGCTCGGAACCAAACCCATAGATAGGCCATTTCCCAGGCCTTGCACTACAAATCCAAACCTTTGTTAAAAGCAACATCTGTAGTACACAGCTCGGAACTCAAAACAAAATAAAACCCCTGTTTACAGAAGGAATCGCCCGATTCCCTGCAAGGGGGAGGGTAAAAACCCCTGGCAGGGGCTCTCACTAAAAAACCAATGAGGTTTTTTAGTGGGACGCACCAAAACAAAAAAAGCTGCCCAATTCATGGACAGCTTTTACTTATTATAATAAGGCTTGTGTAAGCTTATACGGTTTTAACAGGTGTTTTTTCCGGTGTTCTCAGATCTGCAGGTTTTTTCTTCACGCTGTCATACATAAGCGGAGTTGCGACAAAAAGGGAAGAATAAGTCCCCACAATTATACCGACAATCATCGCGAACATAAAGCCTCGAAGACTTTCCCCTCCAAAGATAAAGATGGAAAACAATACCAATAAGGTGGTCAAAGAGGTATTCAAGGTTCTCCCCAAGGTGCTGTTCAGGGCACTGTTAATAGTTTTGCCAAGCGGCCAGGATGTATGTTCATTTACAAACTCCCTGATCCGGTCAAATACAACCACCGTATCGTTCAGGGAATAACCAATTACCGTTAAAATCGCTGCGATAAATGCCTGGTTGATCTCCATGCTAAATGGAAGTAGGTTATAGAACAAGGAGAAAATTCCCAATACAATAATCACATCATGCGCTACGGCTGCCACTGCTCCCAAACTAAACTGCCATCTTCTAAACCTCAACAGGATATACAAGAAAACAACGATCAAGGATCCGAGAACCGCCCAGAAGGAATCGTTTTTAATATCATCGGCAATGGTGGGTCCCACTTTCATGGATTCCATAATCCCAATCTGACGCTCTCCCGAGCCTATTCCAAATTCCTCAGCGGTTAGTTCCTCAGGCAAATAAGACCCCAGGGATTCGAACAACATTTGCTGGATTTCAGCATCTACCGCTTCCCCTTCATCCTCAACTTTATATTTAGTTGTTATTTTCAATTGATTGTTGGCCCCGTAGGTTTTTGCCTCTGCACTTCCAAATACAGCGATCAAATCATTTTGAACATCTGTTGCGTTTACATCATCGGCAAATCGAACCGTAAAGGTCCTTCCCCCAACGAAATCCACCCCTTGGTTCAGGCCATTTGTAAAAAATGAAATGACACTTATCAGGATCAATATTCCGGAGAAGATATACGCTGCTTTCCTTTTAACCAAGAAATTAAAATTCATGTTTCTGAACAAATTCCTGGTCCAGGAAGTAGCGAATTCAAGCCATTTTCCATTCTTTCCATAGCCGTCAATAAACAACCGCGTAATAAAAATAGCCGTAAATAATGAGGTTGCAATACCAATTAATAAGGTGGTTGCAAAACCTTTAATAGGTCCGGTTCCTAAAATCAACAAGATAAGCGCAGTAAGACCCGTTGTAATATTCGCATCTAAAATAGAAGAAAGCGCGTTGTTGAACCCATCTTTAATAGCTTCTTTTTGGGCTTTCCCTTTTGCCAGTTCTTCTTTAATACGCTCAAAGATCAGTACGTTAGCATCCACGGACATCCCGATGGTCAGCACAATACCCGCAATACCGGGCAAGGTCAAAACGGCTCCTAGTCCTGCCAGGATTCCGAAGATAAATAGAATGTTCACAGTAAGGGCTACATCAGCAAAAAGACCGGCTTTTCCGTAATAGAAAACCATATAGAGCAAAACGATTATAAGAGCGATAGCAAAGGAGGTTATCCCACTGTCTATAGCTTCCTGACCCAGTGATGGTCCAACGACCTCACTTTGAATAATACTTGCAGATGCAGGTAATTTCCCGGCTCTCAGCACGTTTGCAAGATCCTGACCTTCGGTGATACCGAAATCTCCAGTAATTTCACTTCTACCTCCACTTATTGGCCCGGTAGTAACCCCGGGAGCAGAATAAACAACATTATCAAGCACAATGGCTATGTTGCTCTGTTCAGCATAAGCCTTTCCGGTCATTTCTTCCCAGGTCTTGGCCCCTTTTCCATTCATTTGCATAGATACCGCTACCCGTCCGACCTGATCATAGGTTTGTAGCGCATCGGTAATCACATCCCCGGTCAGGGGAGGAGTATTTTCACGATTCCCCTTAATGGCGTATAAATCGACAAAATGATCCTTCTGAACTCCCCACGCAAATTTTGCGTAACGCAGCTCCTGGGGTAATAAGGAACGTACCTGGGGCAATTTTAAATATTCCATTACCTGGGCAGTATCTTTTGCTGCAAAGGTCGCAAGTACGGGGCTTCCCTGGAATCCCGGAGAAACTATTAAACCCAACAAAGGATTATTGCCGGCTTGTTGGACCTCTGAGGTATCCTCGGCACTGGCCAGCAAGGCCTCAATGGCGGCATCCTCTTTTGTTGTAGCAGCTGAATCCACTTCGACAGCATCGGTTACCTTCTCTTTTTTAACTATGTCAACCAATACATTATTGGCATTTACCAGAAAGTTTCCAAAATCATTATTTTTATAAACATACCAAAACTCTAATTGAGCGGTACTTTGCAGCAGGCTTTTTACACGGCTGATATCCTTTGCCCCGGGAAGCTCTACCAGGATACGACCTGAATTCCCCAGTCGCTGAATATTAGGTTGGGTCACTCCAAATTTATCGATACGTTTTCGCAAAACCTCGAAAGCGGAGGTGATGGATTCATCAACTTTTAGCCTGATGATGGGTTCCACTTCCTGATTGGTCATTTCAAAATTCACCTGATCGCTTAAGGTTTTATTTGCGAAAATATCAGGAGATGCCAATGTAGCATCCGGAATTTTATTGAATGCCTCAAAGAAAAGATCTACAAAACTATCCTGGCTATCTTTTTGGGCTGCCTCAGCTTCAGATATAGCCCTGTTAAAGGCAGGATCCTTGCTGTTATTGGCTAATCCCTTTAAAATATCCTTCACGGAAATTTGCAGGATCACATTTATTCCTCCCTTTAGATCCAGCCCTTTGTTAAGTTCTTTATCTTTTGCAGAGTTATAGGTAATCCCGGCGAAAATATCCTGCTCCCCAATGGAATCGAGATAACGTGCCTCAGCCAGGTCTCTCTTGGCTGAATAATCTTCTACATTTGCGCTTATCTTCTGTAGCGCAAAGTCTTTAGCGTCACTGTCTATACTGCTGGCAATGAATGTAAATGACAATTGGTAAATACATACCAATCCAAATAAAATTGCAAAAACCTTGATCAGTCCTTTATTCTGCATTATTCCTTATAATTTAGGTCAATTTTTAAAACGGACAAATATAGGATTTCAAAATTTTAAATCCCAATTATTTTTTTTTGATTAATTTAACTTTTGAACAAAAAAAAAGACCACCGAATTTGTGGTCCTTTTTTTTGTTCGATATTAAAATAAAAACCCGCATTCTCTCTTTAAAGTGTTAGCAGCTCATTTGTTTTTTTAACACCTTCTGCGCTTTCCGCCATTTTAGCTTTCTCGGCATCATTTAATTCGATCTCAACAATCCTTTCCAACCCGTCTTTCCCTAAAATTACAGGAACCCCAATACATATATCGTTTAAACCATATTCTCCTTCCAGCAAGGCTGAACAAGGGAACATTTTTTTCTGATCGCAGGCAATTGCCTGCACCAATGCAGAAACAGCTGCTCCCGGGGCGTACCAGGCACTGGTTCCCAATAATTTGGTCAGCGTAGCGCCACCTACCTTGGTGTCTTCATCTACCTGGTTTAATCTTTCCTCAGATAAAAAAGCAGATACCGGCAGGGAGTTCCTGGTTGCCAGTCTGGACAAGGGGATCATCCCTGTATCGCTGTGTCCTCCCAATACCATACCATCAACATCTGATGGAGGACATTCCAAGGCCTGGCTTAAATTGTATTTAAAACGCGCACTGTCTAAAGCCCCACCCATTCCTATGATCTTAGCTTTAGGCAAACCCGTAGTTTTGTGAACCAAATAAGTCATGGTATCCATAGGATTGCTCACGACGATCACAACGGTATTTGGCGAATGTTTCACTAAATTGGAAGAAACCTCCTTTACAATATTAGCATTTATCCCTATTAATTCCTCCCTGGTCATTCCCGGTTTTCTGGGAATACCACTGGTGATTACGACAACATCGCTTCCTGCCGATTTAGAATAATCGTTTGTAACTCCCACGATCTTTGAATCGAAGCCATTTAGGGAAGCTGTTTGCATCAGGTCCATTGCTTTTCCTTCTGCCACTCCTTCCTTGATATCCAACAACACAATTTCAGAAGCAAAGTCCTTAATTGCAATATACTCAGCACAACTGGCACCAACTGCCCCTGCTCCTACGATAGTAACTTTCATTTTATATTATTTTTATTAATTTTACGAAAATACGAATTACCAGCTAAATTTAAAGTAATTAATTGACAAAAAATCAATTCCTTAAATCCTGAAATGAAGGCCTATATTGGCGTTAAAAAAGCTGCCGGCTGTAAAAGCACTGCTAAACTTGAAATTGCCTACATAATAATTAAAACCCAGATCCCCTTTAAATTTAATTTCACTTCCGCCCAAGGCGACCAATTCGTTATTTAATCTCGGAAGTAAACTGCCTCCTCCCCCCAAGGCATAATCGAAATTTGAACTGGTAACCCCCAGGGCTCCGAAAACCTCGAAATCATTATACAACTTTGAAACCAATGCCTGCAGCAACCACAGATCTGCATCCACATCTATGCGGTTTAGCTCCAGAACGCTTATCCCACTTACACTGATTTGAAGAGGCTCATATGCATAATCAATATTGATGTTAGAATAGGTAACCACTGCCGCAATTTGAAAATCATCTGGCCTGGAGTATTTAAAATATTGGGCGAAATTATGTTTTAAGCCAATCCCATAGTTGCGCACCCCTACATCATTTAGTGTAACCCTGGGCACATATCTCAGAGCCACTTCGGTGCCAAAAGGCAGGCCGAGGGTGACCTGCGGAAAAGGGTGAATTATTACTTTTTTATCCAGGCCGTCGATGGCGTCAAATGAAAATTCCTGTCCTGAGAACTCTCCCTCAAAAACAACATCCGTATCCCCGCCAAATACCGTGGGAAGTAGTGCATTGGAACTTCCCCTGAAATTTAAAATCGAAAAATCTGCATTGCTAGCCAGTTTGGCTTGCTTACTGCCCGGTATGAATACCGCATTCCCATGCAATGAAATTTCCACTTTCCATTCCCCAAGATCCCCGGCAGAGCTGAACCATCCTGCACTGGATTGAATGGCGGCGGC
Source organism: Gillisia sp. (assembly GCA_041752645.1). Taxonomy (GTDB): domain Bacteria; phylum Bacteroidota; class Bacteroidia; order Flavobacteriales; family Flavobacteriaceae; genus Gillisia. The sequence continues at coordinate 13,720 of JBGSWA010000207.1, read as the reverse complement.
TTCTGCTCCTGGTGCTGCGAAATTATCGGCAACCAACAACATATCCCCAATTAAAAGTTCTTCATCATTTTGGGCATTTGTGAGGCCAAAGCTCAGTAACAAGCAAATAAACAAGAGGTTTTGGAAGCTATTTTTCAAGGTTTCTGGTGTTAAGTTCAGGTAAAAATACTAAAAATCGGTTCTAAAAAAGATGAATTCTGCTATTTGCTGAAAAACCAAAAAAAGCCCACGCATTGGCGTGGGCTTTTCAGTTTTATTATGCATCTATATTGGCATATACCGCATTTTTTTCGATAAATTCTCTTCTCGGGGGAACCTCATCCCCCATCAGCATGGAGAAGATCCTGTCGGCTTCCCCGCTGTTATTGATGTTCACCTGGCGTAGTTTCCTGAATTCAGGATTCATGGTGGTATCCCATAATTGCTCGGCATTCATTTCTCCAAGACCTTTATAACGCTGAATTTGAACTCCGCCACTAAAACTTTGCGCAATGGTGTCCCGTTCTTTATCACTCCAGGCATATTGTTTCTTCTGTCCCTTTTTAACCAAATAAAGAGGCGGAGTGGCTATAAAGATATGACTGTTCTCGATAAGCTCTTTCATATAGCGAAAAAAGAAGGTGAGGATCAGGGTTTCGATATGGCTACCATCCACATCGGCATCACACATGATGACTACCTTATGGTATCGCAGTTTTGACAAATTCAATGCCTTGCTATCTTCCTCGGTCCCTATGGTCACCCCCAGGGCGGTGTAAATATTTTTTATCTCTTCATTGTCAAAAACACGGTGTGTCATGGCTTTTTCAACATTCAGGATCTTACCACGCAGGGGTAAAATAGCCTGAAAATTCCTGTCCCGACCTTGTTTGGCCGTTCCCCCTGCCGAATCTCCCTCTACCAGGTACACCTCACATTTTGAAGGATCCTGTTCTGAGCAGTCAGACAATTTTCCGGGCAAGCCACCAATGCTCATAACGCTCTTTCGCTGCACCATTTCCCGCGCCTTTTTAGCGGCATTACGGGCCTGGGCAGCCAGTACAACTTTCTCTACAATGATCCTGGCATCGCCGGGATTTTCCTCCAGATAATTTTCCAACATCTCGGAAACGGCCTGAGAAACGGCCGCTGTAACTTCCCTGTTTCCTAATTTTGTTTTGGTTTGACCCTCAAACTGGGGTTCTGCAACTTTTACCGAGATAATCGCTGTGAGGCCTTCCCTGAAATCGTCTCCCGTGATCTCAAATTTCAGCTTGTCCAACATTCCTGAGGAATCGGCATATTTTTTTAGGGTAGTGGTAAGCCCTCTTCTGAATCCGGCCAGATGCGTGCCGCCTTCATGAGTATTGATATTGTTTACATACGAATGGAGATTCTCTGTAAAGGAAGTGTTGTAAACCATGGCAACTTCTACCGGAGTGCCGTTCTTTTCACCTTCCATGGAAATCACATCAGAAATGATGGCCTCCCGGTTACCATCGAGGAATTTTATAAATTCTTTTAAACCTTCATCTGAATGAAAGGTTTCTGAAAAATAGGATCCATCTTCCTGCTCCTGGCGCTCATCGGTAAGGGTAAGGGTAATCCCCTTGTTCAAATATGACAATTCGCGCATTCTGCTGGCCAGGGTATCATAACTGAATTCGGTGGTTTGCTCAAAAATACTCGGATCCGGTTTAAAGATAATAACGGTCCCCCTCAGGGTGGTTTCCCCTGCTGGTCTCACAGGATAAAGGGCCTTTCCCAATGCATATTCCTGTTCCCATATTTTACCTTCCCGGTAAACAATGGCTTTCAGGCTCTCAGAAAGTGCGTTGACACAACTCACCCCAACTCCGTGCAGACCTCCTGAAACCTTATAGGAATCCTTATCAAACTTACCTCCGGCCCCAATTTTTGTCATTACAACCTCCAGGGCAGAGACTCCTTCTTTTTTGTGTAGATCTACCGGGATACCACGTCCGTTATCCTCGGTGGAAACTGACCCGTCTTTTTTAATGATGACCTTAATGGTGTCACAATGACCTGCCATTGCCTCATCGATGGAATTATCAACTACTTCATAAACCAGGTGGTGCAAGCCTCTTACCCCGGTATCCCCGATATACATAGATGGCCGCTTGCGCACATGCTCCATTCCCTCCAGGGCCTGTATACTATCTGCGGAATAATCATCTTTTTTAGGTTCTTCGCTCATATATGATCCTGTTAATTTTCGTTATTTCATTTAACAGACAAATATAAGAAAACCCTTATTCCTATTAGCTTGAAGCGCACTTCAATACCTTTAAGTTATTAACAATTTGTGCGTAATAATTGGCCTTTTCATCCTGTAGCTGCCTGAATTTTTGCAGCCATGGACCACGGGCTTTGTCATTCCACCCCGGTACCACCTTTATGCATTTCCAAATCGATCTCTGGAGACTTTGCAATAAGGATTTAAAAAAAGGAAACCCAGTTTCAAATTTAATTGATATGCCAGTTATTACTGCTTCTGAAGAATCGGCCATGGATATGCTAATCACATCCCGGGGAAATTTAAATTTAACAATTAATAGGGATTTGTTTGACAAGTGGATGGTATGAAAATTGTATCTTCCATTTCAAAATTAAAAAAAACTTTAAATTATGAAACAAGTATTTATTATGGCGGTTATTGCCTTATTCTCATTAAACAGCGATTCTTTAATTGCTCAGGAAAATTCCGCGGAGGGCCCTAATTTTTCAAAAATAGATGCCAGTCCCTTGGATTTGGTATCTTATAAAAATCAGGATGGCCAGGTAATGGCCAGGGTAATTTACAGCAGACCTCAAAAAAGAAATCGCGAGGTCTTTGGGAAATTGGTTCCCTATGGGGAGGTGTGGCGTACGGGCGCGAATGAATCTACCGAACTCACCCTTTACAGAGATATGAAAGTGGCAGATGTTACCGTAAATGCCGGAACTTATACCATATATACGATTCCACAGGAAAATGAATGGGTTGTTATTTTGAACAATGATGTACATACCTGGGGAGCTTATGAATATACTGACAAAAAAGACCAGGTTCGCATCACGGTGCCCGTAAGAAATTCTCCAACTTCTATTGAATCCTTTTCCATGGCTTTTGTTCCCGTAGCAGATGGGGCCAATTTATTGATGGGATGGGACCAAAGATATATTGAGGTGCCATTTAAGACGCTTGAAAAATAATTAAGGGAATTCTCCTTTTGGAAAAAGCGGTTAAAAAGTTCTGTAATCTGAACTTCTTAACCGCTTTTTTTTATGGTATATTTAAATACTTATGCGTTTGAAGTGAAACCTTCCACCTGGGATTTTTCATTACATAATCCACGATTAAAGGCATCATCTTTTCCCTTTTACTCCATTCCGGTTGCAGGTACAAAATACAATCCTTATTGACCCTGGCAGCCTGCTCTTCTGCAAATTTTAGATCGTCATTATTAAAAACAATCACTTTTAATTCATTTGCCACCTCGTAGATCTCCTCTGTCGGCAATTTAATCTTTTTGGGAGACAGGCAAATCCAATCCCAGGAACCGCTCAACTTGTAAGCTCCGGAGGTTTCAATATGGATCTGGCAGCCTTTTTCCCTTAACAGATCTGTCAAGGGTTCCATGTTCCAGGTAAGGGGCTCTCCCCCGGTAACAACGATGGTTTTACTGTGTTGTATAGCTTCCCCGACTATTTCATTTATGGCAGTAGGAGGATGGAGCTTTGCATTCCAACTTTCCTTTACATCACACCAGTGGCATCCCACATCACACCCGCCAATCCTAATAAAATATGCGGCAGTTCCTTTATGAAAACCTTCCCCTTGTATCGTGTAAAACGCTTCCATTAAAGGCAACATAATCCCCTTTTCTACCTGTGCATTTATATCCTCTTTTATCATGCCGCAAATGTAAGGAAAAAGACACTGCCCGTGCCTTCTTTTCCAGGGGGATTAAAAGCCTCCGTATGGAGGCTTTCCCCAGGCAGGAAAAAACTACCTGAGAATCAAGGCATTCTTTATGGATTTGCCAAAATCCCCGAGATCGAGAAAAAACCCATTGATCACAGCAAACTCTAATTTCCCTTCTTTTTCAAGAAAAAAAGTAGGATTTGCACCCACCGATAGCCGGCTGGGGATTCTAAAGGTTTCGCTGACTACCTGTACCGGATAATTGGTATAGGTTTTATTTTTAGGAATACTCTTTACCTTCACATAACTAAAGCCACCCGATAAAATGGATGAAAAATCCAGTTTCTCCAGCCCTTCCACGGTATCAAAAACAGTGGGATATATGGCTCCCGGCTTTATTTTATAACCCGACAGCTCCCTTGATTTATAACCGTAATTGGTTGAAAGATCTCCCATATCAGCAACCTGGCCCCTGTAGTAAAATCCGTTTTTTCCCTTAGGAATCTCCAGGTTATTAATGCCTACATCCAGAATATAGGTTTCTCCCAGGAATTCATATTGAAGGCCCGTTAACTTTAGGTCATACAATTTACTGTCATTTTGTGGTATCTTTTTATAATCCTCTACATTCAGGGTTTTATAATCCAGGTTTGAAATTGAAAAAAGAGCAGATAGGATAGCTGCAAAATTCAACTTCCTGATCTCCTGCTTTTCCGGGTCATCAGCAAAGCCTCCCGATTCGATCAAAATTGTACTGGTGCCCCATCTCTGGATGTTATCCCCAAAGGCCCTGGGCTCAAAATCATCGTTGTATTTTGCTACCTGGCCCGGAATAAATTTTTGAAGCTCCGCGTTCATCCCCACGATTAGTTTCATGGCATTCCCGCGAACCTCATTTATCTCCTTTTCATAATTATAAGCGGGGGCCAAAAAAGAAATCGTCGCAGGATTGGATGATGCCTCCGCATTGTAATATTTACTTTGATCGTGGAGATTAAATCCAAAATCGGCTGAAAGGCTGTCCCTGATCCTTTTCAAGGTTTCCCCCTCGGGCGACTGCAATCGCAGCGCATCCCGGTTTACATCGATCCCCAAGGCATTGCGCCTCTGAAAAACCTCAGCGCCATCGGGATTTAGCATCGGAATAAAATGAAGGCTGAGATTTTTTAACAGGGCTGTTTTTTCGGCCGTAAATTTATCTGATGCAAAAAATTTAAAGATATCGAAAATTGCCATGGTTGCGGTGGCTTCATCTCCGTGCATTTGTGACCAAAGCAATACGTTTATTTTTCCGGTACCCAGGGAGATTAAATTCAAAGACCTGCCTTCTATGGAGGCCCCTACCTGCCGCACCCTAAAATCGGGCTGCTGCGCATATCTATCTATTAAAGGCTGGAGATCCTGATGCCTGATCCGACGCTGGGAAAGGGCCTCCTCCTTAAACTCCGGGTAGGACTCCCATAATTGCCCAGGTAGCTCCGGGGGTTGTGCGGCAGCCTGAAAAATAAGGAAACCGAAAAATACGATGGACAATAAGAATGCCTGGGATTTCATACTAATTTTTGCTTGATTGCACCGGGATAAATTTACAAAAAAAAATCCCGGAACGATTCCGGGAATTTTTTGAAATTTTTAAATAAGTGACTTGAGCGCTTCCAATCTCCCTTATATAGCACGAATTGCGCTTGCGCTGCTTCCCTCTAGGAAAGCCTTGGTATTGAATTATTTATTTTTTGGGGCAGCTCATAGGGATATTTATAAATCCATTGCTAAAACACAAAAAACCCGTCTTATAAAAAGTGTTTATAAATCCTTATCTCTCAATTTTTTTAGGCACCTGTTTGAAATTAAGGTTTTTTGTAGCTGCTCTCACCTCAGCCATAAATTCTATCCCTGGATCTGTTTTCTGAGTCCTGTAATCTTTGTCCTGTTCCAACCAAAGTGCGTTCTCCTCAAAATTGGTGTATTCATAATGGCCGATGAGATATTCAATATCGTACCTGGATTTCAGGTATTTTACCAGCCAGATATTGGCCTTGAGTTGCGCCTGGGTCAGGGGGGTGGTACTTGTACCCCCTATGTTTTCCACACCTATTGCGCTGTAATTCAATCCTATCACATGCCTTCCCATGGTAGTCTCGGGCATTAACCTGTAAATTTTTCCGTCCCGGTCGATTAAAAAATGGGCTGACACATTTAAACTGCCTGCACCGCTGATTTCCCCACGGAATTCCGGTAATTTTGGATCTTTGAATGCGTTAAAGGAAGCCTCCAGGGTTGGAATTGCAGTCCAATGCAATACAATTATTTTCGGAGCAATAATCGAGGTATCCCTGTCCAATAAATAGCGCTCCTTGATATACTGAAGGCTAAGTTGCTCCCTTTCCTTATTAAAAACAATGGGTTTATCTATAATCCTTTTTGCACTGCATCCAATGATTAAAAAAAAACAAAAACCAGCAAATAACACATTTTTCATAGACTTACATTTTGTTTAACTGACAATAGCCCCCTCCCTCCTCTTGTATTTTGTATAAGGGATTCTCCGAGCCAGCTGTTATAACCAGAAGTTTAGGATCCCTGGCTCACATAAAGCAGGGATCCCTTCTCCTTTAAAATAAGGATATTTTTATTATTATTTATATTATTCAGGCTGGTTCCACCAAACCGGGGTGGTCAATCGTATCGACGGATTATTATCCGGCATATTCACATAATTTCGATCCTCTTCATTGTATTCATACATCATGGCTTGTATCCAATCATTTTCCCCCGGAAATATATCGAGATTAACATTTTCCGGACGCTCCAGGCCCGGGTATATTATGGAGCTATAATCCATTCTTCTCATATCTACCCAGGTTTCCGGATTCAATACGTTGGCTATGTATTTTTGAGTCATAATATGCGACAGACTAATAGTACTTGCGCCTACTTCCTCATCGATCAATTCAAGGTAGGAAGCAATCTCTCCGGAATCCACGCCGAGCTTTTCAAGATCTTCCTGCACTCCTTCTCTAAAGGCAGTATAAGCCCCCCCTGGATCGCCTTTTCTAAACCTGGCTTCCGCTTCGATGAATTTTATCTCACTAAAGGTAATCATATAGGTAGGGGACGTGGGGCTGGTATAAAACCCGCCATTCCCTAAGGAGTATTCATCCCCGGAATCCCCACTTAACCCCCTGCCAGTTGGTAACCCGTGATACCCCCCATTGACTGCCTCGGGCACAATAAGTTTCATTCTTGGATCTTCAACTGCTGTTCCTAAATTTAAAGGATTTTTTAATAATTCCACAAAAAAGCTGGAGAAGTAATTAAATCTTGATGATCCGTAACCATTCGCACTAAAAGGCTGATTGTCATTTTCCGCAGCGCCCCCGCCAAAATTCTGCTGAGCGTTCAACGCGTTGGAGCTTATTGCCAAAGCGCATGCCTGCAAAACAGCATCGGGGTCATATGCAAATTCCCCTGATGTTTTCTTAGTTAAATGGTTTAGATATCTCGCCTTAATAGAATAGGCGAATTTTTTCCAGTTTTCCTGATTACCTCCATAAAGAACATCTCCCTCTTCCTCATTTAAACCAATAGGACTAGGTTCATCTAATTCCCCTATGGCCTGATCAAGCAATTCAAAAATAGTTTGATATACTTCCTTTTGAGTTACAAATTTTGGAGTGATATTCATAGAGGATTCTCCATCATAAGTGTCATTGGTGACAATATCCCCGTATTGGTCCGTAGTCATTCCAAAGATATATGCGCGCAAAATTTTCCCAACAGCAGTATAGTTGGGCGTATTATACCTGGCCCCCAAAACAATAAGATCCGCTGTATTGGGCAGTGCATATACATAAGCATTCTGCCATAGAAAATAACTCCCTGTGGTAAAAGAGGAACTCCAGGTTTCAGAATAATAATCCGTTGAATTTTTAGATCCGTATTGTGTAACCCCAAGCAGCTCCCGTGACCCTCTGTATTGCGCAGTCCCCGTGGTGTTTTCAATGGCTCCCTGTATTCTAAACTGAGGTGCAAGAGAGGTTGTGGTAGGCCGGGTTTCAGAACCGTTTACATCAAAGTAGTCCTTACTGCAGGAAGTAGCAATAACTATTGAAATCAATACTAAATATTTATATACTTTCATAATTTTAATTTTTTAGAATCTGATTTTTAGGCCTAAATCGAAACCTTGAACATTTGGCGTTCCCAAATTATCTATGGACATAGACCCGGCACCAGCAATCCCGGCACCAAATGTATTCACCTCAGGATCTACCCCACTGTAATTGGTTATTGTAAAAAGGTTTCTTCCCGTAGCATAGAGCTCGAGGGATGATAAGGCTATATTATCAATTATTTTATTAGGGAACTGATAGGACAAGGTCACATATCTCAATTTAGTAAAAGACCCATCCTCAATGAAATTTTCTGCATTCTGGGAATAGTAATCCTGGTAAAACTTCTGATTCCTCTCCACGGAGATCGCATTAGCATTTCCATTGCTATCAACCCCTGGCAAAACAACAGCTTCGTTTCTGTCAAGGGTTTTTGGGCTAAGTCCATAATAAACAAGTGCGGACTCCGTGGCATTGTAAACTTCGTTTCCCTGCACTAAATCCAGTAAAAATGAGAGGCGGAAATTATGGTAACTTACGGCATTGGTAATTCCCAGGGTCCATTCCGGCAAACGGTTTACATCATCAAAGATAGCGTCCGCCAGGGTAGGCAAGCCATTTGAATTAATAATGACCTCTCCCTGATCATTTCTTTGAGGTCTTTTTCCTCTTAACCCAAATAAAGAACCATCTAAAATGGCAGCGCCTGCGGCAGAATTCCTAAAAGTCCAGGAATCAGACAAATAAACCTCGTTCAGGAATCCTGGCAAACTATTTACCCGGCTATCATTCATCCCGAAATTAAGATCCACATCCCATTTCAAATTAGATGCAGCGGGCAATACCTTAACCCTTAACAATGCTTCTACCCCCTTGTTTGTTATGGATCCTCCATTAAGAGTCGCGTAGAATGTCCCTGTTGTTGGAGGAACCCTGATATCTCTCAGGATTTGATTTTCGGATTTGCTGGTATAATAGGTTAAATCCAGCCCAATCCTATTCTGAAAAAACCGCAGATCCATCCCTACTTCATAACTGTTTGTGAATTCTGGTTCCAGATTTGGGTTTCCGACATTCACCCCATTCCAGGTATAAGCAGAACTTGCCAGGCCGTTGATGTTTGTGCCCAAAGAACTTTCCAATGCGCCTATTGGTGCATCTTTACCAACCTTAGCCCAGGAGGATCTCAATTGTAAATAGGTTAAACCATTTGGAGAGGTGATATCATTTCCGGATTTTTTTAATAAATCAGTAATAACGGCAGACATTCCCACGGAAGGATAAAAGAAGGACCTCTTATCTGCCGGAAGAGTTGAAGACCAGTCATTTCTTCCTGTTGCTGTCAGGAATAATGAGTTTTGCCATCCTAGTTTTAACTGGCCAAAAAGACCTACAGTACGCTTTCTGGTAATCAATTCGCTAATATTTTGATTTTCAATCAGGACATTTCCTATACTGTATATTCCCGGGGCCTGAAAACCGACTCCTGTGGCATAGGTGGTTCTGACATCCAATTCCTCTACCGTGTTCCCTAACAAGGCATCTATTGAAAATTCTTCTGTTATATTTTTTTGATAGGTTAAGAGAAGATTAGAGTTCAGAAGGTTATGATCGCTTTCAAATTGACTTATATAGCCGTCTTCCCTGTTTTCGATAAAAGAACCATCTCCGGTAATTTTTTTATTGAATTGTGTATAATGATCAATTCCTATCTTATAAGAAAGATTGAAATCATTCAAAAATTTATAGTTTAGACTTATGACTCCCAGCAAACGGTTAATTTCATCCGTATTAGGACTGTTGGCTTTACTCCAGTAAGGGTTGTCAAACTGTTGATCCAGAAAAAATCTCTTTTGCGAATTATCAGGATTAAAATAGTCTCTTGCATCGATGTTTGGAGGATAGGCTAAAAGGCTTCCAAAACTGCTTCCCGAGGCATTGCCCTGTTTGGTGCTATTTGTTTTTGTGGTAATGTAGTTTGCTGATATTCCCAGGGTCAGATTCTCCTTAAAATTGGAATTGGCATTGACCTTAAAGGAAGTTTTTTCATAGTTGGTGCCTTCTATTATTCCATCCTGAGAGAGGTCTCCAATGGAAAAATACACATTGCTTTTCTCTGACCCCCCCGAATAGTTTACATTGTGATTTTGGGTAATTGCCGTTGAATAAAAATCCTCAATATTATTGAAGACCTGGGCTGAGCCAATGGGATTCCCCCATGACAATTCAGATTCGGGGTCGATTACAATTTCGGTACCTGTTCCTACCTGTTTCCCCTGTCCGTAAAGATTTTGGAGCTTTGGTGTCCCCAGGATCTTATCCATAGACCATGACCCGGAATAGGATACAAGGCTTGTTCCTGCCTTCCCCTTTTTAGTGGTTATTATAACCGCCCCTTCAGCGGCTTGTATGCCGTAAAGTGCTGCGGCAGAAGGACCTTTAAGCACTGAGATACTCTCAATATCTGCAGGATTAATGTCCGAGGCCCTGTTTGTACTTGCAACTTCTAAACTGGAACTTGTGGAGTTATCGATCGGAATACCATCGACAATAAACAAGGGCTGGTTGTTCCCTGTGATGGAGGACCCTCCCCGTATCAGAATAATAGCGGAGGATCCCGGGGCTCCTCCAGAATTCACAACAGTTACCCCAGATATTTTACCTTGCAACCCATTGACCATACTCGTGCTATTTCCTTCCAGGAGTTCCTCGGATTTTATGGATTGAACCGCATAACTCAATTCCTTTTTCTCTCGCCTTATCCCTAAGGCTGTCACTACAACTTCCTCCAGGCTTTCCAAATCTTCCTCTAACGAAATATTGATTTGGGTCTGATTCCCAACAACCACCTCCTTGGAGGTAAAACCGATGGAGGAAAATACCACTGTAGCATTCTCCGGTACTGAAATGGAATAATTTCCATCCATATCGGTCACAGTACCCTGAGCGGTTCCTTTAAGAAGTACGTTTACCCCTGGCAAGGTCATTTCATCTCCGGAGGTGGTCACGGTTCCCGTTACCGATCTTTCCTGAGCTAGCATTGCCGTAATTTGGAACAGCGCCATAAAGACTAAAATTGTAATTTTGTTTCTCATGCGTTCGCTTGTTAAAAAATAGTTAATAAATTCAAATGTAAAGGAATCCTTTACTTAAACATAATTTTTATTAGTTAAATCTTAGCCTTTTATCAAATTAACCAATTTTACACTAACTTGTAAGCCAATTTTAACCATCTTATTGTAAGATCCATAAAATTAAATAACACCTTGAAAACAAACCAACTAAAGATTTTTCCATTAGGCTCGCTGTTGATTTTTGCGGCATTAATACTTGCATCCTGTTCCACCACCTATCAGATTAATACCACCTTTAAAAAAGCGGAGGCTTTTAAGCAGGGATTTTCCGGGCTGGCTGTTTATGACCCCTCCCAAAACAAAATGATCTACGAGCGCAATTCCAATAAATACTTCACCCCTGCCTCCAACATCAAATTATTTACTTTTTATGCAGGAGTGAAAGTACTGGGGGATTCCATCACCGCCCTGAAATACATTGTAAGAAACGATTCCCTGATATTTTGGGGCACAGGGGACCCCTCATTTTTAAATACCGACCTGCCGCAGTCCAAGGTTTATCAATTCTTAAAAAACAGTGAGGAAAAATTGTATTACCGGCTTCCCGTATTTACCGAGGCGTTTTTTGGCCCCGGATGGGCCTGGGACGATTATAATTCTTATTATTCGGTGGAACGCTCCGTTTTTCCCATCTATGGGAATTCCGTGAAATTTGAAATTATTCCGGGTATTGAGCGTCCCAGGAGCACTCCCTCATTTTTCCAGAATCACCTGGTCCTGGACCCTGGGGCCTCACCAAGGATCATCCGGGAGCCCTCAGGAAACATTTTTCGCCATAAGGCTTTTAAAGCAGACAAGGGATTCAGCCAGGTGGTACCCATTAAATATTCCCCGGAATTATTTGTGCAATTACTCTCGGACAGCCTTAAAAAGCCGATTGAGATTCTCCGGCATTACCCTGAGAGTTCCCGGGAGATAAAAACCCTTTACAGCCTGCCTGCAGACAGTCTTTACAAAATCATGTTACAGCAAAGTGATAATTTTATCGCCGAGCAAATCCTTTTGATGGTATCCGGGAAAATTTCGGACAGCCTGAAAACTTCGCTCGCCATTGACCATATTGAGGAAAACTTTTTAAAGGACCTGCCCGATGAACCTTTTTGGGTAGATGGCTCCGGTCTCTCAAGGTATAATCTGGTAAGCCCGCGATCGATGGTTAAATTACTGGAAAAAATAATAAGGGAAGTCCCCCTGGAGCGAATTTCAAAACTGATGGCAACCGGAGGGAAATCAGGAACGCTAAAAAACACTTATGTTGCAGAGGAACCTTATATTTTTGCCAAGACAGGAACCCTCAGGAACAACCACAGTCTGAGCGGATACCTGAGGGCAAGGTCCGGAAGAGTCCTGATCTTCAGTTTTATGAATAACAATTACACGGTTGCTACTTCTGAGATTAAAAAACAGATGGAACTAATTCTCAGAAAAATTTATAAAAATAATTAAGCGATGCCCTTTAGACTGAAAACTAAAGATAAATTGGCATAAATTACAAGGCGCTTTAAAAGGGGCCAGAATTAAATCAACCAAAGCAACTACTATGGAAAGAAGGAATTTTTTAAAAAACATATACTCCGGAGGATTAGCACTCAGTCTTTCTTCATTTATTTCCCCTTTTGATCTTTCTTCTTCCCCCCAGGAGGGAATTTTTCTCCTGCCCAATCATTTATCTGCCGGAGACACCATTGGGATTGTAAGTCCGGCATCGGCTATTTATGAAACTGAACCTTATGAAATTGCGGTGGAAACCTTTGAGGCTATGGGCCTCAAGGTGAAACTGGGGGAATATGTAAGCAACCGCTATGGGCATCTTGCCGGGACCGATGAGCAAAGGGCACAGGAACTCAACGCCATGTTCTCAGATCCGGAGGTAAACGCCATTATCGCCTTGAGAGGCGGTTCCGGGGCCGCCCGGATTTTAGACAAGATCGATTATGAGGCTATCTCCAAAAACCCTAAAATTTTTATAGGCTATAGTGATATTACCGCCCTGCACCTGGCTATTTACGCAAAAACCGGGCTGGTAACCTTTCACGGACCCCTGGCAGTTTCCACCTGGAACAAATTCAGTTATTCCTATTTTAAAAAGATCCTTTTTGAAGGGGAGGCCATTTTGATGAAAAATCCCAGCGAAACCGGGGACAACCTCACCCAGGTTTCAAACAGGATCCGCACAATTTACCCGGGGAATGCCAGCGGGGTTTTAATGGGGGGAAACCTATCGGTATTAACCGGCCTGATGGGATCGGATTACCTCCCGGATTGGGAAAATAAGATACTCTACCTGGAAGATGTGGGTGAAAAAATCTATGCAGTAGACAGGATGATGTCCCAGTTAAAACTCGGGGGGGTTTTAGATAAAATTTCCGGTTTTGTATTTGGAAAATGCACCGAGTGCGACCCCGGGGGCGACGGGTATGGATCCCTCACCCTGGAAGAAGTCATAGACTACTATATAAAACCATTAAAAATACCCGCTTATTCCGGAGCCATGTTCGGACATATTAAGGATAATTTCACCATCCCAAACGGCATTCAGGCGGAAATAGATGCCGGGAAAGGAACCA
>JBGSWA010000206.1:0-15578 GCA_041752645.1 Gillisia sp. | reverse complement strand
TTCCGATCCCTTGGCATGATCCAGGCAGAAGTAATAGGAAACGAAATTGATCATTCCCTGGTTATCAAGGTTCTCGAAGCCTGAAAAAATCTGGCTTAGAAATTCCAGTAAGGTTTGGCGGTTGAGCTGTTTTGGATTCTTTGGAATTGGATCTGTCCATTTTAAACGCTCTGCAGCTTCCAAGGGCTTTAAGTGAAGCAGCTTTTGAAAATTTTTGAGACTTCCGGTAAAATGTCTTTTTGAAAATTTTTGATAAAGCATATCAATCTGTTCCTGGGATGTGACAACAGGCTGCAGATCCTCAAAATTGATCTTTTTTTCAAATTTAGGCGGGATCTCAACTATTTCCCACTGCCCATCAATTTTTTTGACCTGCCTTTTAGAGAGAAAAAAATACAAGCCTGTGCTATAAACAACCACACATAAAAGATAAACCGCCGTAAAAACAATTTTCATCTCCAGGGGATAATTAAGATCCGAAGCGCTCCAGACCCAGAAAAGTAAAACAGTCAGAAACAGTAGGATCCCACTAAGCACCGTTTGCACCAATTGGGAACCAATTTCTTTGCCTGCCACAGTATAAAAATTCGCTGCCAATTCTTTAGCTTGAATAATAAAGATGCCAATTTTCTCAAAAATCATTCTTCCATTCTTATAGATCCTCTACCTAAAGATAGAAAAAGAAAAATTATAAAACTGAGTGAATCTGCACCCAGTTTTAATTCTAACTAAAAAATGGGCTTGTCAGGGTTTAAAGCAGCACCTGTAAAATAATCGGCAAGATCATATACGGTCATTTTTATTGATATGACCCTGATTTTGTGGCCACAAAAACATGCTGAAATTTCAAATATGGTTGCACTGCCCCTTAAAAAAAAGATGATATACATTCTTTTCCAAGGCCTTTACGATCAGGCGCTTTCCCCACAAAATGCAAGCGTATCTTTTGATGATTATCGGGATCAAGGGAATGTGCTGAGGAGTAGGGTACTTCTAAGTATAATTTTACCGTGGATGTTATTGGGAACTAATATAAGGGGTTTGAAATAAAAAAAAGTTGTAGGCTGAAATAATAAGTGGATAAAAAGAGTATAAATGCTGTAAGGGTTATCACAAAAAGTGGCATAGAATCCGGTTTGCTCTGGGGGTTCTGGAAAATGTCCCTATTATTTTTCCAGTTTCGGCGGCTGTAGTGATTTCGTATATTGTCATAAGCACCAAGATTAAAAATGATGCAGGAAATTCCTTTCCGAAGCTTTTTCCGAAGCAACTCAATTAACTCGAGATATTGGTTTGGAAAAACCGCAAATCCCCTTCTTAATTTTCTGTTAGCCCGGTAGGATATTTTCTAATTTTGGCTTCTGTGAATATCACTTTTTGGATTCCTTCAATTTTTTAATGTCCTCTTCTAATTCCTTTAAACTTGATTCTTTTTCTATGGCTTTTTGCCCCTGTTTAAACTTCTCATATTCCTCACCTGATTTCTCTAAAGCCAATTTATGCGAAATCTTTCCTGCATGGGTGAGCAACTCTCTTCCGTTTAATTGAAGAATCGTATCAAGTCGTTCCTTCCAATCCTTCATATACATAGGCATTTGTTGCTGTGCCATTGTTTCTGCAAATGCCAAGTATTGCTCCACCAATAAACCTAAAAGTTTTATTTCATCTTCGTTCAGATAGTTTTTGGCAATGCTTACCTCGGCTTTCTTTACCGATACTTCCTGTTTTTTATCATACGACAACATTCCCATCAGGGGTAAAAAGGCATCTACTCGCCTGAACACCAATTCAGCGGCGGTTTGTTGACTGATTGCCCAAAGCAGTTTGTTTTGTACTACTTTAAAAAACTCAATGGTTTTCTCATACTTTGGGTCATAATCAATACTGGTGGTGTAGATATCTTTTATTTTTTGATAGAAGAACTTTTCCGACACGCGTATTTCACGAATGCGGTTTTGAAGCTCGTTGAAATAATTCATTGAGCTCCCGGACTTAAAGCGGTCATCATTGAGAGCAAAGCCTTTGATGATGTATTCTTTTAATCGCTGTGTTGCCCAAATACGGAACTGTGTACCCTGAACTGATTTTACCCGATAACCGACTGAGATAATAACATCTAAATTGTAGTAGTTGGGGGCTTTCTGCTGAAATTCGGAATTCCCGAATTTCTGTAAAGTACCTTCTTTTTCAAGCTCTCCTTCCTGGTAAATATTTTGGATATGCTCGTTGATGGTTGACTTGGCTTTACCAAACAACAAGGCCATTTTCTCTTGGGTCAGCCAAACAGTTTCATTCTCCAAGCGAACATCTATTTTGATGTTACCATCTTGGTTTTGATATATCAGGATATCGCTGGTCATTAGTTGTGTTGTTTTATTGTTTTATATTTTTATCTCATCATTTGGTTGTAATGTCCAAGCTAAAAAATTGATTTGCTTGTTTTACCACCTCTATTAGCTCCATAAAGGCAGGCAGCCACATTCTTTATGTGCAATGAAGTCATGATATTGCATTATCCGTTTCAGGTACAGTAGGTTCAGATTGGTTGTTTAAATTTTTTATTCTTCGTTTACATCCCTAGGAAAGGAAACTTCACCTGGCACCATTTCTTTTAGATTGACAGTAGGAAGGAAGAATTTATTAAATTCCGTGCCTTCTGTTTTAGCATGAAGGACACCCCTGGCGGTACCGACAGTAATTACACCAAGATGTTGCATAAACTCTGCAGGGAAAACATATTTTTTCTCCACATTTCTGTAATTACCTTCCCAGGCTTCCGGAGCCACAGAGAATTCGCAGCGCACGTGCAGGATCATGAACTGTTGTTCTTCGGAAATAAAATTGAAAGTAACTTTACACAGAATGGTATTTGTCTCCTTTTCCATTCCATATTCGATCCCTGCAGAAATTCCAATTTCTTCTCCAACTTTTACACCGGGTATAGTTGCAAATTGTTCGGTTTGAATTCTGCTTAATTTGAAAAAGATATTCTCTGTTTTCATCCCGTTTGTTGAGTCGTTGTGTATTCTTGAGGATTAAGTCTAATGACCCTGGTTCCTCCTTCTGCGCTCTGTATCTTTTCCTTTACGGGAGATACAGATTCATAGTTTATTTTGAAAGAATGGGAGCGAAGCTGTTGAGTGTGAATATGGACAGAAGCCATCAGAGTTATTCCTAAAGCTTTTTCCAATCTATCAATGGTTTCCAGCGTAAAATTCTCTCTGCCCTTCACCCATTTATTTACCTGCTGGGGAGAAACTTTCATTTCTTTAGCAAGATCCCTCTGGGTTTTCTTTTGGGCACGTAATGCCTGTAGCATATCAAAGGCTATTTTCTGGGATTTCCTAAGCCAGCCTTTATTATCCCGTCTCCATTGAGCCTCCTCTTTCCATTTACTGGTATCTGGTTTTATATGCCCCTTTAATTTCTCGAGGGCTTGTTTTTTTGTATCCATCATTCTCCTATTTCTAAAAATCCGTAATCATCTGCCTGATCAAATCCTATTTCCTTAAGATGCGCTGCCACGAGTTTTAATTTTTTCAATTCAAGATTTGTATGTTCTCTATCCTGTAATTTCGAAGTTAGTTTGATAGCTCCTCCAGAGATCACATATAAATTGGGTGCAATTCGAATGGCATAGAGACGTAACCAGGAACTTCGATCCGGGCCGTATGCCTTGTTTTGCTGATGTAATTTACTACTGTCATTTTTGTGTAGTGGATGAAAGATAAGATCGTGTAAGGTTTCTTCATCATTTTCTTTGCCGGTTTGGGCAACTTCTTTAATTTGATATTCAAAATCTTCCGCTTCATCAATTGTTGTGAAAACTGCCTCTTCAATAGTAATTAGACCCTTTTTTTTCCTAAAGTGTTCACTTTGGAGATCACCTCTATGGGTTTCAAAAAAATCTTCCAGGTAGTCCACTGAACGCCATTGTTTGAATATCCTTGCAAATTCGTGCACTGGTTCCCCTTCGTACTGAACGGTTAAGAGTGCGTTTTCAACTACTGCAAATATACCAATAATTCTCATAAAATCAACCTGTAGGTTTATTATTTATATTTAATCAGATGATCTCCTTGAATTTTAAAAGGAAAATAAGGATCTACTCCAATATTTCAAAAACCGAAAATATTGATATTTTCTTTAAATGTGAAGGACAAATGTCATGGATGGAAGTTTTTTTCAAGATGTAAATGCGTATTGAGATGCTCATTAATCTTTATTGAAAGTCTTAAATTGTTATTTAAAATTAATAACCTTAGCTAAAGCATCATCTGTATCTTTATGAATAAAATTTGCCTGATAAATTAGGGTTGTTTTTAAATCACTATGTTGATATAACTTCTGTAGCTGCAAAGAGCTTATTTTATCTCCAGCAATGTTTCCAAAGCTGTGACGAGCGATGTGGTTAGATAAATTTTTATCGATTTCACATTGTGCGGCGATTCTTTTCAAATATTTATTCAAAAATTTTGTAGCATTTCTCGTTTTAATAAAGATATCTTCAGGATTCTTAAGATCGGCCTTGCTTAAAAATGGAAATAGGAACCCATTATAATTAGTTTTCTCTGCCTCATAAAAGTTTAATATCGAAAGGGCCTTATCTTCAATCTTTAAGGTCAAAGGCTTTTTATTTTTATTCATTACATAGTATAGGCGGCCATCCTTAAAATCTGACCATCTCAACTTTACTACATCTGAAATACGAATACCGGCAAAATAGAAGGCAATTAGCCAGGCATTCTGGGTATGCCAGATGGCAGATCCTTTTTCAAGGTCTAAAGCTTCAATTCTTTCAACTTCTTGAATTGTGAGACCTATCTTATTTCCCGAACCAATTCGAATTCTTTCCTTTTCACCGGCAAAGGGATAGAATTTGGGACTTACAATTCCATCTTTGATGGCAATATTGAAAAGTGTTCTGATAAAAATTAGTTGGTTTGTTATAGTCCTTGTTTTCTGATTTAAATAAGCAGTACAGAATGTTTTAAATTTTTCTAAAAAAGCCCCATCAATATCTTTGAATTTAAAGTGTTGGTTTTTCTTGAAATGGTTGATTCCGTCTAAAAATGAAAACTTCCCTTTACGGGTTTTGCTGACCCTATTCTTTCTTCTTTGTTTAATTCCCTCAACAATCTCCTTCTTCGTTAGAGAAGATTTATAAGTAAGAAATTCTTCCAAATTGTAAAGAATTGAAAGTTCAGATTGTGCTACCGAAAAAGTACCCCTATCGTGTTTAGTCTTAACACGTTCAGCTGCAACAGTAAAAAAAGGTTTGGATCCCCCAGGTCCGGCCAATTTTTGCTTGGCCTGTTTAGTAGTAATACCCTCATCCTTTGAATCAAAATAAACATCATTTGCCTCAGTTAATTTTCTCCTCAAAAAGTTGTTCAGTTTTTTATGGTTAGGATGGGATCTTTTAACTGATGCGCCAACCTGGTCCCAATCCTTTTCAAGTACATAATGGCCCAGCCATTTGTAACTAGTTCTATAATTATCGCTAATCCTAAGAGCCAAAGGAATGGTACCATCCTTTTTCATCATGTTTTTTCTTAAAACAATTTTAATGTTGGCCATAATACTTTATTTTTGACTTACTGAAGATAGTAAAAATTTTTGAAAAAAGCAGTACAGAATAAGTACAGAATAATTTGATTTTCATTGGTTTTAATTGAAATTAAAAAAAATGAAAATCCCGGGAATCATAGTATTTATAGGGTATTGGTGGATTTTGATATGCTGATTTCTCCAGCTCATAACCCGAAGGTCGCTGGTTCGAGTCCAGTTCCCGCCACTATGGATGACAAGCCACTCAATTGAGTGGCTTTTTTGTTTTTAGACCTGTCGTTATCCCTTGCTATATCTGCGATCACAGCAATTACCCCGTTCATTTTTTTGGTTCGATATTGACGATTTTCTGGATTAATCAATATCCCTTCAGAAAATAGTGTTTTCTGTATGAGTAACTTAGAGTTCAAGGCTGCTGACTTCCAGTGTTTGCTGATATTTTGAGAATATTCAATGGCTTTTTCGACATAATTATCATGGTTCGATAAATCACCAGAGGCATTTATGATCTTCAATTTAATTTTCTGTATTTCTGCTTCCAGATTGGACTTAACTTTCATATAAGCCTTTTCATTCTGGTTCTCACTTAAAAAGTACCGTTCATCGACCTTATCAATTTTAGTCTGGACCTTTTTTAGTTGGACTTTATGGTTTTTAACTTGGTCTTTGCTGTTTTCATTATGCTTACCGAGCATATCTTTAAGTATTCTTTTTAATGCTTCTGCTTTGTGGCTTTCCAATTAAAATTGTTTCAGAAAATCAACAAATGCATCGTTGACCCCAATCTTTAAACTTCTTGGGGTTGTGAACTGACTAAAATTATAAAAAAAAACACATATGAAAAGGGTCAGACTTTAATTATAAATTCCAACCCAAGATTTTTTGGAAAGTGCCTTTATTCTTTATAATACATTAATTTTTCTTTACTCACAATATCCAAGGGTATGTCTATAAAGTTAGTTAGGGGTGTTTCGTTCATAACTAAAAATCTATATAAAAACTCAATTCCTTGGTATGCTTGTTCCGTTGGTTGCTGATGAATTAAGAAATCTATAATTCCCCTATTTAAAAGTTCTTTGTTTTTCTTTAAAGTGTCATACCCTACAATCTGTATATCATTTTTGTCTAACAGAGCGTCTTTAACCATATAAGTCTTTGAGTTAGCTATAAAGATGCCATTCAATTTGGGATTTGAATTAATCTTATTTTTTAGTTTATCAACTAAATTATCATCTTCTTGTGTTATTGTAAATACTTCAATATTTATTGCTTTACTTCTTTCAGCAAAAAAAGATTTAAATCCTTCTATGCGATTTATTACTCTTAAATTAAGGTTTCCAAGTTTTAAAATGTTTAAAACTAAATAGTTTTCACCTTTTTTATTGCCATAATTAATTAATTCTGCCGCTAATCGGCCCCCTTGATATGGGTCTTGTCCAATATTAATAATGGCATCATTGTCTTTTTCGTGCGAACCTATCAATGCAAAATGCATTTTTTTTTCTTTGCATTTTTTTAGAAATATTGAAGTTTCATAAGTTAAAATTGTAAATAAAAGAACAGCATCATTTTCATCCTTAAATACTTGGTTACTAGATTTATTGAATGTTATGGTCTTATCTAAGTGATAAAAATATAAATTAATTATAATTCCTAAAGATTTAAAATCTGAAATTGATTTTTTTATTCCCATCAAATAGTAGTTCCAGTACTCTCCTTTCTTACTCTTAGGTAACAATACTGCTATTTTAAAAATTTTGTTTAAGGCTAAACTACGTGCGAAGGTATTGGGCACATAATCCAGTTCTTTCATAATTTGCTCAATGTTCTCCCGGTTAATTTGGGACACATCACCTCTGTTGTGTATTACCCTATCCACGGTGCCGATGGAAGTGTTTGACAATTTGGCTATTAGCTTTATAGTTGGTTTTGCTTTCATCAAATTCGATTATTTATAACAGGAATTTTAGTAAAATAGGTGATCGTTGAAAATTTTAACAAAAATATCTTGGGTATTGGACTTTTTATTTTAATATTTGTAATGCCGTGTACGTTAACTGTTGCTAAGATAGGTGACTTTTTTCATAAGGAAGTGTAAAAGTTGTTAAAAATAAACTGGAAATTCTGTTAAGACATAGTATTTTTTTTGATAGTTTCCGTGTACGTTAACAGAAACAGCGAAATCGTTAGAGGGTTTTTTTACACCAATCCGTGGACGTTAACGGAGCAGTTTTCAAATTTGTATATAATTAAAACTAATATTAACTAAGCTCAAATTAATTTACAATGAAAAACACAATTAGAATTATTCTTTTGCTGATGTTGGTCTTTTCGGTCCAATGGATGAATGGACAGACCTCGCAGGTCAATGGTGTTGTAACAGACAGCCAAAACGTACCACTTTCCTGGGTAAATATCGTGGAAAAAGGAACAACTAATGGTGTTGTGACCGATTTTGACGGTAATTACACGATTTCGGTTTCAGGGTCATCCTCTGTTTTGGTATTCAGTTATATTGGCTATGAGAAGAAAGAGGTTCCGGTGGGATCAAACACAAATGTAGATGTTTCCTTGCAAGAAGATTTAGACGCCTTGGGTGAAGTGGTTGTTGTGGGCTATGGAACACAACGAAAACAGGACTTGACAGGTTCGATTGTGTCTGCCGATTTAAAGCAGTTCCAAGAATCACCGAATACAAATATATTGCAATCCTTGCAGGGCTCCCTGCCAGGGGTTACAATTGGTTCGACAGAAACGGCAGGAGCAGAGCCAAATATTCAGATTAGGGGTCGATCCACATTGAATGGAAGTCAGGATCCGTTGGTTGTATTGGACGGAGTTATATATAGAGGTAGATTGTCGGACATTAACCCCAAGGATATTAAGTCCGTGGATGTTTTAAAGGATCCTAGTAGTAAGGCAATTTATGGGGCTCAGGCTGCAAATGGTATTGTAATTGTCAGTACTAAACAAGGGAAATCTTCCCAAAAAACGACAATAAATTTTTCCACCTATTTATCGGTCCAGACACCTACTCAGTCAAGAAGAACCTTGAACAGAGGAGAGTATCTAACAGCTGCGCGTGATACAGATTGGCAGAATGGTTATTTGGCTCCAGATTTTACACAGCTTAATCCAGATTGGACAATAGAAAATAATACCGCATTCTTTCCACCGCTTCTTGAAGGTTTGGTAA
This sequence comes from Gillisia sp., assembly GCA_041752645.1. Taxonomy (GTDB): domain Bacteria; phylum Bacteroidota; class Bacteroidia; order Flavobacteriales; family Flavobacteriaceae; genus Gillisia. The sequence goes on along the minus strand of JBGSWA010000206.1, from coordinate 6,811 downwards.
AAGGAACTGATTTTAATTGGTTTGATGCCTTGACTGATCCTGGATATATAAGGGACAATCAATTAAGTATCGCCGGAAGTTCAAATAAAACCTCCTACTATATATCTGCTGGTTTGACCTCCCAAGAAGGATGGGTATTAAATGACAACTATGATAGAAAGACCGTTAGGGTCAATTTCGATACACAACTCTATGATTGGTTGCAGATTGGGGTCAACACTTTTGGTTCGTTTTCAGATTTTTCCGGTGTAAGTCCAGATCTTTCCTCTTTACCACAAATGAGTCCATTGACCCAACCAACGGATGAAAATGGGGAACTTATTATAAACCCTTTAGGCAGTTTTTTAGTGAACCCATTTTTGCAGACAATATCTGACGATAGGGATAACCTAAACAACATCTCGGCTATCTTTTATGCATCCATTGATGTCCCTCAAGTTCCAGGACTTAATTTCCGGGTCAACTACAGTAATAATTATAGATGGATATTAAGAGGTAATTCCGATATTTATGGAGCCGGCCAAACTGGGTATGCATACAAGCAAAACGCCTCTACTTTTGATACCTCCTTAGATAACATTCTAACCTATGAAAAACGCTTCGGCACGGATGAAAATCATGGTTTTAAGGCTACGTTGGTCGCAGGTTTCAATACGGTAGATTTTGAACAGACAAGAGCTGTAGGTACAGGATTTTCTAATTTGGCTCTTTCGTACAATAGTTTGGAACAAGCTGTTATACAACAAATTTCATCAGATGCTTGGACTGAAAGTTATACGGCACAGACTGGCCGAATTAATTATGATTATAAGCGGAAGTATCTATTAAGCGCTAGTTTACGAAGGGATGGCTTTAGTGGTTTTGCGGCCAATAACAAAACAGCCCTTTTTCCTTCTATTGGTCTGGGATGGGTAGTGTCTGAAGAGAATTTTCTTATGAATTCTTCCTTTATAGACAATTTAAAACTCCGTGGTAGCTATGGTGTAAATGGCAACCTAACTTCGAGATACAGCTCATTGGCACGTTTGGAAGCACCTAGTAATTCCAGATATCTTTTTGGTGATGGGGGAACCACTATAAATGGGCAAACAGTGGTTTCCTTGGCAAATCCTGATTTGAAATGGGAAAGGACCAAAGGGATAAATGTGGGTGTGGATTTTGCGCTTTTCGATAATAAAATTTCAGGCAGCGTAGATTATTATAAATCCAAGACATATGATCTGTTATGGGACTTTATTCTCCCTGAAATTAGTGGTTTTAGCTCTATCCGTTCGAATGTAGGTGAATTAGAGAACAGCGGAGTGGAATTTGTGTTGGATTTTAATCCTGTATTTACAGATCATTTTGATTGGAATTTTGGGGTCAATTTCGCTTCTAATCAAAATAAGATAAATAAATTGTTAGGTGAAGATCGCAATAATGATGGAAAGGAAGATGACCTGGTCTCCAATGGGCTGTTTATCGGGGAGTCCATAGGGGCGGTCTATTCTTATGAAATCGATGGTATTTATCAGATAGGTGATACTGATATTCCGGATGGTTGGGAGCCCGGACAGTACAGATTAAAAGATCTGAACGGTGATGGTGTTATTACCCCTGAGGGGGATAAGAAAATTATAGGAAGGACTGAACCCGCCTATCAATTTGGTATTAAAAACTCACTTTCCTATGATAACTTTACTTTTAACCTTTTCATTAGTTCCGTACAGGGCGGTAAGAACAGTTATATTCAATATAATGACCCATGGGCAGATTCCAATGGAAGCTACAGTACACCCACCCAAGCACAGAGTAGCAATCGTTTTTCAGATATTGATTATTGGACACCAAACAATCCTGGTGCAAGATTTAAAAGCCCAGGCGTAAGTACTCCAATAAGTGCCTCACCATATCGAGATAGGAGTTTTATACGATTACAAGATATATCGTTGGCCTATAACATTGATAGTGACCTAATGGAGAAAATTGGGTTCCAAGACATTAAATTATATGCAAGTGGTAAAAACTTATTGACCATTACCGATTGGGATGGCTGGGATCCAGAAACCGGTCAAGGTTTGAGAATTTCCAATTCAGGCTTACCGGTAATGAAAAGTATAACATTTGGGTTGGATATTTCCTTTTAACAATTAAACAGCAAAACATGAAAACATATTTAAAAAATACATTGAAGATGCTTCCGTTAATATGCGTCTTATTGGTCTCCTGTAATGAAGAGGAGTTTTTGAAAGAAGAGCCTTTGGATTTTTTCGATCCCGGCAATTCTTTTGTGACGGTTGACAATTTTGAAAGTTCTTTGGCAGATCTCTATGCTGAAAAAAGGGATATGCATTATGGGCATTCGGATTATGCTCTGCACTTGATAACAGGGACAGATATCTTTTTTAATGCTCGGAAAAACGGTGACGACAGTCGTTTTGGTAGTTATGTAAGTATTCTCAACCCTACAAAGGGTCTTACGCTTTATTATTGGACTCTGAACTATAAAATTATTTCCAACGCGAACACCATTATTTCAAGGTTGGCAGTTGCCGAAATTAGTGAGGGAGATAAGATGAAAATTGAAGGGGAAGCACGTCTTTTTAGGGCCTTAGCTTATCGTGATCTTGTATATCTATATGGGGGTGTGCCATTGGTTACAGAGGAATTAACGTCACCTAAAACCGATTTTGTACGAGCCAGTAAAGAGGATGTCTTAAATCAGATTGTAGCAGATGCTTCCTTTGCCGCTACCAACTTACCCGGCATTACAGGGGTGCAAGATGGAAGGTTAAGCAATTTGGTGGCTCATCATCTATTGGCAGAAACCTATATATCCTTAGGAGATTATAACAGTGCCATAACCGCAGCTTCAGTGGTTATCAACGATCCAAATACAGCACTGATGACACAGCGATTTGGCTCACTTGCCAATGAACCGGGAGATGTTTATTGGGATTTGTTCAGGGTAGGGAATCAAAATCGAACCAGTGGTAACACAGAGGGACTATGGGTTGCTCAAATGGAGGTGGATGTGCCCGGTGGTTTATTAGAAGGTGGCGGAAGTGGAGGAAATGTATACGAGCGTAATCATGTTCCGGCCTCTTGGACATTAAATGATCCAGATGGGAAAAATGGGTTTCTTGGGGCGAGATCTGATGATAATGTGGGAGGTCGTGGTGTTTCTTTTGTAAGAGGAACACCATTATTGGAAAACACTTTATGGCAGAATGATTTTGATATGGATATGAGGAACTCATCCTTCAATTTTAAGCGTACGCTTACCTATGATAATCCTGCTTCGGCATATTTTGGAAAAAGTGCCCTTGATTTTCGGGGAACGGTAATCAATAGTGCTGATTGGCGTTGGTATCCATGGTTGACTAAGGTTACTACACCAGGCCAGCATCCTACCAATCTTTATATTGACCAGGAGCGAAAATTGTTGTCCAATGGCGCTGCTTCTACCTATAGAGATCAGTACTACATAAGATTGGCAGAAACCTATTTGCTAAGGGCAGAGGCCTATTTGAATAATGGGAATGAAATGAATGCTGCGGCTGATATTAATGTAGTTCGTGCAAGGGTAAATGCCAGTCTCGTTGCTCCAGGAGAGGTCACATTAGACTATATTTTGGACGAACGTGCAAGGGAACTCAGTTTTGAGGAGCAAAGAAGAATTACCCTGCAACGTACTGGTAAATTGGTAGAAAGGGTTCGTAAATACAACCCATGGAATAGTTCGGAAATTCAAGATTTTCACGGATTGTTTCCCATACCTGCCAAAGAGATAGAGGCCAATATTAATGGTGATTTGGAACAGAATCCTGGATATTGATTTGTACTATGCTAAATTAGTTTCAGTTCTTAATTGTGCCTCATGGTAATTACCTTTAGGCTTATCTTGATGATGTTGAATTTAGGAAACCAAATTTATTTTCAGAATTAAATTTAATAAAACTAATACTCTTTATGTCCACACTTCAAACCTTAGATTACGTTTCAATTGGCATTTACCTGCTTATCATGGCTGGGGTGGGACTATTCTTTGGATGGTTTATAAAGGACATTAAGGATTATTTTAAGGGAGGCAATGCCATTCCCTGGGGAATTTCGGCAATTAGTAATTTTATGGGCTCATTGAGCACCTTTGTCTTTGTTGCCTATGCGGGAATTGCCTACAAGAACGGACTTATTGGTGTAACTATTTTATGGAGTGCCGTTATCCCCTTTATTTTTGCGGCCCTGATCATAGGCAAAAGATGGGTGCGTTCCCGAATATTGACACCAATTGAATATTTGGAAACCCGGTTCAATGGAAATATCAGGCAACTTTTTGGGTGGACAGGATTGGGAATGCGGTTCCTAGACAATATGGTCAGGCAATATGCCATGGGTATCTTTTTAGTAGCTGCAACGGATATGTCTTTTATGGAAGCCATCCTTCTTTCCGGTGTCATAACCACTCTTTTTACCATTGTCGGTGGGGTATGGGCCGTTGTGGTAATGGATACACTGCAATTTATTATTTTGATTTTTGTGTCGGTTTTATTGGTGCCCTTGTCTTTGGAGGCCACTGGGGGACTGGGGAACTTAATGGAAAAACTTCCCAGTCATTTCGAGTTTTTCTCCGGGCCAAAAGGGCAATCCGTATGGTTGATGGTTTACTTTATCATGATCCTCTTTAAGTACAATGGCAATTGGGTCTTTATACAAAGGTTCTACAGTGTTAAGGATGAAAAATCTACCCGTAAATTGGGTTTTTTATCGGCGGCACTCTTATTGGTCTTTCCCATTATCTTTTTACTTCCGGCCATTGCAGCTGCGGATATCCTGCCCAATTTGGCCGATCCTGAACAGGCCTACGTCGCTGTGGCGGTATATTTGTTACCTGCGGGCCTCTTGGGCCTAATGATCGCGGCCATGTTTTCGGCCACCATGTCCTCCCTTAATTCGGAATTCAATGTGATGTCTGCCGTGTTAACCAATGACATATACAAACGCCTCATTAATCCCAATGCAACCGACAAACAGCTCATTTTTGTTGCCCGACTGAACATCGTTATGGTAGGGGGGATTGTTATGACAGGTGCCTTGTTCGTGGGGCAATTGGGCGGGGCCTTTGAAGCGAACAAGATACTCACCGGGCTCTTTGCCATTCCCTTGGCAATTCCTTTGGTTCTGGGAATGCTGTTTAAAAAGACCAATTCTATGGGTGCCTTTTTTACGGTCCTCGTGGGTATTTTCACGGGTCTATTTTTGACAATATCCAGTGATTTTCCTTGGGAGCTTGCCACCCTGATACAAATAGTAAGTTGTATCGTCGTATTCTTTATTTCGGGACTTTTATTGCCAACGGAAAGTAGACAAAAAAGGAAGGTTGATGGGTTCTTTAAAAAAATAAATACCCCTTTGCGAGAGGATGAAATAGAAAAGGCCGATCCTAAATTCAATTTAGCTTTAATAAATCTTTTTGCAATAGCCATTGGAGCTTCCGGCCTCCTCTTTTGTGCCATGTCCATACCTTCCATGGATCAGGATAGTGGTAAAATCGCTTTTGGCATCGGGGTGGCCTGTATATTGCTCGCCGCTTTTCTAAAATGGCACTTTACCGGAACATTTAATTTTAAACCCAGTACAGAAAATGAGGAATAGCAAAGAGTTCATAAACGATAATTTTTTGTTAGAAAATGAGGTTTCCCGTTCATTGTTTCACACGGTGGCCAAGGACTTGCCCATTATTGATTACCACAACCATATTGACCCACTGCATTTGGCACAAGACAAGACTTTTGACAACATAGCCGAACTTTGGGTAACCGGTGATCCCTATAAGCACCGTGCGATGAGGATCAATGGAATAGCCGAAAAAGATATAACGGGAAGCACCACGGATCAGGAAAGGTTCCGGGTTTGGGCAAAAACAGTACCCAAAACCTTGGGGAACCCCTTGTTTCATTGGTCATGTCTCGAACTGAAACGGGTGTTTGGTATTGACGAAATGTTGACAGAGTCCTCCGCACGGGGCATTTGGGATATGTGTAACTCCCAACTTCAAAAGAAAGATTTTACAGCGGCTCAAATTATGAAGGGATGGAATGTGGAAGCCTTGTGTACTTCGGACGATTGGTTTCAGGATCTTTCCGTGCATAAGGAGGCTTCCTTAAAAACCGGATTTTCGGTGCTTCCTTCTTTGCGGGCTGATGCGGCACTCAATTTTTCAAGTTGGAACACAACCGACTTTCTAAGTAAATTATCAGAAATCACCAATATCACAATTTCCCAGCTGGAGGACTTTCAAAGAGCCCTGGTAGATAGGCTCGAATATTTTGGGAATAACGGCTGTAGGCTATCTGACCATGCTTTGAACGCGGGGTTCGTTTTTGAAATTTGTCCTGAGGATAAAGCCAAAAAATTGTTTCGATCTGTGTTGGATGGAATACAGCTTTCCACTCGGGAAGATGTACAGTTACAATCATTCATCCTAGGTTTTCTGGGAAAGGAATATGATAAATTGGGATGGACGATGCAGTTGCATATCGGGGCACAGAGAAATACGAGTTCCCGACTTCAAAAGTTGGCCGGGGGAGCTGGCGGGTATGCCGGGATAGGGAAAACAGCCGATATAGCAAGTATTTGTAGTTTTTTCGACTTTTTGGAAAAGGGGGGGGATCTTCCCGGAATTATTTTATACACCTTGAATCCTAACGATAACGAGGCATTTGCTACTTTGACCGGATCTTTTTCCGAAGATGGAAAACCTGGTAAGATACAGTTTGGCCCGGCTTGGTGGTACAATGACCATTTCAACGGCATAGAGAATCAATTGCTG
>JBGSWA010000205.1:0-8935 GCA_041752645.1 Gillisia sp. | reverse complement strand
TGGGAAGAGCTAACCGTGTTTTTTGACTTTCCGGTGGAGATCAGAAAAATTATCTACACAACAAATCTTATAGAAAATCTCAATGGAAAAATCAGGAAATACACTAAAAACAAAATGTCATTTCCAACAAATGAAGCTGTTTTAAAATCTGTATATTTGGCACTAAAGGAAGCAACAAAAAAATGGACAATGCCTATCAGAAATTGGGGTATTATCCTCAATCAGTTCTTAACAATATTTGAAAATCGGGTTAAAATCTGAATAATTAAAGATCCCCAATAAAAATAACTTACACAGTTTTTAGGATACTGTCTTCAAAAAAAATCTGGATTGCTGGTGCCATTTTGTCTGCCCTGATAATTTTCTTACTCCTGCTGAAAACTATTATTAGTATTCTCCTCCTTGTCCTTGCGGGCATTTTAATAGCATCTTATTTTCATGGGTGTGCAAATATTCTTCATAGCAAATTACATCTTTCTGAAAAATGGAGTCTTGTGATTTCCACAATGATGAATATTTTATTATTTATCGCTTTTTTCTGGTTTGTAGGAGGGAGATTGCAACAACAAGCTGTTGAGTTATCCGATTCACTTCCAAAAACGATCGCACATTTAAAAACGCAAATAGAGCAAAGCTCTTTTGGAAATAGAATTTTAACTTTTTTGAAGACTTCAGGAAGTTCACAAACCACTACAACATTCGTAAAAAACTTCTTCTCTTCGGGATTTGGAATTGTAAGTGACCTCTATATCATCCTGTTACTTGCTGCCTTTTTTATTGCAAGTCCCTCTCTTTATAAAAATGGATTGATTAAACTGTTACCGCCAACTGCCAAAGATAAGGGCAGAGAAATTTTGGTTAAGCTTAATGACGTTTTTAAAAAATGGTTGCAAGGCCAGATTTTTGGTTTCTTTTTTATTGCAATTCTTACCGCGTTAGGTTTATGGATTTTAGGACTACCACTAATTTTCACCTTAGCATTATTAGCCGGTTTATCCAATTTTATTCCCAATTTCGGACCTGTGATAGCAGCCATTCCTGCAGTACTACTTGCGCTAAACGAAGGAACTTCAACGGCTGTTTTAGTAGCGTGTTTGTATGTGTTCATTCAACTCATTCAGAGTGCCGTTACACAACCGCTCATTCAGCAAAGAATGTTGAGCATTCCTCCTGCGCTTATTATTTTTGGTCAGGTAGTTATGGGATTAATGGCTGGATTTTGGGGAGTATTACTCGCTACACCTGTTATTGCAATAATGATTACACTTATAAATAAATTATATATTGAGAAGCAGGTTTCACCCGTAAAATAGTTAGTAATGGAAGTAACCCTATTTTTTTTCTTTTCATCTTTCGAATATTTTAGATTCATTTAAAATGGCAGGAGAATCTAAAATAGTCATTTATATTGCGTTAGGTGCTAACGTTGGGATAGCCGTCATTAAATTTATTGCAGCAGCCTTCACGGGAAGTTCGTCCATGCTTTCTGAAGGTATTCACAGAACGGTGGACTCAATAAACCAATTGCTCCTTCTTTTAGGAATTTCTAAAAGCAAAAAAAACCCTGATGATTCACATCCTTTTGGATATGGGAAGGAACTTTATTTTTGGACACTCCTTGTTTCAGTACTCATATTTGGTATCGGCGGCGGAATGTCGATCTATGAAGGGATCATTCATATCCGTCATCCGGAACCATTACATGAACCTACATGGAATTATATTGTGCTCGGTTTCGCTGCTCTTTTTGAAGGAACCTCCTTTGTAATCACCATTAGAAAATTTATTGATCGACGCGGAAGCAAGAATTTCTGGAACAATCTACGGGGTAGCAAAGACCCGACTTTATTTGTGATTATTTATGAAGATGGAGTCGCACTTATGGGACTATTGGTTGCTTTCTGTGGCGTTTTCTTAACGAATTATTTCCAGCTTCCTGTTATAGATGGCTTCGCTTCCATTTTAATAGGGCTTTTGCTCGCCATTGTGGCCGTTATTTTAATCATAGAGAGCAGGAATCTTTTAATTGGGGAAAGCGCTTACAGGGAAAAAGTACAAGGCATTTATGAAATCGTAAATGGGGATGATGATGTATTTAAGTTATGTAAACCGCTTACTATGCAAATGGGTCCTGAAGAAGTACTGCTGGCGCTTGATGTTAATTTCAAAACGGAAATTAACAGTGCGCAAATCATGTTGGCTGTACAACGATTAGAGAAAAAAATCAGGACAAAATATCCAGATGTAAAACAAATATTTATCGAAGCAAGAAATCTGGGAAAGAACCTCGATAATGAATTAGATAAAGGCAACGAAATATAAATCTGATCTCACAATTAGGATTGAGCTTTTTCCTTTCTACGCATAGCGAAAAGTATAGACTGCACGCAGTGGGGAAATTATGTAATTATTGCTTATAATTGTGTAACCTCCTTAGTTGGTAATGACTCATCTTTATTGGGCTTTTGAACGGCATTCAGTAAATTTTAGTTAAGTCATTTCTTAGTATGGATTTGAAGTTTGCTATAGGCTAAGATTAAGCTGGAAGCGGAATATTTGTTATCAGATTATTATTGTAAAATGATTGCACCATGTCCATTCAAACTTTCCATCCAAATACAAATACATCAGGTATTTCATTCGTGGAAATGACTGAGTTCCTTTAGGTGGAGGACTTAATAAATAGATGATAAAACCTAGCAATGAAAAAACACGTGGATACCTCTTTAGTGCAATATATTTTTAGTATACTGTTGGCTCTTTTTATGGTCTTTGCCGGATATAGTCATCTTACTTTTAATAGAATCGATTTCCAGGCTCAAGTTCCTGATTGGATTCCATTGAGCAAAGATTTAGTAGTCGTATTATCTGGTATTGTTGAAATAGCATTAGGTCTTATTTTACTGTTGTGGAAAAAGCAACGCGTAATTATTGGATGGGCTTTAGCCCTATTCTTTATCCTGGTTTTCCCGGGTAATATAGCCCAATACCTTGATGGAAAAGATGCTTTTGGAGCTTTAAACTCTGATAGAGTCCGATTAATCCGACTTTTCTTTCAACCGGTTCTCATAGCCTTGGCACTTTGGTCGTCTGGAGCATGGCAGTCATGGAGAAATTCTAAGAAATAATCTGCATATTATCATTAAATAAATTAAAACATAAATATTATGAAAGCCTTGCAAATAGTAAAATATGGTGACATCAAGGGCAGTCTGGCTGTTAATGAAATCGACAAACCATCGGTGAAAGCAAATGATATTCTGGTAGCAGTCAAAGCAGCTTCGCTAAATCCGATTGATTTTAAATTGGCTGAAGGAAAACTAAAAGAAATGGTGCAATTAAACTTACCTGATACCATCGGTTTTGATTTGAGTGGAGTAATTACTGAAATAGGTGCTGATGTCACCGATTTCGAGGTAGGGGATGAGGTTTACTCAAGAGTGCCACAGGAACAAATGGGTACAGTTACAGCGTATGTAGCTGTAAGTAGTGAGGTTGTGGCTAAAAAGCCGGTTAGTATCTCTTTTGAAGAGGCGGCCGGTTTGCCGCTAATAGGACTTACGGCGATTCAGGCTTTGGAACGTGTTGGTTTAAAAGAGGGCGACAGGGTTCTTATCCACGCTGGTTCTGGGGGTGTAGGGAGTTTTGCCATTCAATATGCAAAGGCAAAAGGAGCGTATGTTTACACAACCACCAGCACTAAAAATGTGGGATGGGTGAAAGCGCTTGGTGCTGGCCGTGTGATCGATTACAAAACGGAAGACTATAAAAAGATTGCCATTGATTTAGATATAGTTTTCGACACTCTGGGTGGTGATTATACGTTCGATGCCTTTGAAATTATAAAAGAAGGTGGAAAAGTGACCTCTATAGTAGGTCCGCCCGATGAAGAAACTGCCAGGCATATGGGCATGACCGATTATAAACTACCTGAAAAATTATCGAAACTCATCAATGAGAAATCAGCAGATTATAAGCTGACCTGGATGCAACCAAATAAAAAGCAATTGGACGAAATCACCACTATGGTGGATAATGGAAATATCAAGCCAGTGGTAGATGAAGTGTATGCCTTCGAAAAAGGTATAGAGGCATATCAATATCTGGCTACCGGCCGGGCAAAAGGAAAAGTTATTATAAGCTTGTCCTGACCGTTTTAAGGAATGAGGCATTAAGGTTTGAATGAGATTTATATAAGTGCACTTCAAGCATACAAATTCAGAAATTCATCTTAGATTCAATTCACGGTCGAAATGGGAGCAAATGGTATGGGTAAATCCCCCTACTATATGCTTTGCAGGTGGTGTTAGGGGTGAAAATGGTAGGAAAAATTAGCAGGTTGTAAATAAAGTAAGGACATTTTATTGGCAAGCTTTACTTTGTATGGTTTATCATCCCCCGCTCTTTGCCTCAGCCTGCATTACCTCCGTGAAATAACCGGACAGATCACCAATGATGATCCCTTGGTGTATATTTATAGTAAGTTTTGTATTTGGAATTAGGGGGGAGTATAGTTTGCAGATCCCTTTTTCATATCCCTTAATTCCAATATCTTTATTTCTGTAAACACAAATATTTTGCAATGTCGGATGAATTAAGCCGGGAGGCAGAGGATTTGATGGACCATAAAATCCGAATAGAATTGATGGATGGAACTACCTTGTACTATCAGGTAAGTGCTGTTGCAAAAAGAGCCTTCCATCATCAACTATATCAGCAGGATGGCAGCATGTGGGATAGCTATTTTGCCTGGTTTTATCTTCCTGGCGACCGAATGGTACTGATCAATACGAGGGAGATTATTAGGATTACGTTTTTATTTGATGTACCCGGTACCGGTGAGCCTCCAATCAATGATAACTTTAACCTGCTTGTAAAGCGGGAAGAAGATCCCACCTATCTGGATTTTCCGGATGAAGATCTGGAAAGTTTCCCCCCTTATTTTATACCGGATCTTATTATAAAACACCGCAGATCTTTGGAAGATACCGAAATTGTGGATGGAGTTACCATGAAAACAGAGGGGTATTACGGCAATATTTCTTCTTATTCCGGTCTGATAGAAGCGTACATAGGTGGGATTGACTATTTAGGATATGATGAAGAGGAAAGGTTCCAATTGTTGACTTCTAAATATCTGCAATTTTTAGATCAGGACGGGGAAGAGAATTTTATGCCCTTCGCCAATTTAATGGTAATTGAGTTAGATCGATCTCTGATCATGCCGGACGAAATTCTTGACGACTATTTAGAGCAATATCTATGATAAGTTTTGTTTTTTGTATCGCAATCTGCTGCTCACCGTACCTGCCTGCGTAAACCCAAACGGTCTTATGCCGCAATATTGTAAGGTTGTTTGCTTCAGTTGATTTAAACAAGGCCGTCTGAATACAAGCCAATAGTATAAACCCGGCTGATGGAATGCGGTAAGGATATGGGCTGTTTTCTCTTTCAGTAATTTATTCCACCATACTGAATTTTCTCTGTATCGCAAGGCAAAGCCGGGTAGGAATACCCGGTCGATAAAACCTTTGGTAAGGGCAGGTAATCCACCCTGACAAACCGGGTGAACCCACACTAAATGTTCGGCCCATTTTACTTTTTCCCAGGCTGCAAAAAGATCTGGTTCTGATTCGCTTCCCTTTTCATAACCAATCTTCAGATTTGGATTAAAATGCAAATCCCGAATATCAATGGCTCTTACTTCTGCATTTTTATCTAAGGCACTTCTGATGTATGCCCCTGCCAATGCCATACAAAATGGTTCAGCATCGGGATGTCCGTTTATAATGAGTATTTTATTCATCAAATCTTTTTTGCTTTCTCTTTTCTCCTAAAAAAACCTCTCAGTAAAAAATTATGTTGCAGTGCCTCCAGGTTTTCATCTAATTTCTGGCTGCTGGTTTCCAGATTTTTTAAAGTATTTTTTATGGTGGCTGCAGAAATTGAGTCATTTAATAAAACACCGGCTACATTGTCTTTTTGATTTAATCTTTCGCTGGCAGTTTTTAGATTCGTGGTAAATTTTGAAAGCGAGCCGGCAGCATCTTCTAATTGATTCAAAGAACCTTTAATATTGGCATACATCTGGGTATCAGTAACTAAGTCATTCAGGGAGTTGCCGGGTTGGTTTATTTTACCGGAAAAGCTTTTGATATTGGACAGAACCTCCTTACTGGTTATGGATGCCGTTTTAAAGTTTGATATGGTTGCCTCCAATTCATTCATGGTTCTGTTTAATGTATTCGCCATTTCCGGTTCATTGATCAGTGTGGCCAGGGTACCCTGACCGCTATCTATTTTTTGACTGATATTTTTAAAATCTCTGGTTATTTCGAGCAGGTTTTTATTATTTTCCTGTAAGGTTGCCAACATGTCATCAGTACTCAGGGCATTTTCTGCCTGCAGCATATCATCTGTTTGTGCGGGAGGGGTGTTTGCATTTCCACCATAAAGGATAATAATCTTATTGCCTATTAAACCATCCGATCCAATTTTGGCCATGGCATCTTTATGGATATAGGGTTGCGCCTCTTTTTCTATACTCATAGTAACCCTTACCTGTGATTTTCCATAGAAATCAATTTGCTTTACAGTGCCTACTTTTACACCGGAATACCACACATTACCTCCTTTTAATAAACCGCCTACATCATCAAAAACAGCATGAATCGTATAGGATCTTACGAATGTTTTTTTCTGCCCACCGAGGGTAAAAATGGTTACTACCAATATGGCAATCCCCAAAATGATAAATATTCCAACTACTACGGGGCGATTATTTTTTGTGGTACTCATTTGCTGTCGATAAAATTGTAATCAAAAATTTCCTTTGTATTTTCATTTGTGGCATTAAAAATTTCATTAAAACTTCCGGGTTTTAAGAATCTGCCTTTTGTTATCATGGTAACTCTGTTTGATGTGGCTTTTGCACAGGTAAGGTCATGTGTGATGATGATGGCGCTTGCATTATATTTTTGTTGAACCTCTACAATAAGATTATTAATATCCACACAGGTCAGGGGGTCAAGCCCCGAAGTAGGTTCGTCATACAACATGATTTCCGGCTTCATAATCAGGGTTCGTGCAATACCAATCCTTTTTCTTTGCCCGCCTGATAGTTCCGAAGGCATTTGGTTGATGGTTTGTGATAGCCCGACATCATTGAGTACGGATTCAATGGCATCCTTTATTTCTTTTTGGTTTAAATTCCGTTTATTTCTTACGAGTGGAAATGCAAGGTTTTCGCTAACACTCATACTGTCATACAAGGCGCTGCTTTGAAAAGAGAACCCAATTTTTAAACGGAGTTCCTGCAAGGCCTTCCCCGATAATTCAGACACTTCTTTCCCGAGCACTTTTACACTGCCGCTGTCAGGTTTCAGCAGTCCGGAGATGATTTTTATCAAAACCGATTTTCCACTTCCGGAACGACCAAGTACTGCAAGATTTTCGCCTTTTGCTATATCAATCTCAATGCCGTTCAATACAATATTTGAATCAAAAGATTTTTTTAAATCCCTGATAGAGATGACCGCTTCTTTGTTATCCATATGTATTGACTGCTCCTTCATACTTAAATAGGGCTCTTTTTTATCTTATTGCATTTACAATCTGTACAATGACCATTTCTTCCATAAAAATCATAAACATAGAGAGTACAACGGCTACATTGGCGGCATTCCCCACTCCCTTGGTACCATTCTGCGCATAATATCCCTGATAGCATCCCGCTAAGCCTATCGTAAAACCAAAGCAGGTTGCTTTGGTAAGAGAAGAAATGATATCTAGAAAAGAAATGGTTTTAAAGGCACTGCTGATAAATGCAGGAAAACTCGTTAACTCATTTTGATGAATATTGAGATATGCCCCTAACATGCCGATCAGGCCGGTGTAAATGACCAATATGGGCAGCATTAATGTGATGGCTGTGATTCTTGTTACCACAAGATATTTGAAAGGATTGGTGCCGGAAACTTCCATGGCATCAATTTGCTCTGTCACCTTCATAGAACCCAGTTCGGCTCCCATATTAGATCCTACTTTTCCAGCTGCAATCAATGCCGTAACCAAGGGAGCTAATGCCCGGATTACTGCAATAGATATCAGGGATGGAAGCCAGGAGGTAGCTCCGAATTCTGAAAGGGAGGGGCGGGATTGTTTGGTAAATACAAGTCCGGTAATAAAGCCTGTCAATGAAATAAGCGGCAAAGATTTGTATCCAACCTGATAGCATTGATTGATGAATTCCTTCCATTCAAAGGGTGCTGAGAAGACTTCTTTAAAATAGTGGCCTATAAATTTGTTTACGTTATAGATATCCCTGAAGAAAGCATCCGCATTTTTTGATATTACAAATTTCTTTGGTTCATTTGTTTCAGATAAATTTATGTCAGGTTCCATTTATATCTCTTTAATCTTTCGGTAATTCTTTTTATAAAGCAACCGTTGCTTTTTTCTAATAAAACCCGGATACTATTTTCGCTTTCTTTGCTTGTATTTGCTGCAAGCTACTAGTAATACTCCTTAAAATTAGGGTGAGGTAGGAATGATATAAAACATTTTATTTATTATGTAATATTTTCCATTGGAGGTGACAGATCTTTACTTGACTGTGAACGTTCAGTCTTTGCATGATAGGCTTAGTATGAAGGCATGATAACCTAGGGAGGTTTTGTAGCCTTTATGGAAAGTAATGCTATAAAATTAGACCTTTTATGGAGGAAAGGAGTCTGTACGCATCGATTGCAATAGGTGGGGGAATTGAAATACACGCAATCATTGGGATAAAAAATGGAGTTATATTTCCTGAAAGAGTTGTTTTTTCTATCAAAAAGTACTACTTTATTAAATCAAGGAAATATGAAAACGAATATCGGAATTACAATTGCTAATACTCAGGTTGTTGCCAATGTGTTAGCAAAAATTTTAGCAG
>JBGSWA010000204.1:0-16110 GCA_041752645.1 Gillisia sp. | reverse complement strand
TATTTTAGGAATGACCCAGGGATTTTTGCCCATTGCAGGATATAATTACGGGGCAGAACATTGGCATCGCGTTCGTAAAAGCATCAATACAGCTATTTTATATGCCAGTGTTTTGGCGTTCATCGTCTTTGCTGGGATTATGTTTTTTTCTGAAAATATTGTGAGGATATTCACAAACAATCCAAAAATAATTGCAGAAACCCCGCATGCCATGCGGTGGGTTTTTGCGGCCACTCCAATTGTAGCTTTACAGCTGATAGGCTCCGCTTATTTCCAGGCAATTGGTAAAGCTATACCTGCTTTGTTACTGACATTGTCCAGGCAAGGGTT
Organism: Gillisia sp.; assembly: GCA_041752645.1. Lineage (GTDB taxonomy): Bacteria > Bacteroidota > Bacteroidia > Flavobacteriales > Flavobacteriaceae > Gillisia. Next base: position 15,780 of record JBGSWA010000204.1, on the reverse strand, counting down.
CTTTTTTATTCCTCTTGTATTGATCCTGCCGAAGTATTTTGGGGAAATTGGGGTATGGATTTCTTTTCCCCTGGCAGATGTTCTTTCAACAATTCTGACTGCCTTTTTCCTGAACCGGGAAATAAGAGCAAATCTTAAACCTTCTCCGGGATAAAATTAAAAAGAGGGATTTTTTTTAATTGGTTTTCCTGAGGGATTCAAATTTATCGGACAAAGTGTTTAAAAAATCCCAATATCCAATAAATCCTGATATGGTGTGATAATTGATTATTTTAGCCTAATCACTCATAAATTGTATGAAGCTATTAAAACTCTCTTTAAGGAATCGTATTTTTATTTCCATGATTTTATTGGTATTGGGGGCTTCCATTTTAATTGCAGGGGTTACTGTTATTCAATATAAAAAAGAGTCTGAAAATTATCACCGGGAGCGTCTGGAACGCAAGGAACAGGCCATCAGGGAAAACATCAAATTTGTTCTTGCCAGTACAACTCATCTGGTGAATACTGAAAATATGGCCGTAATTCTTAAGGAAAGAGGCAAGATCTATGAAATTTTCCAGGTACATGAAATGCAACTCTTTATTTATGATCTGAACGGGAAGTTGCTTATTAAATCCAGCGAATCTTTTTTCAGGGATACCACCAATGTTCAGATTCCATCACATATTCTGGAAGAACTGGAAACTTCCCGCAAAAAGCGATACCTTAGGAAATCGGAGGTTAACGGCCAGAAATTTCAATCCTCCTATACTTATATCACCGACAATAAATTCAAGCCTCTTGCCATCCTGTATTTGCCTTATCTGCAGGACGACCAAATGCTCCGGAAAGACCTCAATGAATTTTTGTTTAAATTGGGTGAAGTATATCTTTTCATGCTTTTTATAGCCATTATTTTGTCTTATTTTCTCTCGAAATACATCATAAAATCTCTAAATATTATTTCCGAAAAAATCGTTGAAACCCGGCTCGATAAACGCAATCAAAAAATTGAGATCGATAATGCTTCAGAGGAGATCTACGCCCTGGTATCGGCCTATAATTCTATGATAGATGAGTTGGAGGAAAGCGCTGTAAAATTGGCAACAGGAGAGCGGGAACAGGCCTGGCGTGAGATGGCCAAACAGGTGGCGCATGAGATTAAAAATCCGCTAACCCCAATGCGTTTAAGTGTCCAAAGTTTCCAGAGGAATTTTGATCCCAATGATCCATCTATTCATAAAAAAGTGGAAGAATACAGCAATACGCTAATCTATCAGATAGATACAATGAGTACCATTGCTTCTGCCTTTTCAAATTTTGCTAAAATGCCGGCACAGCAAAATGAAATTCTGAATGTTCCCAAAATTGTAAAACTTGCACTGGATATTTTCAATGAAGATTACATTATTTTCTCTTCAGAAAAAGACGAGATTTTGGCAAAATTTGACAGGACCCAACTTATCCGGGTAGTGACCAATCTCGTCAAGAACGCTACCCAGGCACTTGATAGTATGGAAGACCCTCGGATCCTGGTAAGAGTGGAGGAGGAAGAAACAGATGTATTAATTTCGGTTTCCGATAACGGGATTGGAATAACCGAAGAAAATAAGGAAAGGGTGTTTGAGCCTAAATTCACCACCAAATCCAGTGGAATGGGGCTTGGCCTTGCAATGGTGAAAAACCTGGTCGAAACCTACGGGGGCAGCATCACCTTTACCTCAAAAAGGGATAAAGGTACTGTCTTTACAGTACGATTCCCAAAATAAGCTCAAAAATAGGGGGTCTCAATAGAGACTAATGATTTCAATCCCGATAAAAAAATCGGTGATTGCGTTAAAAAAATAATATATGAATTATGAGAATGTTTTAACCGAAAATCATGAAGGAATTTTACGAATCACAGTAAACCGACCTTCAAAACTCAACGCATTAAACAAAGACACGATCCAGGAATTGCACCTTGCTTTTAAGAATGCCGAATCTGATCCTGATGTGAGAGTGATCATTATGACCGGGAGCGGTGAGAAAGCATTTGTTGCCGGGGCTGATATCAGCGAGTTTTCCGATTATTCTTCCAAAGAAGGAAAACAACTTGCAGCTGAAGGTCAGGCAAAATTATTCGATTATGTCGCCAATTTTTCAAAGCCGGTAATTGCCGCGGTGAACGGTTTTGCCCTTGGGGGCGGATTGGAACTAGCGATGGCGGCACATTTCAGAATTGCCAGTGAGAATGCCAAAATGGGATTGCCCGAAGTCTCTCTTGGCCTTATCCCCGGATATGGAGGCACACAACGTTTGCCACAGCTCGTGGGAAAAGGCCGGGCTATGGAAATGATAATGACCGCAGGGATGATTGATGCAGATCAGGCGCTTCAGTACAATCTTATTAACCATGTTACCACCCAAGAAGGACTTATGGATATTGCTGAAAATCTCGCCAATAAAATCATGAGGAATTCATTGGTAGCCATCAGTTCTGCGATAAAAGCGATCAATGCCAATTTTGAGGAGGGGGTAAACGGATTTGAAACTGAAATAGAAGAATTCGGCAGCTGTTTTGGAACCGCCGATTTTCAGGAGGGAACCACCGCATTCTTAAATAAACGCAAGGCAGAATTCCCGGGAGGATAAAAATTATGGAATAATTCCTTTAATATGGAAATTTTACATAATTTTGTAATATGTCGGGTTCAGGAGATTATATAAAAGGAAGAGGGGCGCAGCTGAATGTCATCAATAAATTTGATGCCCACAGTCACTATTTCCGGGATGAATTTCTAAATTTTTGTGCAGCGGAAGGGGAAGAAGCACAAAAATCTAAAACGGTTTTAATAGAAACCTTTCCTAAAACCATAGTCAATAAGATCACTAGCCCCGATGTGGGAATGGGATATTCCCTGAATCCTTATCAGGGTTGTGAACACGGATGCGTTTATTGTTATGCAAGAAATACCCATGAATATTGGGGTTACAGTGCCGGATTGGATTTTGAAAAAAAGATCCTGGTTAAGAGGAACGCGGTGGAATTGCTGGAAAAAAAATTGCAAGGTAAAACCTGGCAGGCTGCTCCCATTGTATTGTCCGGAAATACCGATTGCTACCAGCCAACTGAAAAAAATCTTCAAATCACAAGGGGGCTTTTACAAACCTTTTTAAAATACAAACATCCGGTGGGAATCATCACTAAAAATGCCTTGATACAGAGGGATATGGACATTTTAAAAGAATTGGCAGCAGATAATTTAGTACACGTAAATCTCTCTATTACTTCCTTGAATGAAGAAATTAGACGCATGATGGAACCGCGAACGGCAAGTGTAACAAAGCGACTTGAAACCTTGGAAAAACTTTCTTCAGAAAATATTCCTGTAAGCGTGATGATGGCCCCTATAATCCCTGGGATTAACAGCCACGAAATTTTGCCTTTGGTTAAAGCGGTTGCCGAGAGAGGAGCCCTGAGCGTTGGGTACACCATGGTACGCTTAAACGGCGCCATTGGTGGGATTTTTTCTGACTGGATCAAAAAAACCTTGCCAGACAGGGCTGAAAAAGTATTGCATCAAATAGAGGATTGTCATGCTGGAAATTTAAGCGACAGTGAATTTGGAAGAAGAATGAAAGGAACAGGTAATATTGCAGAGCAGGTACATCAACAATTTAAAATAGCCCGAAAAAAATATCTTTTAGAAAGGAGTACTCCTGAATTAAACTGTGACCTGCACCCTCAGTATAAAACCGGGCAAATGAGTTTGTTTTGATTTTTTAAAAATGGGCTGAGATGTCTAAATTAAAAGAATATTTAATTTTTCAGTTTCTTAACTTTCCGTGATTTTCAATAGATCCCCTTTTTCAAAATCTAGGTTTTTGATGAAGGTGGTTGCGCTTTCCTCTAATACTTCCTAATTAAAAAAAAAGCCTGACGGGAGGTGGTCAGAGCATTGAGGAAACTTGTGAGTTGTCGTATTATAGCTAATATCATTGTTTAAAATTCACTGCTTCCCTGTGGTTCATTTTGGCAATATGCTTACCTTTGATCTTGCTATTTATAATATTAAATAGTTTGATTTTCTAAACGCATTGGATTGACTTCCTGTTTTTCTGTGCCACCGTGAATAAAAAAATTGAAGGAGAAGTTGAGATAAGAACCCGTTATTATAGAGTAATTAATTGATGAAAAACTACAAACCAAAAAGCAGATTACAGGCAGAAGAATATATAAATGGTATTTTGAGAAGTGATAGAGTAATACTATCAAGGGCGATTACTATTATAGAAAGTAATTTGGAAAGCGATAAAAAACTCGCAAAAAAAATTGTTCAAGCAATCCTTGCACATTCCGGTAATTCCATCAGAATTGGAATAACAGGAGTTCCCGGTGTTGGCAAAAGCACGTTTATTGAAGTATTTGGAAAACACTTAATTAACAAAGGTTTCAGAGTTGCTATTTTATCAATTGATCCTAGTAGTCAACGTTCAAAAGGAAGTATTCTGGGTGATAAAACCCGAATGGAAGAACTGGCAAATTTAGAGGAAGCTTATATCAGGCCTTCTGCTTCCGGAGATACACTCGGAGGTGTTGCCAATAAAACAGGAGAAACAATGTTACTATGTGAGGCTGCCAGTTACGACGTTATTTTGATTGAAACAGTCGGAGTTGGTCAGTCTGAAACTGCGGTACATGGAATGACTGATTTTTTCCTCCTTTTGATGTTATCCGGGGCGGGAGATGAACTGCAAGGTATTAAAAAGGGAATAATGGAAATGGCTGATATGGTTGTTATTAATAAGGCTGATGGAGATAACCTCCGTAAGAGTGAAATAGCGAGATTACAATACCAAAACGCATTGCATATTTTTCCTCAATCGGAATCTGGTTGGACTCCCGTAGTAAGCTGTGCTTCAGCACTTAAAAATATAGGAATATCGAATGTATGGGATGAAATTTCAAAATACAAAGAATTGGTTGTAGAGAATGGGTATTTTGAAAAGAATAGGAAACATCAACAAATTCAATGGATGTATAACAATATCAATGAGGAGCTGAAACATCTGTTTTATGGTTCGAAAAATATTGCAAATCGGCTTTCGATTATGGAGAAGGAGATTGTTTCAGCTAAAACATCTCCTGTAAAGGCTGCGCAGCAAATTATTGAGGAGTTTAAAAATTCATTTTTAATGAAAAACTGAGATTAACCTCAAAAAATAATACTTAAAAACCCCCAGAAATATAAAAAAGTCTAGGGGTTTTTGAATTAAATAATTACAATATTATTCCTTATGTAAATACATCTCCAAGATTGTGATTGCAGATTCGGAAATAACAGTACCAGGACCGAAGATGGCAGCCACCTTTCTTTCCAATAAATAGTCGTAATCTTTTGCCGGTATTACCCCACCAGCAAAAATCATAATATCTGACCTTCCCAATTTATCCAATTCCTCGATTAATTGAGGAATTAAGGTTTTATGCCCGGCAGCTAAACTTGAAGCACCAACAAAATGAACATCATTTTCAATGGCTTGTTTTGCTACTTCTTTTGGGGTTTGGAACAAGGATCCCATATCAACATCAAAACCTAAATCGGCAAAACTGGAAGCGACTACTTTTGCTCCTCTGTCGTGCCCGTCTTGCCCCATTTTAGCAATCATTACACGAGGACGACGCCCTTCTATCTCTGCGAATTTATCAGCTAATTTTTGAGCTTTTGCAAAGGTGCTGTCGTTATTTATTTCCTTACTATACACGCCACTTATTAAATTAGTATTTGCTTTATGACGACCAAAATGGACCTCTAAGGCATCAGAAATTTCGCCTAAGGTGCTAAAATTTTCGGCAGCCTCTACTGCTAATTCCAATAAATTGCCTTTTCCGGTTTCTGCACATTTAGATAATGCAGCTAAATTTGCATCAACTAAGGATTGATCTCGGTCAGTTTTCATTTTGTTCAATCGAGCAATCTGTGAATCCCTAACCGCGGTATTATCTATATCGAGAATTTCAATATTAGATTTTTCTTTTGTTTTGAATTTATTCACCCCTACTAAAATATCCTGACCTGAATCTAATCTGGCTTGTTTGCGAGCTGAGGCTTCTTCTATTCGTATTTTTGGAACTCCGGTTTCAATAGCTTTAGCCATTCCGCCGAGTTCTTCTACCTCTTCAATTAATTTCCATGCCTTTTTAGCAATTTCTTGGGTTAGGTATTCCACGTAGTATGAACCAGCCCAAGGATCAACTGCCTTAGTGATTTGGGTTTCTTCCTGAATAAAAATCTGTGTGTTACGAGCTATTCTTGCAGAAAAATCTGTTGGCAAGGCAATAGCTTCATCCAATGCATTTGTGTGTAACGATTGGGTACCTCCTAAACTGGCAGCCATGGCTTCAACGCATGTCCTTGCCACGTTGTTGAAAGGATCCTGCTCGCTTAAACTCCAACCGGAAGTTTGGCTATGGGTGCGCAATGCCATAGATTTTGGATTTTGTGGATTGAATTGTTTTATGATTTTTGCCCAAAGCATACGTGCAGCACGCATTTTAGCAATTTCCATAAAGTGATTCATTCCAACTGCCCAGAAAAAAGACAATCGAGGCGCAAATTCATCAATTTTTAAGCCTGAGGCTAACCCAGTTCTAATATACTCCATACCATCAGCTAAGGTATAAGCTAACTCAATATCAGCAGTTGCTCCAGCTTCTTGCATGTGGTATCCGCTGATAGAAATCGAATTAAATTTGGGCATATTTTTAGTAGTGTATTCAAAAATATCGCCAATAATAGACATAGAAGGCAAGGGTGGATAGATGTAGGTGTTTCTAACCATAAATTCCTTCAAAATATCATTCTGAATGGTTCCGCTAAGCTGATCTAAAGCAACACCTTGTTTTTTAGCAGCTGCAATGTAAAATGCCATAATTGGAAGAACCGCCCCATTCATTGTCATTGAAACGGACATTTTATCCAAGGGGATTTGGTCAAATAAAATTTCCATATCCAAGATGGAATCTATCGCCACACCAGCTTTACCAACATCACCTGTTACACGGGGGTGATCGGAATCATAACCCCGGTGAGTAGCTAAATCAAAAGCAACCGAAAGTCCCTTTTGCCCGGCGGCTAAATTTTTTCTGTAAAATGCATTGGATTCCTCTGCAGTAGAAAATCCGGCATATTGGCGAATTGTCCAGGGGCGTAGGGCGTACATTGTGCTGTAGGGACCCCTTGTGAAGGGAGGTAATCCGGCAACAAATTTTAAATGCTCCGCATCTTTTATATCTTCTTTTGTAAAATGTTTTTTTACGGGGATTCCTTCAGGAGTATTCCAAACTTCCTGATTCTCCGAGGAAATTGCTTTTTGTTTCGGTGCTGAATTTAAGTTGATATCTGAAAAATCTGGTTTCATACTTCTAAGGTTTTTATAGTTTTTCGAACTTTGTACTGAACACTTGAAATAGTAGTTATTATATCTGATTTTACGTGGATACATCCATCTAAACCAGCGACAGTTAATACCTCAATTAAATTAGTTGGGTTCCCTGCCAATAACAATACTTTATCTTTATTTAGAGCTCTAAAAATTTTTACAAATTGAAGGGCACCTTCTTCATAATCCTGATCTGAGCTGCAAATAACAACCACATTAGATGTTGATTTTGCACTTTCTTCTGCAGCTTGCTCGGCAGAATGGTAGCTTTGCTCCTGCAAAACGGTAAATCCGCTAACACCCATAAAATCATAAGCAAAAGCAGCTCTTGCCTTTCTCATGGTTAAATTTCCAAAACTTGAAAGTTCAACAATTGGGCGTTTTCTAGTTTTTTCTACCAGTTCTTCTGTATTTTTTCTTATTGCCTCTATTTCCAGGGACGCCCTTCTCGGTGTCAACAATTTAGTATTGTTATCCATTTCACCTTCAGAAAGAATAGGTGCAGCAACGGTTTCCATTAAGTTAGGATACTTGTTCACCCCTACCATTACAAGTCTTCGCTGGCTTAACAATTTTATTTTTTCGAAACGAATTTCAGCGATTTGTTGTTGAATTAATTCGGATTCAAAGGATTGGTAAAAACCACCATTCTCTTGAATTGTTTTAAAAAGTGATAATGCTTTCTCTGCAATTTTAGCACTAACTTCTTCAATATAATAAGATCCGTCAACCGGATTGGCTACTTTACCAAAGTAAGATTCCTCTTTTAGTATTATTGCTATATTTCCAGCAATTCTGCTTGAAAAATCTGATGCAACGTTAAATTCTTTATCATAGGCATCGATTAAAACCCCGTTGACATTTCCTAAAATTGCCGACATGGCTTCTGTTGTTGCACGTAATAAATTTGTGTGGGCATCCGTAATTGATTTACTCCAGACAGAAGTTCTTGCAGTAAGGGAATGTGAAAATTCGGAAACACCGTATTTTTTAGCGACTTCAGAAAGTAAATTGTTAAAGGCTCGAAACTTGCCTATCTCAATAAAATATTCAGAGCCAATCGCTAATTGGATATGTAGATTGTCAAAAATTGTTTGAATTTCAATACCTCTTTCTAAATATTGCTCAATGAGGTAAACTAGGGAATTAAGGGTATAGGCAATCTCTTGAACTTGATTCGCGCCGGAATCTAAATATTCTCCTCCGGTAATGCTAATGGCCTTAAAATTAGGATACTCTGTCGCTAATTTAACGAGTGCTGCAGTTTTATTAAATATGCTGGCATCAATAGTTCCTTTGGTTACATAATTTGTTATTAATTCCAAATCAAAATAACCTTTCAAATTTTTCTTTGCTACATTATTTTGGGTTACAAAAGCAAAGAAATCATTTGCGAACTCCAATTCATTACCTCTTAATTTGAATGAAACAGTAATTGCATTTAGGTCAATGCCTTCAAGAAGTTTATTCGCAGATACGTGTTCTTTTAGATCGAAAAGTAATCCGCTGATTCCTTCTTCAATTGCTTTTAAGGCAAGAGTATTCCCGTTCTGCTCAGATACTACAATAATACTCCTGTAGTTAATTAAGGATTGAGAGTTTTCTCCTGTATTTTTTAAATATTGCTGTTCATCCTCCACATTGTAGAAAGGTTGGATGTCTATTTTACTCAGGTTTTTCCATACAAGTTTCCTGTCGAAATCCTCGCCCTTTAAATCAATGTTCACTTTTTCTATCCATTCCTGTTTTGAAACAGGATTGAAATTTAAAAAAAGCGATTTATTATTATCGTTCATAATATTTTATATTAATTATGGATATATCTAGTACTGATAATAAAAAAGATACGGGTTATTATCAGAAGTTTGACATAAAATTAGTAACTCATTAAACTACTTCCAAACCTTTCAAAAATTGCCTTATCTAATTCTTCTCTGTGATCAGGGTGTGCAATATTTCTAAGGGATTGAGCACGTTGTTTTAAGTTTTTGCCAAATAATTCAGCAATTCCATATTCTGTTGCTACAAATCTTGCATGTGCACGCGTTGTTACCACCCCTGCTCCTTTTTTTAAGAAGGGAACAATTTTAGAAACACCTTTTAAGGTTGTAGAGGTAATCGCTATAATTGGTTTTCCACCTTGAGATAAAGCTGCTCCACGCATAAAGTCCATTTGTCCGCCAACACCAGAAAACATTCTTGTACCGATAGAATCGGCGCAAACCTGCCCCGTAATATCTATTTCAATAGCTGAGTTAATAGCTGTTACTTTTGGGTTCTGACGAATGATCGAGGTATCATTAACATAAGCTATGTCCAACATTTCTATTTCAGGGTTGTCATCCATAAAATCATATAAACGTCTTGTTCCCATGGCAAAGCCGGAAATTATTTTATAGGGATTCAATTTTTTCTTTGAACCATTTACAATTCCCTTTTCAACCAAATCAACTATTCCCTCAGAGAACATTTCTGTATGAATTCCTAAATCTTTGTGATTGTGCAGGCAAGTTAGAACTGCATTGGGAATGCCTCCAATACCCATTTGAAGGGTAGCGCCATCCTCAATAATTTCAGCAATATTTTTACCAATTGCTTTTTCAACTTCAGTAGGAGCAATAAACTTCATTTCGTAGATTTCTTCTTCAAGCAATACACAAGCATGAAAATGGTTTAGATGAACAAGTGCGTCACCAAAGGTACGTGGCATACGCGAGTTTATTTGTGCAATTACCTTTTTTCCTTTTTCAATGGCAGATATCACAATATCTACTGAAACTCCTAAAGAACAAAACCCATGTTTGTCTGGGGTGGAAACATTTACTAGAACCACATCTAAATCCATGTATCCCAGTCGGAATAAACTTGGAATATCACTTAAAAAAATCGGAATATAATCTGCCGTGTCTCCAATCATTTTTCTGATATTTCCTCCAATGAAGAAAGCATTTGTATGAAAACTTTCCCTTAATTCCGGAGCGGTGTATCCGCATTCTCCCTCTGTATGGAGGTGTACAATTTCAACGCCTTTTAGTTCAGGAGCACGGTCAACCATCGCTCTAACTAAAGTTTGAGGGGTTGCAGATCCTCCTTGGATCAATACTCTATCTCCCGATTTTATTAGTTTAACAGCATCCTGGGCTGTCATTACATTTGGTATTTTCATCTTGTTTAAAATTTTAATAGGTTGTTAAGCTTAAGCTAACCATAAACAATTATCCTAAAAAACTTAATATGATACCCGCAGCAACTGCAGAACCAATTACCCCCGCAACGTTAGGTGCCATTGCGTGCATTATTAAAAAGTTATTTGGATCTTCTTTTAATCCTACAGAATGCACAACTCTCGCGCTGTTCGGAACGGCAGAAACGCCAGCGGCACCAATTAAGGGGTTTATCTTGTCGTTACCCTTGAGGAATACGTTCATAAATTTGGCAAAAAGTAACCCGCACATAGTTGCAATAACAAAGGAAATTGCCCCAAGTCCGAAAATCAACAGGGAATCCTTTGTAACAAAGATGTCTGCTTGTGTAGAGGCGCCTACTGTAACACCTAATAGGATTGTAACGATGTCAATTAATTTGGTACGTGCTGTATCCGCAAGTCTTTCTGTTTTTCCGGATTCTTTCAGTAAGTTTCCAAAGAACAACATACCTAATAGTGGCAAGGCACTTGGTGATATAAAAGTTGTCAATATTAATCCCACAATTGGGAATATCATTTTTTCCTTCTGAGAAACAGCTCTAAGTGGCTTCATTCGAATCAATCTTTCTTTCTTAGAAGTGAGCAATTTCATTATTGGTGGTTGGATAACCGGGATTAGCGCCATATATGAATATGAAGCAATTGCAATTGGACCAATAAGATTTTTTACTGTTGTGCCGTCTGCTAATATATTAATCCCATTTGCTAGTTTGGAAGAAAGGAAAATAGCTGTAGGTCCATCGGCACCTCCAATTATCCCTATAGCTCCGGCCTCAGGAAGGTTGAACCCCAAATAAAGTGCACCTATAAATGTTACGAACACTCCAACTTGTGCGGCAGCTCCTAAGAGCATTAACTTTGGATTAGCTATCAAGGAAGAAAAATCTGTCATCGCTCCAATTCCCAAAAAGATTAATGGCGGATAAATTCCTTTTATTACACCAAAATATAAATAATTCAATACGGATCCGTCTTCATAAATACCTGTTTCATTTCCTGCAACAAAAGGAATGTTTCCAATGATAACACCTAAACCTATCGGAATTAAAAGTAGGGGTTCGTAATCGAATTTAATACCCAAGTATATAAATGTGATCCCAATTATGATCATAATTAAATGCCCGGAAGTAGCATTTGCAAAACCAGTGTAATTATAAAATTGTTTAATTCCTTCAATTCCCTCATCAAGAAAACTTCCTTGTTTTACCTCATCATTTTGTACGGCAGTTGTTGATGATTCTGAATTTGTTGAGGTTGTATTTAATCCCAAGGCTGGTCTGATAGAAATCAGAAGCGATAGAACCCCAAATATTAATAATATTTTCTTCATTTTTTATTTTTTTGCGAGATATGGTTTTTTTCTATCGGTTAACAATTAATTTCAGAACCGATAACCGTGAAATTCCTAATCCAATTCAATCAATAATTCATTTTGTAATACTTGTTGTCCAACTCTAATATGAACCGCGCTGATTGTTCCCGCTTTTTCTGAAGTAATGCTATTTTCCATTTTCATAGCTTCAAGAACCAACAATCTATCGTCTATCTTAATTGTATCTCCAACCTTTACATCAATGGATAAAATTACTCCTGGAATAGGTGCTAAAATTTTTGTTTTTTCCGAACCGGGGCTTATTTTTGGTGGTTCAGCAGGTCTTTTAGAGGAGGAACGAACTAGCACGGGAGTTTTAGGTTTTTTTATTTCCTCACTCATTTTAACAGAATAAGAAGATCCGTTAACTTCTAATTCTATAATATTATCTTCATGTGAAACAATTTTAACTTGGTAATTGTTTTCGTTAATTCTAAATTTAAAATTTTTCATGGTTCTTGTTGTTTCTAGTTATAAGATTTTATAACAAATAATCCATAGTCAGTTAAAGTCTATTGTGTGTGCCATATATTTTTGAACTCCAAGGAGAGTATAATTTTCTCGCTTGCTTAATAGTCAATACTGCATTTTCACTATCGTGCTGTTCCTGAAGGTAAAAGTGGATTGCAGTTGAAATAGCAGCTGCAATTTCTCCAGTAAAATTTTCATCAACAACAATTGAAATATCTTTAACCTTTTTATCTCTGCCTTTTGAGATTATCTTATATATATATAGCAAAACAGGCATTCCATATTTAAAAAATAGGGATAGGATGAGCAATGCGGTAAAAACAATTAATATTCCGGTTATTAAAATAACGTATCCTTGGCTTATTGGATCAATGAATGATTTTATGAACATTATAGTGGTATGTTAGAATGTTTCTTAGGAGGGTTTATGTCTTTTTTATTCGCCAGTAATTCTAATCCTCGAATAATTCTGAATCGCGTATTTCTAGGTTCAATTACATCATCAATAAAACCATATTTTGCTGCAACATAAGGATTTGCGAATTTATTGGTATATTCATCCTCTTTTTTCTCGATATAATCTAGTTTTTCGTCTGCATCTTCTATCTTGCGAATGTTAGTTCCTTCGAGGACTTCTACAGCTCCTTTCGCTCCCATAACTGCAATTTCAGCTGTGGGCCATGCATAATTTAAATCTCCACGTAATTGTTTACAGCTCATCACATCATGAGCTCCGCCATAAGATTTACGAAGGGTGATTGTAATTTTTGGAACAGTAGCTTCTCCGTAAGCAAATAATAGTTTTGCTCCGTGAAGAATAATTCCTCCATATTCTTGTCCGGTACCTGGTAAGAAACCCGGTACATCAACCAAGGTTACAATAGGGATATTGAAGGCATCACAAAAACGAACAAACCGGGCTGCTTTTCTTGAAGCTTCACAATCTAAAACCCCGGCGTAGTATTTTGGCTGATTCGCTACTATACCAACCGGATGACCATTAAATCGTGCAAATCCAACAACAATATTTTTGGCGTAGTTTCTATGTACTTCCGTAAATTCGCCGTTATCTGTAATCGTTGAAATAACATCGACTATATCATAAGGTTGATTTGGGTTTTCCGGGATTATATCATTGAGGATATCGTCTAATCTATCAATAGGGTCGTCACATTTAATAGTTGGTGGATCTTCCAGATTATTTGATGGAAAGTAGCTGATTAATTTTCTGATTAGTAAAAGATTTTCTTCATCGTTGTCAGCCAGGAAATGCGAAACTCCAGATTTTGTAGAATGGATCTGCGCTCCCCCTAATTCTTCTGCGGTTACAACCTCCCCAGTTACCGTGTGTACCACTTTTGGTCCGGTTACAAACATATAACTTGTTTTGTCTGTCATGATCGTGAAATCAGTCAAAGCTGGAGAATAAACCGCTCCACCTGCACAAGGGCCCAAAATTGAAGAAATTTGCGGAATTACCCCAGAAGCCATAATGTTTCTTTGGAAAATTTCGGCATATCCTGCTAAGGATCTTACCCCTTCTTGAATACGAGCTCCACCACTGTCATTAAGGCCAATTACCGGGACTCCAATTTTCATTGCCATGTCCATTATTTTACAAATTTTCAAGGCATAAGTTTCCGAAAGTGATCCGCCAAAAACGGTAAAATCTTGGGAGAAGACATAAACGATTCTTCCATCAATTGTACCATGCCCCGTTACTACACCATCAGAAAGGTAAATTTGTTTATCGAGTCCAAATGATTTTGTTCTATGGGTTACGAACATATCAAACTCTTCAAAACTATCATCATCCAAAAGTATATCTATTCGTTCACGGGCAGTTAATTTGCCTTTGGCATGTTGTGAATCAATACGCTTTTCACCTCCACCCAGTTTTGCTTCAACTCTTTTTTCAATGAGTTCATTAATTTTTTCTTGATTTGCCATAATAATTAATTTGCTTATCTGCTTTCTAATGATTTGTTATTCTTGCTTAGAACAGAGTTCTGTTAATACCCCGTGGGTTGATTTTGGATGAAGAAAACCAATATTTAATCCTTCAGCTCCTTTGCGAGATTGGTTATCAACGAGTTGTACGCCTCTTTTTTCTGCTAATTTCAAGGCTTCTGTAGCGTCCTTAACTGCAAAAGCAATATGGTGAATCCCTTGGCCTTTTTTGGAGATAAATTTTCCAATTGGACCTTCTGGTGAAGTGCTTTCCAATAATTCAATTTTTGTGGTACCAACCATAAAAAAGGCTGTTTTCACTTTCTGATCAACAACCTCTTCAATGGCGTAACATTTTAACCCTAAAATTTCTTCATAGTAGTGAATGGATTCTTCTAAATTGTCCACTGCTATTCCAATGTGCTCAATATGTGAAATATTCATATATAATTATTTATAGTTTGTTTTGAGTTGTTATTTTTAATTAATCATAAAATATAGGATGATTTTATATTTAAAATAAAAATAAAAAACAAAGCTAGAGCATCGGTGTAGTTTAAAAGATGATAGATATCATAAAAAGGCTTATAAATTCCAGGATATCTACGATGTTTTCAAAGAAAGTATAGATGCTATGGGCTGTAACAATTTTGCCGAAAAGACCCTGTCGCTCGCTTCCATCTGCGAATGTATTAACAAATGCCTTAACCTGAGGGTGGTACTTGCTACTTATGGTTCTGACCACCTTTTTCGTTCCTATCTGTTGTACGCCTTTGTTGAGTTGTTTAAAATTAATATTATAATTTATCAGGTTTTCAATACTACTTCATTTTTTAAAACAGTTCCTTTTTCAAAATCAGTTAGGTTTTTGAAGGTGGTTGTTGCAATTTGCTCTAATGCTCCGTTTGTAAATAAACTTTGATTGGATGTGATCAAAACATTTGGGAAACTTATAGATTGCAGGATTATTTATAATGCTTTTGCACAGATCCTTAAAAAATTAATATGACTGTCCGTTACTTGTACCAAGTTGTTTCTAAAGCAGCAATCATCAGTTTATCGGATAGGTTATCCCCAAAATAACGTCTGTTAAACTTATAAGAGAACTCGTCAAGATAATTCTGAACATATTGCTGATTCATACAATTATGATGGTTTCCTAAAAGGTTCTTTTTAGCATTACTAATACTCCTGTTTACCCAGGGAAATACTTTTGCGGATTTTGTTTTGTTTGGTTCTATCACAATCTCGTGATTGGCAATTTTCTCTTTTAATTTTGAATAACCTTTGTATCCATACGTTAGTGCAGAACCTGATTTTTCAACTGATTTTTCAACTTCTTTATTGATGCTATCTGCGGTCAAATCTTCCATTA
>JBGSWA010000203.1:0-13345 GCA_041752645.1 Gillisia sp. | reverse complement strand
CTTCCAGAAAAAGAAGTTTCGCATATCTTTTATGCAACAGGTAATCTTGGAAATCAAGATAGTAATCAAAATAATCCAGTATTAAATGCATTAGCTTCCGAAATGGAAGAAGCAGGTTCAAAAGGTACTTTACTTTTACTTGGCAACAATGTTTCTAAAGAAGGCTTTTCAGAAAAGAAAAACATCGGAAAATCAAACATTGATAGTTATATCGATAAACTCAAGCCTTTCTCAAATAATATTTATTTTATTCCCGGAATTTCAGATTGGAAATCTGGCTTAAAAGAATTGAAAGCACAAGAAAATTATTTAGAAAATAAATTCCAGAATAAGAATATTTTTCAGCCAGAAAAAGGATGCCCAATTGAAAAAGTAAAAATCAATGACGATGTAGATTTATTGCTAATCGATTCACAATGGGCTTTAATGGATTGGGATAAAGTTCCAAATATTAATGACCATTGCGACATTAAAAACAAGAACGATTTTTATGTAGAAGTCGAAGCAGAGATTGTTAAGAGTCAAGGCAAAACAGTTTTGATTGCGACTTATCATCCTATTGCTTCTTATGGGCAATATGGTAATCCATATTCTTTCGGCATTAACCCTAAAAGTATAAACAATAAATATTATAAGGAATTTAGCAAGCGGATGTTAACTATTGCCCAACTATCGGAAAATGTTGTTTTTGTTTCTGGTCATGAGCAAAATTTGCAATTGCTTATTGATAAACATATACCTATCGTAATTAGCGGTGCCGGTGGAGAAGTAAGTCCTGCTAGAGGAGGTGGAAAGAGTCAATTTCACGGTAATGAAGCCGGTTTTTCTAAAATAACAGCCTTCAAGGATGGTTCGATGTGGGTGAGTTTTTATGGTATTTCCAATAATTTTGAAGCATCATTATTTGCTTCAGAAATTATTGCTTCAGCGGAAGAAGTTACACAATCTGATTACAATGAGTACGATACACCATCCTATGTCAATAAATCCATTTATCAACCTGAAGAATTAAAACGTTCTGGATTTTATAAAGTCCTTTGGGGAGAACATTATAGAAAAGATTATGAACAGGAAATTAAGGTTAAGGCAGCGCTCTTGGATACCTTATATGGAGGATTGTCAGTTTTAAGAAAAGGTGGTGGACACCAGACCAGTTCGCTTCGGGTACAAGACCAAAATGGTAAACAATACGCCATGCGTTCTACCAAGAAAAGTGCATTGCGTTTTATTCAATATTTCCTTTTCAAGACGAACTATCTCGAACCTGATGTTGAAGACACCTACTTTATACAATTACTTCAAGATTTCTGGACTACGGCAAACCCTTATGCATCATTAACGGTTGGAGACCTATCCGATGCCCTTAATATCTATCATTCCAATACGGAACTATACTTTATTCCAAAGCAAAAAGCACTTGGCAAGTACAATGAAAATTACGGCGATAAACTTTATTTTATTGAAGAACGTCTTTCAGATGGTTTTAGCAATGTAGAAAGCCTTGGAAGTACGGATAAAATAGAGAGCACGCTTGATTTGCTGGAAGAACTACGTCGAAAAGATAAAATTGCCATCAACGAAGCCTTGTACATACGCACCCGGCTTTTTGACAATATTATTGGTGATTGGGATCGTCACGCAGACCAGTGGAAATGGGCCGTGCAAGAACAGGAAAATGGCGTGGATTTGTACGAACCAATTCCAAGGGATAGAGACCAAATGTTTTCCGATTTCGATGGTTTTATGTTAGGTGCCATCACCACCATAAGTCCTCCGATGCGGTTTATGCAGCGTTATGATTGCACTTATAGCTATACAAATTGGTTTAATGATGGGGGCGACGATGTTGACTTGGCAGTATTAATTAATCACACCCAAGAGGATTGGTTGCGAGAAGCTAAATTCATAAAAGAAAATCTCACGGAAGAAGTCATAGAGAATGCATTTAAAAAATTTCCGATAGAAGTTGATCAACAAAAAATTGCTAAAATTAAAACCGCAATGTTACAGCGCACGGTCAAAGTTGAGGAAAATGCCGTCAACATGTATGAATATCTACGTTCATGTGTGCTTATAACAGGTACCGATAAAAAGGATCACTTTATAATCACGCGCAAACCAAATGGCATTACCAATGTTTCCGGTTTTAGAATGACGGACGGAAAAATGAGCACTGAATTTTGGAATGTTGATTATGACAAATCTGTTACCAACGAGTTATGGATTTATGGGTTGGATGATGAAGATATTTTTGAAGTTATTGGAGAAGGCAATAAGTACATAAAAATAAAAATTATTGGTGGACAAAACAATGATACCTATCGTATCGAAAACAAACGAAACCTTCGTGTATTCGACCAGAAATCGAAACCCAATACATTTGAATCCCCTGTTGCCAAAACACTATCGGACAATTATGATTTGAATACATACTACTACAAAAAGAATCGCAGGGATTTACATAATACTCTACCAATTATTGCTTCAAATCCCGATGATGGGTTGAAAATAGGAGCTGTTTTTAATTACACAAAAAATTCATTACGCAGAAATCCATTTACCGCCAAACATAGTTTGAGTGCCATATACATTACAGAAACATCAGGTGTTGAGTTGGAATATAATGGAGAATTCGCAAACCTATTCAACGATGTGAATTTAGGAATCAGTGCAGGCTATTCAAGTTCCAGTTATACCAATAACTTCTTCGGATTTGGCAATGAAACCATCAACCCGGAAGATGAACTGGATTTGAGTTTAGATTTTAACCGTGTGCGGCTTCAACAATTATTTTTTGCGCCATCCTTGATTTTCAGAGGCTATCAAGGAAGCGTTGTGAAATTTGGTGTAACTTATGAAAATATAGAGGCTGAAAGAAGCGAAGACCGTTTTATCGAGATGGCCAATGTAAATCCAAAAGTTTTTGAAGGACAAGACTTTTTTGGTGCCGAAGCTTCCTATGAATACAAAAATTTTGATAGCGAAACACAGCCAAAATCGGGTATTCAATTTAAAGTTGCTGCAGGTTATAAAGCGAATTTCGACGAAGACAGAGGGTTTCCTTATGTCATTCCAGAGCTTCGACTAACCACCAAAATTGACCGAAAAGGAATTTTGGTGTATGCTACAAAGTTCAAAGCACATTTTAACTTGAGCGATGACTATGAATTTCATCAAGCTGCAACGATTGGTGATGGAGATGGCTTGCGTGGATTACGACAAGAACGCTTTAGCGGTAAGAGTTCCTATTATCAAAACTCTGATTTACGTCTCTCATTAGGTAGAATCAGAAATTCTATTATTCCAATTACTTTCGGTGTATATGGCGGTTTTGATTATGGACGTGTTTGGGTCGATGAGGATGATTCCAGCGAATGGCATACCACACCAGGAGGAGGTGTTTATTTCAATATTGCCGGATTTACAACGACCAACGTAGGATATTTCAGTTCCGATGAAGGAGGACGACTCAATCTACTTTTAAGTTTAGCTTTTTAAAACCAAATAAATACAAATGAAAAAACCAACTGTAATCGCTAAAATCAGCGAACTAAAAAACAAAGAACCCGAACATGCTGTAGTAAACGGCTTGGATTTGGTAATACTAGATTTTGATGGTGATATTTCGGTATTATACGGAAGATGTCTGCACAGAGGCGCATTAATGGCTGATGGTCACATAGAAGGTCACAATCTCATTTGTGGAGTACATGGATGGGATTATCGTGTGGACTCGGGAGTTTCAGAATACAACAACAAGGAATTCCTTCATAAATTTTCCACAAAAATTGAAGGCGATGATTTGTTTGTGGATGCTTTCGAAATTGATGCATATTTAGAAAACCATCCACAACCATTTAATCGGGATGAGTATTTAGGAGCTTATGCTGATACACATCCTGAAGAAACCGAACCCTTTACAGGTTATATTAAAGAACTTGCAAAAAATGGTCTTAAAAACATAGGGCAGCATGGTTTTTCGGCAGCAATGGGTGTAGATAGAGATACGTTGCCAAAATGGAGTGATATCCAATTTTTACCAGCGCAATTGGCTACAAGACCACTTTTAGATGAAGATGAAGTGTCGACAAAAGTGGTTATCGGCCCAAAAGCCAAAAAGCCTTTGGAATTAGATATCCCATTATTCGTCAGCGATATGAGTTTTGGTGCACTATCGCGTGAAGCAAAAATTGCCTTGTCCAAAGGTGCGGAACTGTCAGGAACCGGAATTTGCTCCGGAGAAGGAGGCATGTTGCCAGAGGAACAATCAAATAATAGCAGATATTTTTACGAACTGGCTTCGGCACAATTTGGATTTTCATGGGATAAATTAGACCACGTACAAGCCTTTCATTTTAAAGGAGGTCAAGGTGCCAAAACAGGAACAGGAGGCCATCTTCCCGGAATTAAAGTAAGTGCAGAAATTGCAGCCGTCCGTGGACTTAAAGCAGGTGAGACAGCTATTTCCCCAGCTGCCAATCCCAATTTTCATACGGTAGAAGACTTTAAAGAATTTGCAAATAAAGTAAGAAAACGTACAGGTGGAATTCCAATCGGTTTTAAAATCGCAGCAAGTCATATTGAGAAAGATATTCAATTTGCTCTTGATGTTGGTGTGGATTATATCATCCTCGATGGCCGTGGTGGTGGAACAGGTTCGGCGCCAAATATTTTAAGGGATAATATTAACGTACCAACCATTCCTGCTTTAGCCAGAGCCAGAAAATACTTGGACAAAGTTGGAGCTACAGACGTCACTTTGATAATAACTGGTGGTTTACGAGTAGCCGAAGATTTTGCCAAGGCTTTAATGCTCGGAGCAGATGCTATCGCAGTTGCCAATTCCGCATTACAGGCAATAGGTTGTTTGGGGATGCGAGCCTGTGGGTCGAATAATTGTCCTGTTGGGATTGCAACCCAAAAAGAATCCTTGCGAAGTCGATTAATTATTGAATCTTCAGCTAAACAACTACACAACTTTTTTGATGCCACGAACAACTTAATAAAAGTAATCGCGAGGGCTTGTGGATATAATGATGTTTCAAAATTCAAACATGGCGACCTTTCAACTTTCAACTACGACCTACATAAACTAACAGGAATTAATTACGCAGGAATTAAATAATATACCATGGAAAAACAAATGCATTTAGCAGCACAATATTTAGCGGCAGCGGGAATCAGCTTTTTAGAAAAAAAATCAGACGATAGTCATACCAATTTAGGGTTTAGCACAGAAAATGGCGGTCTATATACACATACACTTTCAGAAAATGGTGATATGCTATGTTTAGATTATGAAAGGTTTTCGTTAGAATGGAAATCTGATCAAGAGACAATATCCTTTAGATTAGATGGCGCTACTCATGGTGAAGTTCTAAAATGGTTGACGGATACTTCGAAAACCTTTTTAAATAAACCGTATCATTATAAATTTCACTACGATTTACTGTATACCATAGGCGATACATTCACATACAAATTGTTAGAAGTAGGTAAATTGATTGAGCTTAGGCATCTTCGCATTTTGGCGCAATTTGTTCTTGAAAAGATAGACAAACAATACGACCTTAATGCCTCAATTAGAATTTGGCCACATCACTTTGATACAGGAATTTATAGCCCACTTCCCGATTCTGATGTTACTATAGGATTGGGATTAGCAATTCCAGACGCCATTTGCGATGAACATTACTTATATATCTCTGGATATAAAAATGGTAACATAATAGATCCTTCCAGCTTACCAAAATTATCAGCAGGAGAATGGAAATCTGATGGATTTACTGGAGCGATTCTCAATACAGGTAATGTAGTGGAATCTAAAGGTGTTGCATTTTTTGAAGAAGCAATTATTCAATTAAAAAACAACTAATTATGAATACAATAGATTTTTACGGAGCAGATTGGTGTCCAGACTGCAAAAGGGCAAAAGCTTATTTAAAAGAACATAATGTCGATTTCAATTTTATAGGAGTAGATATCGATAAAAATGCAGCCGCCAAAGTTGAAGAAATCAATCATGGTAAACGCATTATTCCTACGGTTATAATTAATGATAAATCTTATACAAATCCCGATAACGCCACACTCGCGAACATTCTTGGGATTAACAAGCAAGGTGTCATTAAACTCTATGGCGCAGACTGGTGTCCCGATTGTCAACGTGCCAAATCCTTTCTTCAGGATAACGACATCAATTTTCAATTCATCGAAGTGGATAAATACCAATGGGCTGCAAAAATAGTGGAAAAAACCAATAACGGAAAACGAATTATCCCGACTATTTTTATCAACGATAAATCCTATACAAATCCAGATAATGCCGTCTTAAAAGATGTTTTGAATATTGGACATGAAGCCGAAAAGCATATTTATGACAGTATAATCGTTGGTGCAGGAGCTGCTGGATTGACGGCCTCAATCTACATACAGCGCGATAGATTCAGTTCTGTAATTCTCGAAAAAAAGAATATTGGAGGAAACGCTTTCTTAACTCAAAAAATTGAAAACTATCCTGGTTTTACCAATATTTCAGGTCCTGAATTGATGCAAAAAATGGCAGAACAAGCCAAAACCTATGGTGCAAAAATTGAAACTGGAGTTGAAGTAAAAGCGGTTCAAAAAAAAGGGAACATCTTTTCGGTTGATACGAATATGGGCGAATATCAATCCAAAACGGTAGTGTTGGCATTAGGCTCTACCTACCGGAAAATGGGAATTCCTAATGAAGAGGATTTAATTGGTGCTGGAATACATTTTTGCGCTACTTGCGATGGTGCATTTTACCGAGACAAAGAGATTATAGTTGTTGGTGGTGGAAACAGCGCGTTGGAAGAAGGCATTTTTCTGGCATCGTTCTGTAAAAAAGTGATCATTGTTAACAAAGAGAGCCAATTCTCGGCTTCAGAAACCTATATCGAAAAATTACCTTCTATAAAAAATATAGAAACACATAAGAACAAAGAATCTTTAGCTTTTATTAAAGACGAAAAAGGCAATTTTAAAGGACTTAAAGTAAAAGACAAAAACACGGGCAAAGAAGAAGAATTATATGCCGATGGTAGTTTCATTTTTATAGGATTGATCCCTAATACGGATAGCATTAAGGATTTAATTGAACTTAACGAAAGAGGCTTTATCACAACAACAGGATTAGGAGAAACTAACATTGAAGGTATTTTTGCAGCAGGAGATTGTCGCGAAGGCGCTATCGCACAGGTTGCTGCAGCTACTGGCGAAGGTATTTTGGCAAGTTTTGGAGTAAGACAACATTTTAAATAGATACAACAATGGAAATAACAATGGAGTTCTGGTATTTACTTCCTATTTCAATTGCAATTGCAACAATAGCTATGTCATCAGGCATTGGCGGTGCTGTTTTCTTTTCGCCATTATTCATGATTGGGCTTGGTCTTGAACCAAATATTGCCATTGGTGCAGCATTGGCAACAGAATTATTTGGGTTTGGCTCGGGTTTTTTTTCATATTGGAAAGCTAAACTCATTGATTTTAAACTTGGCTTTAATCTTTTATTATATTCTGTTCCATTTGCAATTTTAGGAACCATATATGGGGATTTGGTTCCGCCTTTGATTCTTAAAACAATATTTGGAGTTGGGATTGTATTTATTGGCTCCCAATTATACATGTCTTGGAGACAAGAAGAAAAAGAGAAGTTAGATGCGGCCAATAAAAAAGAATTTAAAAAAAACCACGAAAGCTCGTTGACAGATGCCCAAGGTAATATTTACAATTACACGGTTTGCAATAAGAATATGGGACACATGTTCGCGGCTGTCGGAGGTGCTTTTTTAGGAATGATTTCGGTAGGATTGGCAGAACTTCAAGAATATCATTTGGTCGCTAAATGCAAAGTCCCAACTCGCGTTGCTGTTGGAACATCAATTTTCGTAGTAACAATAACAGTTTTATTCGCATCTGTAGGCCATTTCTATGAATTTAGTCAGCAAGGTAGCGACGTTATGAGTCAGGTGTTAAACCTCATTATTTTTACAATTCCCGGAGTTGTCATTGGTGGTCAACTTGGGCCACGTTTACAAAAAATCGTTCCTGCGGATAAAATGAAAGTTGGTATTTCGATACTCTTTATTTTAGTAGGTGTCTTTATGCTTTATACTTTAATATAAAAATATATGAACTCAAAAAATAAAATTTGGTACAAAGTACTCGACAATAAAAAATCTTTACCTGAAGGACGTGTGCAAACGGTTATTGCAGGGCATCAAGATATATGCCTCACGCATTTTAAAGGTAAATTTTCTGCTTTGGATAACAAATGTCCACATCAAGGTGGTCCTTTAGGGGAAGGCTCTATTGAAAACGGATTATTACGCTGTCCATGGCACGGTTGGGATTTTGACCCATGTACAGGTCAGTCGCCTGGAGGTTTTGATGATGGGATGGTTAACTTTGAAGTAAAAGAAGAAGGAGATGCCATATTTGTAAGTATTCCAAAGGAATTACCACACAAAAACACGGTTTCTGATGTCATGATGGAGACGATGGTAAATTGGGGCGTTGATACTGTTTTTGGCATGGTTGGTCATAGTAATTTGGGTATAGCCGACGCGATGCGCAGGCTTGAAAAGAAAAATAAACTCAAATATTTCGGAATTCGTCATGAAGGTGCAGCCGCTTTCGCAGCTTCAGGCTATGCAAAATTAACAGGAAAACCTGCCGTTTGTTTCGGAATTGCTGGTCCCGGAGCTACCAATATGTATACAGGAATGTGGGACGCCAAAGTGGATAGAGTGCCGCTAATCGCACTTTCCGGTCAAGTTAGTACACAGGTGATAGGGACTGGTGCCTTTCAGGAAGTTGATTTGGTAACAGCTTTTGAATCTGTTACACAGTTTAACCAGGCTGTCAATGCAAATTCAAATTACAGTGAGCTTATGTCCTTGGCTGTAAAAACAGCACTAATAAAAAGAGATGTTGTTCATCTTACCTTTCCGGATGAAGTGGCTTTTTTAGAAATTTCAGAAGAGTTAAAACCTCAAACTCCGGAGGATAGAATAACACCGTTCAATATTTCGCCACCTAAAGAGATGACAGATAAAGCGGTAAAGCTTATAAAAAAATCCAAACGACCTGTAATTGTTGTTGGTCACGGTGCGCGTTTTCAAATGAAAGCTATTATCGCTTACGCTGAAAGTTTGAATTGCCCTGTAATTACAACTTTTAAAGCCAAAGGCTTAATTGCTGATAACCACGAATTAGGCTGCGGTGTATTGGGAAGAAGCGGAACACCAATAGCCTCTTGGTTTATGAATGAAAGCGATTTGCTTTTGGTCTTTGGAGCATCCTTTTCCAACCATACAGGCATCACACCAAAAAAACCGACCATCCAAGTCGATTTTGACCCAATGGCTTTGAGTAAATTCAATAAGGTGGATGTGGCACTCTGGGGAGAAATTTCAGAAACCATTAAGTTGTTAAAAACAGAAACTCAAGGAAAAACAAAAACCGATAATCAAAGAAAAGAAATTGCCAATAGATGGGTCATCTGGAAAGAAGAAAAATTAAGCCGATTGAAGGATTGTGGCGATGCGTTAAGTTCCATTGCTGTTTTTGATGCTATGAATAAGGTCGCACCAGACAATGCCGTAATCGCCGTTGATGTTGGTAACAACACATATTCCTTCGGAAGGTATTTTGAATCAAAAAATCAGGCAGTTTTAATGTCCGGTTATTTAGGTTCCATCGGTTTTGCTTTACCTGCGGCCATGGGAGCATGGGCAGCACAAGGCCACGAACGTCCAATTTGGTCGGTTTCCGGAGATGGTGGTTTAGGTCAGTATTTAGCCGAAATAAATACCATTGTAAAGTACAAGATGAATATTAAACACATAGTCCTCAACAATTCAGAATTGGGAAAAATTTCAAAGGAACAACGAGCCTCACAATTGGATGTATGGCAGACATCTTTAACCAATCCAAATTTTGCTAAATACGCTGAAAACTGTGGTGCTTTGGGGATTCGTGTTGAAAAATTGAAGGATTTACTTCCAGCAATGGAAAAACTAAAGGCACACGACGGTCCAGCGCTTTTGGAAGTGATTACCGATGTCAATTTAATTTAATACTAAATAAAAACCATGAAACAAAATTTAAAAAACGGTGTTGCAGCACAAGGATATGATGTTATGTCATTCTTTAACTGAAACCCTAAAAAAGGAAATGAAGCCTATGCTTCAAATTACAATGGTGCAAAATATCTTTTTGCATCATTGGAGGATAAAGAAAAATTTGGAACATCACCGGAAGCATGTACACCACAATATGGCGGCTATTGTGCCATAGCCATGTGAGAAGGTAAAGAAGTAAATCCCAATCCTAAAAGTTGGGAAATAAGAGATGGAAAATTATACTTTTTTACACGTATGCTTTTCGGAATAATCGATGCGAAGAGACAATGGGTTAAAGACCCAGAGGCTAAAAGAAACCTGGCTGATATTGAATGGTCAAAAATGAATGGCTAATAGAGTAAACACGATTTTAATAGCGAATCACTAGCACTTCATTGAAAACACAAAGGAAAGATTGAAATAGTTTCTAAAATAGAAGTGAATGCTACAGATGACCTATCACGAGTGTACTCGCCAGGAGTAGCAGCACCTTGTTTGACAATTGCAAACAATATAGAAGAAGTTTATAATTTAACCATTAAAGGCAATACCATAACTGTAGTTACCGATGTAACTGCTGTTTTAGGTTTAGGAAATATAGGCCATGAAGCTTCCGCTCTCGACTTTTTTTCGGGATTCGCGGATTAGCGCAACGGAGGGAATCAACTTTTTTGCCTGTGTCCAAGACCTTTTCGACGAAGCGCTTTCCCCGCATTACAGAGCATGTCATTTGGGGAGTAACGGGATAAAGGGGAATGTGCTGAGGGGTGGGGTAGTTCTAAATTTAATCACAGCAGTAACACATATAGGAAAGAACTTAATTGAAATTATGGGACAGCCGTCTAAACCCAAAAAATAATTGTTTTTTCATTACTTCTTAATCTCTTTTTTATTATTTAAAGCACAATTATCATTCTTGATCCAAGGAAAGAAGTAAAAAACAGGCGGAAATATTAAAAAAAAACATTCCTTTTAAGGGAATTAGGTAATAAAAAGTAAGAAATGAAGGGCTTGTTAGATCCTCAATGTAAGCAGTTTAAATTATTTTATTATTGGAATTTCGAATAGAACCACATCTAATAATATATCCAATTCCTCAATAAAGCCTAAAAAGAATTAAAATATATTAAAGTATTGTTAAAAATCAAAAAGTGTGCGTAAAGTGTGCGTTTTTTTTTAAATCTCAAATTAAATTAATCTCTATAAACAAGTAAACCCCTTATTTATAGGGGTTTACAAAGTGATCGCAGGAGGATTCGAACCTCCGACCGCCTGCCAAATCAGGCACGAGATATATTAGGTTTAATGCTCGACGTAAACCTGCATATAGAGGGTGAAATCGAGTATCTGGAAATTGTAGTAGAACCGTACCCTTTTCCTATTAGCTTAAGAGGTAAATATTATTATCGTTCCGGGAGTACTCTACAAGAATTAAAGGGAGCCGCACTAACCAAATTTTTATTGGAACGTCAGGGTAAAAAGTGGGATGGTGTTCCAGTTCCAAACATAGATTTTACGAGTCTTAAAGATGAGACCTTTTCATTCTTTAAATCTAAAGCAGCAAAAAGTAAAAGAATTGAGCCTGATGATTTACAGGAAAATAATCTGGAGTTATTAGAAAACCTGCATCTCTATCTTGAAGAGGAAAAAATGTTGAAACGTGCGGCAATACTCTTGTTTCATCCAAATCCAGAGAAATATGTCACCGGAGCTTATATTAAGATTGGTTTTTTTGAGTCTGATGATGACTTAAAGTTTCAGGATGAAGTTAAAGGAAACCTTATAGAACAGGCAGAAGAGGCATTGGACTTGTTGAGAACAAAGTATGATACGGCCAACATTTCATATAAGGAAGGAAGTAGGGAGGAAAAATTTACTTTTCCGCAGGATGCAATTCGTGAAGCCTTGTTGAATGCTATTGCGCATAAAGATTACAGTAGTGGTATTCCTATTCAAATTAGTGTATATCGTAATAAAATCATTTTCTGGAACGAAGGGCAGTTACCTGAGAATTGGACAGTAGATAGATTAACCCGGAAGCATCCTTCCAAACCTTTTAATCCTGATATAGCGAATGCATTATTTAGAGCTGGTTATATTGAATCCTGGGGGCGTGGGACTATTAAAATAATCAATGCTTGCAAAAGAACATAAAATTGCTCCTCCGATTTTTTCCAATAATCCTCCCGATTTTCAGGTAGAACTTTTTAGATATTCAGATGAAGGGCTCAAAGAGATGGGGGTCAAAAAGGAACTTAGGCAAATAGTTCTTCATATTCAGGCAAATGAAACTATTACAAATTCACAGGTTCAAAAGCTATGTGATGTTAGTAAAGCTACTGCAACCAGATATTTAAATGATTTGGAAAATCATTTAATTGAAAAAGTGGGAACCACAGGAGTGGGAACTGTATATGTTTTAAAAGGGCTCAATATGGGCTCATAATGATTTTTGAAAGGACTCAGTAAGGCCTCATTATAGCAAACAGAAATAAAACAAATTTCAAGAAGCCTAGCAGTATCAATAGGTTTCAGCTTTTTTAAAGGACTCAGGTTTTCTCTCTAAAAGAAAGAAGTAAGGGCTCATAGGCGTGGTAAAAAAGAGATTGAGGAAGAGCGGAAATAACAGCCCCGAGGTACTCGCTTCATCTAAATAAGACTATCCTGTTCTTTCGAATCTTTCAAATAAGCCTGAGTTACGGTTGAATTCTTAGTTATAGGTTTTTAAATAAGGTCCTTGTGGAATTATAACAATACTTGAAGCGCTGTATCCACAA
This sequence comes from Gillisia sp., assembly GCA_041752645.1. Classification (GTDB taxonomy): domain Bacteria; phylum Bacteroidota; class Bacteroidia; order Flavobacteriales; family Flavobacteriaceae; genus Gillisia. The sequence goes on along the minus strand of JBGSWA010000203.1, from coordinate 417 downwards.
TCTTTGTATCCAGTTCTTTCAAATATGACTGGGTGACAGTTAGGTTTTGATGTCCTAGTGATTCGCTAATCACATCAGTAGCAATGCCTTTTTGTTTGAGACAATTTGCAAAACTATGCCGGGCCACATAACTGCTCACATTTTTAGTAATCTCACAAATTTTAGCCAATTCCTTTAGCTTTATATTGTAAATGCCCAACATTTTATGTTTTCGATCTGCAAGTTGCGTTGGAGTGTAGTTTTCACGAAACAGCAATGGAAATACATATCTATTGCCATACCCATTAACCCGGTAATAATTCAGAATGTCTCTAACCGGAGGCATAATGGCAATGGAGAAGTTTCCTTTTGTTTTTGCCCGGGTATAATAGATTACGTTGGCCTCCACATCTTTCCATTCTAAGCAGATCATATCGG
>JBGSWA010000202.1:0-16063 GCA_041752645.1 Gillisia sp. | reverse complement strand
GAGTTATTAAGTCAAAGTCCATTATTGCGTGTTATGAGAAACACCCGCAATTTTCTCGATTTTTGATTTGCCCCCACGGCCTATATAGCTGGCCTCAGTAGCCAAATAAATTCTCTTTTGCCCTTCGTTCAGGTAAGGTAAAAAGGAATTTAATTTATCCGCTAATTTTTGATCCTCTCTCATTCAATAAAGATAAAACCAAAATTCAAAAAAGGAAATTTATTTCATAACAATTCCTTATTCCATCAAACTTATAAAATAATTTACTGAATAAATTTTGATCAAAATCAAATAGGAATAATTGAGGTTTTGGATACACAACAACAACATCCAATAAAAACTGAGCGCTTAGTTATTAACTTCTGTTTTTCTTTTTCGCTTCTTTCGCAGCGCGTTTTTCTTTTAAATTCAGCACAGGTTCTTTCTTAGCCGAATTTTTTGAAGGGGATTTTTCTTTTGCCATGATTTCTGATTATTTCATTTTATTAATTAAAAGTAAGAAATCTTATGATATCTCTCTGTAAAATTCTTGATTTTTAGCAAATTTCTCTCCGGGGCGGGATTTGTTTTTAAGCCCTAGGAAGGGAATAAGTCATTCAATTACAAGCCAGAAAACAGCGTTTTCCGGCTTATTTTCTGGCTTAAATTCCAAGGCTTAGATTTCAAATCCTGAATCCCCTAAATATGCATTGCCCTATCTCCGGTGGCTGCCATTGCTGCCTCCTTAACGGCCTCCGCATAGGTGGGATGTGCATGGCTCATCCTGGCGATATCCTCGGCAGAGGCCCTGAATTCCATAGCGGTTACCGCCTCCGAAATCAAATCGGCAACCCGGGCACCTATCATATGAACTCCAAGCACCTCATCGGTCTTGGCATCGGTAAGGATCTTCACAAAGCCATCGGTATCGCCGCTGGCTCTGGATCTACCTAAAGCACGCATCGGGAATTTCCCTTCTTTATATTCTATTTTTGCTTCCTTAAGCTCTTCCTCGGTTTTTCCCACCGCAGAAACCTCTGGCCAGGTGTAAACAACTCCGGGAATTAAATTATAATCTATATGTGGTTTCTGTCCAGCAATCACCTCGGCGACAAAGGTGCCTTCCTCCTCTGCTTTGTGGGCCAACATGGCCCCGCGAACAACATCTCCAATGGCATATATGTGCTTGAGATTGGTTTGCAACAACTCATTTACCGGAATCATCCCCCGCTCCCCGATCTCAACTCCGGCAGCAGCTGCATTTAACCCCTCTGTAAAGGGTTTTCTCCCAACAGCAACCAGGCAATAATCTGCCTTGAATTCCACTTCATTTCCTTTTTTGTCATCGGCCTTGACAATCACCTGCTCCCCGATTCTTTCGACAGATTTCACTTTGTGGCTCACACAGATTTTCATCCCCTGTTTTTTAAGAACCTTATTGAGTTCCCTTGAAAGGGCGGAATCCATGGTAGGAATAATCCTGTCCATAAATTCAACCACAGTAACCTCTGCCCCGAGACGGCTATAAACCTGGCCCAGTTCCAGGCCAATTACCCCGCCGCCAATCACCACCAGGTGCTTTGGAATCTCCTTCAGGTCCAAGGCCTCTGTGGAGCTGATAATACGCTGCTTATCAAGTTTTATAAACGGCAAACTCGCCGGTTTGGAACCCGTGGCAATAATGATGTTTTTTGCCTCGATGGTTTCCGATCCGCCCTGCGTTTTATCAATATTTAGGTGGGTGGCGTCTTTGAAAGATCCGAGCCCGTGAAATACGTCTATCTTATTTTTGTCCATTAAAAACTTAACCCCATCGCAGGTTTGACTCACCACGGAAGATTTTCTGCTCATCATTTGTTCCAGGTTTACACGCACCTCTCCGGTGATTTCAATTCCGTGCTCTTTAAAGTGTTTTATAGCATCGTCATAATGATGCGAAGAATCCAATAGAGCTTTACTCGGGATACAACCCACATTTAAACAGGTTCCCCCCAGGGTTGAATACTTTTCAATAATTGCGGTTTTCATTCCCAATTGCGCGCAACGAATTGCAGCCACGTATCCCCCGGGACCTGATCCAATTATTACTACATCATAAATGCTCATAAGTATGTTTTTTAAATGATTTTTTTTCAAAGTGAAACAAAAGTACGACTTAAAATAGCAATGACCAATCCGGAATATGGACTTGCCACCTAATAAATCAAGTCTGAAGGGTTTCCCTAATTCCTAACTTTTTTATGCAGGAATTAATCAAAAAAAAATCTGTAAATCACAAAGGCAAGGCAGTAGTGCTTTTTACCGGACTTATTATAAAGGTGCTTTGGGTACTTCCGATGTGTTCCAGATTGGTGAGTTTGCTCAACATAAACTCGCGGTAGGCCTTCATGTCTTTTACCAAAACTTTTAAAATATAATCGTATTCCCCGCTTACGTGATAGCATTCCAGCACCTCGGAGAGTTTTACAACCTCAAATTCAAACCCGGTCACATTAGCCTTGGTGTGTTGCACAAGCTTTATCTGGGTTAAGACCATAAAGGCCATTTCGACCTTTTCAGGTTGCACCAGGGCGACATACCCGGAGATAACGCCCGTGCGCTCCAAACGCTTTATTCGTTCAAAAACAGCCGTTACTGAGAGGTTAAGGACATTGGAAAGTGCCTTATTAGTGATCTTGCTGTCCTTCTGTAATTTCTGAAGGATTTTTTTATCGGTTTGATCGAATTTCATTTGCTGAAAATATTTCGGATAAATACTGCTTAATTTGATAAAATTAGTTTAAAAATCTTAATAAATTAGAATTAGCTGATTTATTTTCCGAAAAATAACCCCTCCATTGATATTCATTCTTTAATTGTTTAAATTTGGATATATTCAATTTTAGATTAGGACTAACAGGAAATAAAAAATATAAAATTATGAAATATAAACCCGCAAATCAGATTCAGGATTTACAGCATTTTGGAGAATTCGGAGGGGTCAACCCTTCTATTTCCGATTCTTCAACCTACACTTTTCTCTCGGCAAAGACCATGTTCGATACCTTTGAAGGAAACGCGGACGGGTGCTATCTTTATTCCAGGCATTCCTCCCCATCAAACCTGTATCTAGGGGAAGCCCTGGCAGCTATGGAAGGTACAGAAACCGCAAATGTGGCGGCCTCTGGGATGGGAGCCATAACCGGTGCACTTTTGCAGCTATGCAAAGCCGGAGATCATATTGTTTCCAGCAGAACCATCTATGGAGGCACCTATGCTTTTTTAAAGAATTTCGCGCCGCGATTTCGCGTTGACACCACCTTTGTCGATATAACCCACCTGGAGGTGGTAGAGGCAGCAATTACCAAAAACACCAGGGTATTGTATTGCGAATCTGTGAGCAACCCCTTACTTGAGGTTGCGGATATTGCCGGATTATCAAAAATCGCAAAAAAACACGGGCTTAGCTTAATTGTAGACAATACCTTCTCCCCGCTTGCCATCACCCCGAGGGAATTTGGTGCAGATGTTGTGATCCACTCTCTGACAAAATTTATTAATGGAGCCAGCGACACCGTTGGGGGAGTTACCTGTGGCACCCAGGAATTCATCAATTCCCTGCGCAGTGTCATCGATGGCGCCAATATGCTGTTAGGCCCAACCATGGACAGTCTGCGGGCAGCTTCAATTCTCAAAAATATGAGAACCCTGCATATCAGGATCCAGCAACACAGCAAAAACGCCATGTTTCTGGCCAAAAAATTTGAAGCCGATGGGTTTAGGACAGTGTATCCCGGACTTGTTTCCCATCCCACCCACCAATTATATAAAAGGATGATGAACCCCGAATATGGATTTGGAGGAATGATGACCATTGATGCAGGCTCTTTAGATAAAGCAAATGAATTGATGGAACTGATGCAGAAACGCAACCTGGGGTATTTAGCGGTGAGTTTAGGTTTTTACAAAACCCTGTTCAGTTCTCCGGGAACCTCCACTTCTTCCGAGATTCCTGAGGCAGAACAAAAAGAAATGGGCCTTAGCGATGGGCTCATCCGTTTCTCCATTGGATTGGACAACGATATTGAGCGCACTTATGAGATTATGAGATCCTGCATGCAGGAGGTGGGTTTATTAAAATCTGAACTTGCAAAGAGTTAACTCTCTAAAAATGAATAGGAAATAAAAAAATCATTTTTAAAATCAGGTTAAGGGAGGAATTGGTTTTACAGATTCCTCCCTTTTTTATTACATCAGATAGAAGCTCCCGGAAATAAGGTCAATTCGAGTAAATAATCCTCGGGGCAAGCCCACGAGACATTAAAATAATTTTAACTGATAAATTTATTATTTTGTGACATCGAGTCACAAAATAATAAAAATAATAAACGAGGCAAGCCTCGGGGAATTAAACCCAAGAGAGATTAAAAATGGCATATGTGCCTTGGGTTTCAACCTTAAATCCGAATGTTTGAATTAAAAAGAAAAGGAAACCCCACTAAAACCAAAGGTTAAAAGACTTTCCAATTTATCTGTTTTTACCAATACATTTTTAAATCATCGCTGCAGATGAAAAATGTTCTGGGTGATGTTGTAGCATTTGCGGGTTTTCTTAGTCGATCAGGCCAGTAAAATCTCCGGTGGTAATTTTTATCCTTTGTAAGGTGATTTTATCATCCCCAAGGTCAAACTTCTCTTTCTATTAAGGATCTCACCTGCCCGACCCTGGCTTCCAAAACCTTTTAGCATATCAGCACTGGTCATTCCCATTTGCTCCATGCGAAATGTGATCGCATCAATTGGGCGGGGTGGCACCATCGGATAGTATTTCATATCATATGATTCCACTAAGGGTACTAATACATCAAATTCATCCCCCTGGGGGGTATCTTTTTTTAGCTCCCCACAATTCCTCAACCCTGCTTAAGTCCGAATTGTAATCTTGCGCTGTTTTAATTGGCCTGATATCCATCATCCAATTCTTTTTAGCATCAATTTTGTCAGCTTGTTTTTGGGTCCCGTTGAATCTTATGAAAATCACCTGGAAATCGCAATCAATCGCAACTACTGATCTCTGTAATTGTTGGCTTTAAAATTGAAAACCACTCTTTGGTTGCGGAAAATCCTCGCGTTTTTATATTGCTTTTTCAGCCCATTTGAATTTTCCCACTGGGCTATTTTTACATCGTGATACCAAGCTCTCAATGAAACCCCGGCGCTCTCAATGAAACCGCGATTTTTCAAAAAACTCTCTGAGGGTTCTAAAAGCAATAATTCTCATATTGCACTACTTAATTATCCTAATATTTAATTATTTAATTTTAATGAAATTTTAAAGGATAAGATCTCAATGGGATGCAAGATCTTTTATATCCTATTTTCTCATAGGTATACTCTGGAGGGAATTTCATTCCTTTTTCAGTCTCCATTGGGGTCTCGATTTGGACTATCGCAATTTCGTTAAGGAGATGTTTTCCATCTTCTGTCCAATTTTAAAAAAATATTGACAAAGAAGATTTTAACCCCTTGAAAATATTTTAAACAAGCCAGGCCAAGGGATTCCTGTATTCATTAAATTGTATTTATCCGGGCTCCATTTAATGACAGCGGAATAAAGGTTGCAGAATATGCCTTAAAATCGTAACATTACCTTCAAAATATAAAACTGAATGGAAGACCATAACGGCCCCCCGGAGAATGATCCAATTATAGAAAACAAAGAATTAAATATTTGGGAAGCACTTATTCCTGTATTTGCATTAATAGGAATGCTGGCATTTAATGTGTATGTTTTTGGAGACGACGCCCTGAGCGGTTCAAACCAGTTTATTATGTTATTGGGAGGTGCCGTTGCGGCAATTGTAGGCTTCTTCAATAAAGTTGATTTTGAGAAAATGATGGAGGAGGTTGCCCGCAATATTCAGAGTACCGCGGGGGCAATTTTAATTCTGTTGATGGTGGGGGCCTTAGCCGGGACCTGGCTGATAAGCGGTATTATTCCAAGCATGATTTACTACGGGCTTCAAATTTTAAATCCGACCATATTTTTAGCGGCCTGTGTCATTATTTGTGCGGTAATATCGGTAGCTACCGGAAGCAGCTGGACCACCTCTGCAACCGTGGGTATTGCCCTGATCGGAATTGCGGAGGCCCTGGGAATTTCTGTTGGGATGACTGCGGGGGCAATCCTCTCAGGTGCTTATTTTGGGGATAAAATCTCTCCCTTAAGCGATACGACCAACCTGGCCGCTGCGATGGCGGGGACCGATCTCTTTACCCACATTCGGTATATGATGCTCACCACCGTGCCTACTTTAACTATAACCCTGCTCCTATTTGTGATCATCGGCCTGAATCTGGATGTTTCCGGATCGACCGATACCTCCGCGATCCTTCATTCCATAGACGCCACCTTTACAATTAATCCCTGGCTGTTTTTAGTCCCTGCCCTTGTAATTGTTTTAATCATTAAAAAGACCTCTCCTTTAATCGCCCTGTTAGGCGGTACGCTTCTGGGAGCAATCGCAGCCCTGGTTTTTCAACCGGGAATCGTAGCACAAATTGCAGGGGCAGATAATTTGGATTTTATCAGCGGCTACAGGGGAATTATGCAAGCCATCACCGTGGATACCTCCATAATTACTGATGATGAAAAATTAAACGATTTATTCTCCTCCGGGGGAATGGCAGGAATGCTGGGAACCATTTGGCTGATCCTATGTGCGATGGTATTTGGTGGAATTATGGAAGCAATCGGCGCTTTATCCAGAATTAGCAAAGCATTGTTACACCTCTTTGATACCACCTTTGGGTTATTTGCAAGTACCGTTTTTAGCTGTCTGGCTCTAAACGCTACCGCATCTGATCAATATCTCGCCATTGTGGTCCCGGGAAAAATGTTTGCAAAGGCCTATAAGGACAAAGGCCTAGCGCCGGAGAATTTGAGCAGAACCCTTGAAGATTCAGGTACGGTTACCTCCGTTTTGGTACCCTGGAATACCTGTGGCGCATATCACAGTGGGGTCCTGGGCGTGCCCACGCTCTCCTATATAGGATATGCCTTTTTTAATTATTTAAGCCCTTTTATGACCCTGCTCTTTGCAGCCCTAAGCATAAAAATCAGGATGCTTTCCGGTAAAAATAGCTAGTTCAACGGATTAAGGGCCGGAAAGCCACAAAAATAGATTATTGTTATAGCTAATTTGACATGCTATAGTCAAACCCTATTGAATGATAAGAAATAAAAATTCAGTTCTCTCCGGTTAGCGATGTGTTTCTCTATTTTTGTAACAGAAAATAAATAACCATTTAAATAAAAAAAAAATGTCAATAGTAGGAAAAAAATTTCCAAATTTAAGTGTAAACGCAATGGATGAAATGGGAGACACCTTCAAGTTAAATATTCTTGAAGAGGCCCAAAAGAACAAGAAAAAGGTGCTGCTGTTTTGGTATCCAAAAGATTTTACCTTTGTATGTCCTACAGAGCTGCACGCTTTCCAGGATGCTTTAAAGGAGTTTGAGAAAAGAAATGTGATGGTTGTCGGGGCTTCCTGTGATACCGCTGAGGTGCACTTTGCCTGGTTGAGCACTGCCAAGGACAATGGCGGAATTCAAGGGGTAACCTATCCTATACTGGCCGATTCCAACAGAAACCTTAGCTCTCAATTGGGAATCCTCGATATTACCAATGAACAATACGATGAGGAAACCGGAGCGCTAACCGTAGATGGCGATAATGTAACCTACCGTGCTACCTACCTGCTCGATGAAGAGGGAACGGTATTCCACGAAGGTGTAAACCACATGCCTCTTGGAAGGAATGTAAAAGAATTTATCAGATTGATAGACGCCTATGCACACGTTCAGAAAAACGGGGAAGTTTGTCCTGCAAACTGGGAAGAAGGAAAAGAAGCGATGACTGCCGACCGTGAGGGAGTAGCCTCTTATTTAAGTTTAAACTAAAATTAGACCAATGGCAAAGGAATTAGAACGAGATAATTTAAGTGAAATTGTTGCAGATAACAGCGTGGTGGTGGTACAATATATGGCCGGATGGTGTGGGAATTGCAGGTTGATGAAGCCTAAATTCAAAAAACTAGCCGCTGAGAATACCCAGGCGATCTTTATGATGGTGGATGCCGAGAAATATCCGGAATCCCGAAAAATGGCCAATGTGGATAATCTGCCAACCTTTGCAACCTTCAAAAATGGAATTTTTGTAAATCAGGTTCAAACCAACAAATTTGAATTGCTAAAAGATCTAGTAGATGAAGTTACCAGTAATTAGACATTTACAGCGCAATTGTGAGGCTGAAAAATTGCAACATACCATCGAGGTTTTGGAAAGTTTCACCGAACACCGTTCCGTTTCTGAACAGGAGATGGATGTAATCGGGGAACTGATCACTAATCTATGCGGGGCCGTGGAGGTGCACAAAATGATAGAAGAAGGAGCCTCCGAGATGGATGCCGCCAATAATTTTGCAAAGAAGGTCCTGGGGTCAATAGATCGCTAAAGCCTGATGAACTACTTAAAAGAGGTTGTTTTTTTTTAAAAAAGCAGCCTCTTTTGTTTTATGATAATTTTAGTAAATCCTGGCTTGATAAGCCTTAGATTTGGTTATCAAATGAAAAAAAACAACTGCCATGTCACAAATTACGTTAAAAGACAAAAAAGTAAACACCTACGGAAGCCTTCCGGAAACCGGTGAAAAAGCACCCTATTTTGAATTGGTACGCAGCGATCTGTCCTCTGCAACGCTAAACGATTTTAAAGGAAAAAGGGTCATCATGAATATTTTTCCGAGTATTGACACCAGTGTTTGCGCCACCTCGGTCCGGAATTTTAACGAACGCGCCTCTAAATTGAACAACACCATAGTGCTTTGTATTTCCAGGGATCTTCCTTTTGCCCAAAAACGTTTTGTGTCTGACCAGGGATTGGATCATATTACCAACCTGTCCGATTTTAGGCAAGGGGATTTCGGAAAGGATTACGGGGTAGAAATGATCGATGGGCTCATGTCAGGTCTGCTCTCCAGGGTTGTGATTGTTTTGGATGAAGAAGGCAAAGTGCTCCACAGCCAGCAAGTGCCGGATATCTCAGAGGAACCAGATTATTTGGCTGCCTTAAAGGTATTGTTGTAATGAGGAACAGCTACCTAGGAAAACGTTTAAGAGGAGGCGGATATGCATTAAAAGGAGCCTTGATATTGATCAAAACTGAGCACAGTATCCAGGTGCAGATAGCCATTACAATCCTTATTACTGTTGCGGGATTCTATTTTGATATTTCCAACACTCAATGGATGTTCCAGATGCTGTCCATAGGCCTGGTCCTGAGTATCGAAGGCCTCAATACCGCGATAGAAGGAATATCCGATTTTGTTCACCCCAGCTTCCACTCTAAAATAGGATATATCAAAGATGTTGCTGCCGGAGCCGTACTTTTTGCGGCCTTTACCGCGATTGTTATTGCGGGACTTATTTATATTCCACATATTTTTCCAAAATTTAACTACTGAGAGAACATTCCTAAAAAATAAAACAGGTTTAAAATTTTAATAGCCCTTGGTATTTTGTAAATATTCAGGGCTTCTCTTTTGAAATTTAAGATTTGGAAATGGCCCGCCGCAATTAGAATATTCAAAAAAATAAAGCGTTAAATTGAGATATCTAATAGCAAATACAAATCAATGTCAAAATTGATTTTCTTTTCTCTATTTTAGACAGATGCTTATTTGTATTTTTGCAAAAATTCCCCTTAATATTTATGGCCATTAAAAAAGCCCCGACAAAAAAAAACAGCAGCTCCAGTTTTAAAAAACCGGGCTTTAAATTATCCCGGCAGCAAAAAGTGGTTTTTGGCAGCTTTTTGATGTTGTTGGGAGTTGCCTTGATCATAGCTTTTGTATCGTTCTTATTCAACTGGCAAGCCGATCAAAGCACCCTCGGGGAATTTGGAAACCGGGAAATAGTCGCAAAAAACTGGCTGAGCAAGTTCGGGGCAAGTGTAAGTGACTTTTTTATCTATAAAGGTTTCGGCCTTGCCGCATTTATCCTGGTCGCACTTATTACCATCACAGGGGTGTATATGTTTTTTGGTTTCAAATTCAAAAACCTCTTCAAATATTGGTTTTGGGGAATTTTAATGATGTTATGGTGGGCTGTATTTTTTGGTTTTTTTGCTGAAAAACACGCATTGCTGGGGGGCCGGGTCGGTTTTGAACTGAATGATTATCTGCAGGATTTCATCGGGTTTGCCGGTACCATTTTACTTCTCACCTTCCTGTTTATCACTTATTTTTCCCTCAGGTTAAAAATCACCCCTGAAATTATCTGGGACTTTTTCAAGAGCAGGAAGAGGGAATTCCAGCAGGATTTTAAATCTTCCAGGGCCCCTGCTGTGATCACCACTGAAGAAAAAGATTGGGTGAGCAAAACATTCCATTCAAAGGAGAAGGCTTCTTCTGAGAAATCAGTTATAGAAGACAAGGCAGTTTCTGCAGAAAAAGAAAAAATAGCTCCAGTGGCTGCCTCCTCGGAGGAAGAGGTGCGCATGGAAGTAGAAACCGCAGAGGAGGAGGAGATTGAGGATTCCCTAAGCCAAAAACTGGTCAGGGATTTCGGGGAATTTGATCAGACCCTGGAATTGAAGAATTACAAATGGCCCACCATAGACCTGTTAAAAGATTATAATCTCAATGGGGGAGGAATTACCGTGGATCAGCAGGAACTCGAAGAAAATAAAAACAACATCGTTTCAACGCTAAAAAACTATAAAATTGAAATTGCGCAAATAAAGGCAACGGTTGGCCCAACGGTTACTTTATATGAAATTATCCCTGAGGCCGGGATCAGGATCTCCAAGATCAAGAACCTGGAGGATGATATAGCGCTTTCCCTCTCGGCCCTTGGAATACGGATTATAGCTCCAATTCCCGGGAAAGGTACCATAGGAATCGAAGTTCCCAATAAAAATGCCACGATCGTATCGATGCGTTCGGTGATTGCCTCGCCAAAATTTCAGAATGCTGAGATGGAGTTGCCCCTGGCCCTGGGAAAAACAATTTCCAATGAAACCTTTGTGGTGGATCTTGCCAAAATGCCGCACCTGTTGCTGGCCGGAGCCACGGGACAGGGGAAATCCGTAGGACTGAACGCCATCCTGACCTCCCTGCTCTATTGCAAACATCCTGCGGAGGTGAAATTTGTACTTGTGGATCCTAAAAAAGTTGAATTAACGCTCTTTAACAAGATTGAACGCCACTATCTGGCAAAATTGCCGAATACCGAGGATGCTATTATCACCGATAACACCAAGGTAATAAATACCCTGAACTCCCTGTGTATCGAGATGGACGACCGCTACACGCTTCTCAAGGACGCTATGGTGCGAAATATCAAGGAATACAACGTCAAGTTTAAGGCCCGTAAATTAAATCCCGAAAACGGCCACAAATTCCTGCCTTACATTGTATTGGTGATCGATGAATTTGCCGATCTGATCATGACCACAGGGAAAGAGGTGGAAACCCCTATTGCAAGATTGGCCCAACTGGCAAGGGCCATTGGGATACATCTTATCATCGCAACCCAACGCCCATCGGTCAATGTAATTACCGGGATCATCAAGGCCAACTTCCCGGCCAGGATTGCCTTTAGGGTAACCTCAAAAATAGATTCAAGAACTATTCTGGACAGCCAGGGAGCCGATCAGCTCATCGGTCGCGGGGACATGCTTTTTACCCAGGGGAACGATCTGATCCGGCTGCAATGTGCCTTTGTGGACACCCCGGAGGTAGAGAGGATCACTGAATTTATCGGCTCGCAAAAAGCCTACCCCGATGCCCACCTCCTGCCTGAGTACGAGGGAGAGGAGAATGGCACAAGTCTTGATATTGATGTGAGCGAGCGCGATAAGCTGTTCCGCGAAGCCGCCGAGGTTATAATAATAGCACAACAAGGTTCAGCCTCTCTCCTACAGAGAAAACTGAAATTGGGGTATAACCGGGCCGGTCGGATTATAGACCAACTCGAAGCTGCTGGAATCGTAGGTCCTTTTGAAGGAAGCAAAGCAAGGCAGGTTTTAATTACGGATTTCGCCTCCTTAGATAAATTGTTGAACGATGATAATTAAAAATCAAAGCATGAAAATTATACCAGTTTTAATGATTGCCATTTTGAGCGTTTTTTATACGCATGCCCAAGATACCTTAAAGGCAAAAACCCTGTTAAATGAAGTTTCCTCTAAGGTTAAATCCTATGACAATATGGTGATTGATTTTAAATATTCCCTGGAGAATTCTGCAGAAAACATGAGCCAGGAAACCCGCGGTGATGTGAGCATTAACGGGGATAAATATGTACTTAATCTGATGGGGACCACTCAAATTTTTGACGGCAAGAAAATTTACACCATTATTCCTGAGGATCAGGAAATCAATATTTCCAATTATGTAGCTGAGGATGATTCTAATATTACCCCCTCAAAAATGTTGACTTTTTACCAGGAGGGCTACTCCTACTCCTGGGATATTATTCAGGATATTAAAGGTCGGAAAATCCAGTACATCAAACTCACCCCAATAGATAGCAACGCCGATGTGAAAGATATTTTATTGGGAATAGATGGGCAGACCAAACACATCTATAACCTGATTCAAACCCAGGACAACGGCACCAAAATCACCATAACCATAAAGAGTTTTAAAACCAATCAGCCACTGGCCAAAACCCTGTTTAGTTTTAATCAGGACCGATACAAGGATTTTTACATCAATCGTTTAGATTAAATTGAAGATAATAGACAGATATATACTGGAGAGTTATTTAAAAACGTTTTTTTCTGTTTTTATTATCCTGATGTTCATCTTTGTGCTCCAGACTATTTGGCTGTACATAGGTGAACTTGCGGGGAAAGATCTGGATATGGGGATTATATTCAAATTCCTGCTCTATTTTTCCCCAAAACTGGTGCCTCTTGTGCTTCCCTTATCCATCCTGCTCACCTCGATCATGACCTTTGGTAGTTTTGCCGAAAATTATGAATTTGCCGCGATGAAATCTGCAGGGATTTCCTTGCAACGGGCCATGCGCAGCCTCACCTATTTCATAGTATTTATTAGTCTGACGGCCTTCCTTTTTGCGAATAATGTCATTCCCGCGGCAGAGTTTAAATCCATCAACCTGCGTAAGAATATTGCCAAGTTACAACCTGCGATGGCCATTACCGAGGGGATCTTTAATGATGTTGGCAACTTCAACATCAAGGTGAACAAAAAATCCGGAGACAATGATCAATTTCTGGACGATGTGATCATTCATCAGAAATCTGCCCGCGGAGGTAATTTTACGGTCATCAAAGCCGATAAGGGGGAACTTGTCGGAAGCACCGATTCTGATATATTATCGCTTATCTTAAATGACGGGAATTATTATGATGAAATCCAGCAAAAAAATCCGGCAAAACGAGCCAATAAACCCTTTACTAAAAGTTCCTTTGAGGAGTATGTGATCAATATTGACATCTCCAATTTCAATAATGTAGACCTGGAGGATGAAAACTATCAAAATTCCCAGGGCATGCTAAAGGCATCGGAATTGAGCGAAAGCCTCGATTCCCTTTCGAGCTCTTATAATGAGGAGTTGAATAAATTTGCCGATGTCATTTACCGCAGGACCGGCGCCACTATGTTTTCTTCAAATTTCACCCCGGCGGATACCCTGAGGACCTTTGATGCTTCCGTTTTAGAATTGTATGATACCGAGCAGGCCCTTCAAATTGTAAATCTTTCCCTGGGGATGGTAAATGCCAGTATTTCGAATATTTCGGTCAAGGAAAATGAATTCAAAAGCAACCGGAAACAACTCAATAAATTTGAAATTGCCCTTCACGAAAAATATGTACTGGGGGTGGCCTGCATTATTTTATTTTTTGTAGGCGCTCCCCTGGGTGCGATCATAAGAAAAGGAGGAATGGGATTGCCGATGGTAATTGCTATTTTAATCTTCCTGACCTATCATTTTATAGGAATATTTGCCAAAAATAGTGCTGAGGAAGGGCAAATGAGCCCATTTCTGGCCTCCTGGTTTTCCACCCTTATCATGCTCCCCCTGGGAATATTCTTTACCTACCGTGCTACTACAGACCAGGGACTCCTGGCCTTCGGCAATTTCATTGCCCCCTTTAACAAACTAATCAAAAAATTAGGATTGTTCCGGAAGGAAACCCGATAGATTAAATATCTTTGCAGCCTAAAATAAAAATTTGCCATGTCTCAAATTATTCAAAATAAAAAGCCCTTAAAACTTCATACCATTCAGGAAGCCATCGATGATATTCGCGAGGGAAAGGTCATAATTGTGGTAGATGATATAGATCGTGAAAATGAGGGAGACTTTCTTGGCGCCGCAGAAAAGGTAACCCCAGAGATGATCAACTTTATGGCCACCCATGGCAGGGGATTAATTTGCGCCCCAATTACCGAAGAACGCTGCAAGGAATTAAAACTGGAGATGATGGTCGGCAACAGTACCGATCCTATGGAAACCGGTTTTACCATTTCTGTGGATCTCAGGGGGAATGGCGTAACAACTGGGATTTCTGCTTCAGACCGCGCAAAAACCATTCAGGCCTTAATAGACCCCGAGATCCGGCCATTTGATCTGAGCAGGCCCGGTCACATCTTTCCACTCCAGGCTAAACAAGGCGGGGTCCTTAGGAGGACCGGACATACCGAGGCCGCTATCGATTTTGCCCGATTGGCCGGCTTTCAACCTGCCGGAGTAATTGTTGAGATCATGAATGAGAATGGCTCTATGGCCCGGCTGCCGCAGCTGATTGAGGTCGCCAATAAATTCGACCTGAAGATTGTTTCAATAGAAGACCTGATCGCCTACCGAATGCAGCACGATTCCCTGATCGAGAAGAAAGAGGATTTTGATGTTGAGACACGTTTTGGCAGCTTCCGATTAAGAGCCTACAAGCAAACTACCAACAAGCAGGTACATATAGCGCTCACTAAAGGAGCGTGGAGGTCTGACGAGGAAATTTTGGTCCGCGTAAATTCCACACTGATCAATAACGATCTGTTGGGAACCCTGACAAATAATGCCGACAAAAAATTAGACGACATGTTTAGGGCAGTAAATAATGAAGGTCGCGGAGCAATCGTCTTTATAAACCCGGTAGACCAATCCCTGAATTTATTGAACCGATTGAGCGAGTTAAAGGAATTGCAAAAAGAAGGAGAAATGAAGGCCCCCCCAATAATTATGGACAACAGGGATTTTGGAATTGGCGCACAGATATTGCACGATATGGAAATACACAAAATAAAATTGCTGTCAAATTCCACCCAAACAAAACGCGTGGGAATGATAGGATACGGATTGGAAATAACTAAATATGTGAAATATTAAATCCCAGGTTCCCCTTGGTCGCCCCCACAAAGGGAAAATAACACATCATTTAGTGTAAAAGGCATCCTGTTATAACTCGATGATCACATCAGAGAGTGGCCTGCGTACTTTTTTAAAGCCAGAAAACATATCATCCGGAGCCCTGTATCCGATTGGCATCACCAATACCGATTTTAAATTCAGGGATTCCAGCCCTAAGCATTCATCGTATTTTTCGGGTTCAAAACCCTCCATAGGGCAAGAGTCAATTCCCTCTATGGCGCAAACCGTCATTAGGGTTCCCAGGGCCAAAAAAGCCTGATTGGTTGCCCAGGCGTGTATTTCATCAATATGTTTATTTTTAAAATCATTTATCAGAAAATCTTTAAATGGACTGAGCACCTCTTCCGGGGTGGCGCGTATTTTATGAACCTCATTAAAATAGTTCTCTATAAAATTTTTGTCAACCCTTCGCTCTATACAAAGTACCAGAAGATGGGAAGCCGTGCCTATTTGCTTTTGATTCATCGAAAAATCAACCAACTTCTGCTGCATTTCCTTATTGCTGATAATTACCAGTTTAATAGGTTGTAACCCATAGGAGGTAGCTGTCAAATTAAAGGCCTGCTTGAGGAGCTCAATTTTTTCCTGTGGAAGTATTCTCAGGTTGTCAAATTTTTTTGTGGCATACCGCCATTGAAGC
>JBGSWA010000201.1:0-3845 GCA_041752645.1 Gillisia sp. | reverse complement strand
AAAGTGATTGATGAACATGGCAATATGCGAAGCGATGAACATGGTTATATGGAAGGAGCCGATGTTTTCAATTTTGTATTGCGGGAAATTCCACCAGATATCAAAAGGATGGAAGCTTTTTCGGGGAAGGCATTGCATAGCTTGGATTACTATCTGTTTCACCAGGCTAACGATTATATGAATGGTTACCTGGCAAAAAAATTAAAATTACCGGTTGAAAAAGTGCCTTCCAGCATAGCAGAGTTTGGGAACACATCTTCTGTGTCGATACCGCTTACCATTGTAAGCCAGCTACAGGGCAAACTGGTGGATAACAAACAGGCGATGTTGTGTGCCTTTGGAGTAGGGATGAGCTGGGCGACTGCTTTTATTAATTTTAAAGGATGCCAGATTAGTGATTTGTTGGAGATCTAGGGATGAAGGTGAGTAAAACTTGCTATTTTAATTGTCAAAATGCAGTTGAGTCGGACAGCATGTCGGGAGAATGGAGTAGAAAATATATTTCTGGAGGTTTTTATGATTTAAGTGAAATATTCGCAAAGCGTATTTTGGGCTTCGTGCCTATTTCGGAAATGAAAGGTTTTAGTTAATCAAGATTGACAACCAATAAAATTTAACAATAAAATGCTCGTTCGGCCTAAGCCTATGAACAAGAGTATAAAAAAATCTCATGCTTTTTAACTCCTTTAGCTTCGCAATATTTTTACCAATAGTTTTTATATTATTTTGGCTTTTACAAAGGGGAAAATTAGAATATCAAAATCGATTACTTCTTATTGCGAGTTATATTTTTTACGCTGGTTGGGATTTAAGATTTTTGTTTCTGCTCATTTTTTCTACTGTGTTAGACTATTATACAGGTATAAAAATGGCAGAAAGCGAAACTAAAAATCAAAAAAAAATATGGTTTTGGCTTAGCATTTCAATAAATCTTGGTTTCCTCGGAGTATTTAAGTATTTCAATTTTTTTGCCACATCGTTTTCTGAAGCCCTATCCCATCTTGGAATGCAGGTAAATGCATGGTCATTAAAAGTAATTTTGCCGGTAGGCATTTCATTTTACACTTTTCATGGTCTATCATACGTCATAGACATATATAATAGCAAGATTAAACCTGAAAGAGATTTTGTAATCTATTCGCTATTTGTAAGCTTCTTTCCTCTTTTAGTTGCAGGCCCTATTGAGAGAGCAACTCATCTTTTACCGCAAATTCAACAAAAGCGAGTTTTTAAATATCAAAAGTGTGTTGATGGCTTAAGACAAATTTTATGGGGACTTTTTAAAAAAATTGTAATTGCAGATAATTGTGCCCAGTATACAAATATTATTTTCAATAATTCAGAAGATTATAATGGAAGTACTCTTTTTTTAGGAGCTATACTTTTTGCATTTCAAATATATTGTGACTTTTCGGGCTATTCCGATATAGCTTTAGGGACCGCAAGGCTATTAGGAATTGAACTCTTGCGAAATTTTTCTTTCCCTTATTTTTCCAGGGATATTGCAGAGTTTTGGAGACGTTGGCACATTTCTCTTTCTACGTGGTTTAGAGATTATCTTTATATTCCTTTAGGCGGTAGTAAAGGGGGGACTTGGATGAAAGTTAGAAACACTTTTATTATTTTTTTAGTGAGTGGTTTTTGGCATGGGGCAAACTGGACTTTTATAGTTTGGGGGCTATTAAATGCTTTATTTATAATGCCCTCAATTTTATTAAAAACTAACCGGGACAATCTTGAAATTGTAGCAAAAGATAAAAATCTGCCAACATTTAAAGAGTTTTTGTCAATTACATTAACCTTCAGTTTGGTAGTATTAGCATGGGTGTTCTTTAGGGCTGATAATATTTCACAGGCAATTGGTATTGTATCAGAAATATTTTCTTTTTCATTTTTTAACAAACTACAACTTTTACCAAAGTCGTTATTTGTTTTAATAATTTTATTTATGATTACAGAATGGCGTGGCAGGCATAAGCAATATGGGCTGCAAATAATTGAAAATATAAACAATGCTTATATCAGGTTCTTATTTTATTATGTCATTATTGGAGTAATTCTTTTGTTTGGGAATTTTAGTGAAAACCAATTTATTTATTTTCAATTTTAGAAATGAGGAGGTTTATAAAAAGATTTCTTTTGATAATGTTACCATTGTTAGTAATTGTTCCAACCATAAGTTTTTTAGGGGATAGTGCAAATCTATTTTCGAAAGATTACGAAAAGACAATTGCCACTGAAATCTTAAAAGGGAATAATGTTACAAATGTGTATAATTATAATGAGAGGATTTTACAGAAATTTATTGTAGGAAATACTAAGGTATGTCCAGAAGTTTTAGTAGTGGGTTCAAGTCGTGCAATGATGATCAATGCGGATTACTTCAAAAATAAATCGTTTTTTAACAGTAGTGTTAGTGGTGCAACTATCGAAGATTTGTCTGCAATTTTACAGATGTATGCTCAAAAAGCATGTATGCCTAAGGAGATAATCATTGGTCTGGATCCCTGGACCCTTAATAAAAGTAACGATTTGTTAAAATGGAAGACTTTAGCTTTGGAATATGAAAAGTTCTATGGTGTGACTTCAGTTGGTTTAGTCGAAAAAAAGAATCATTTTTTTAATAGAGCAGAGATTGCTTTTTCAAAAAATAAATATTATTTAGAATTGCTTTCTCCTTCATATTTTAAAAGTAGCCTGTTTGCTTTGGTCGTTAGGGATAAGAAAATAGTATCGAGCAAAAAACGAGAACATGATACATTTACGAAAATTGCTGATGGTTCAATCAGCTATGATTTGAAATTTAGAACAGCTTCCAAAAGTGAAATTGATAAAAGAGTTATGGAATATCTTAGTGCCGATATTTACGGAATAGAAAATTTTCATGAATTAGACTCAGTGATTAAATTTGAATTAGATTTTTTAATTAAGTATTTATTGAATAAAGGTATTAGTGTTACTTTTTTTTTAGCTCCATATCATCCCAAAGTATTTGATTTTATTAATGCAAAAGAAAAATATAAAAATGTTTTTGAAAGTGAATTGTATTTTAAGGATTTATCTATGAAGTACGGAATTAAACTTGTAGGATCTTTTGATCCAAAAAATGTTCATTTCGATGAGTCTTTTTTTTATGACGGAATGCATTTAAATGAATTTGCGATAAATAGATTATTTAATTAATAGTTTTTATTCCTGTTTCCGCCTACTAAAATATATTCGATATTTTTAATGATACCACAAGTACTGAAGATTTGTTAGATTCTTAATGATCTAATAAGATTCTAATGATACTTGTAAGTATTGCTTTATTCAATTTATGTTTAATAATCCATTTAGTTTAATCAATAAAAGCATTGTCATCACCGGAGCCTCCTCAGGTATTGGCAGAGCATGCGCAATAAGTTGCAGTCAACTGGGAGCGAAGTTGCTGTTGATTGGTCGGCAGGGATCGGAGTTAGAAAAGACAAAAGCATTACTATCGTCGCCAGCGTTGGCAACCCTATTGGTATTAGACCTCACGCATTTTGAAGCAGTAACAACAACTGTCAAAGCAGCGATTGCCGGTTTTGGTACAATCGATGGAGCGATACATGCGGCCGGCATTTCCACTACGCAACCTTTCCGGAATATTACCGTGGAAAAGATGGACCATTTTTTTAAGGTAAATGTAGAGGCAGCATTGCACCTTACACAATTATTGATCAAACCGGGTAATATTACATCTACCGGTGCCAGTATTGTTTTTATTACTTCTGTAATGTCGCAGGTAGGAGAGTCAGCAAAAGTTTTGTATAGCATGAGCAAGGGGGCATTATTAGCGGCTTCCCGTTCTATGGCGATCG
>JBGSWA010000200.1:0-15152 GCA_041752645.1 Gillisia sp. | reverse complement strand
TTCCTGCCATATCCAAGGTTACCTCCTTGACCTTTTTTCTTTGTTTTAAAGGGATTTTGTGGAGTATTGCTATAACGGTCTCGGCTTTGGTCCCCTTGACCATCGCCACCAAAGCTCCCTTCTTTCCTTTTGCTTTTGCTTTTTTATTGGTCAGTATGGTATATAGATCCCCATTGGAAAAGGCTGTCTCATCAAGAGATAGGTGGCTTCCTAAATATTGGGGAAACAAGAGCCACTCCTTGGCGTGTCCTTTTTGATCCCAGACTTTAAAATCACTTAAATAGTCCTTGTATTGCCGCTGCAGACTTCTGGGGTTAACCCCAAAGAACTTGGCTACAACTGCGGTGCTGTAGGCATTGTTAATTCCCACTTCTTTCATTAGGACTGGGTCAGATTGGGAATTGAAACTGGCAAAAAAGGTGAGATACCTCCAGGAAACTTAAATATGCGCTCCTATTTCTTTGAGTTTTGCCACGCTCACAGGTTTGCTTAAAAACCCGGAAATCTCATCAAAGGAGGCTGCCTTGAGTTTATCGGTATTCGCAATAGAGGAGCTCACTATATAAATCTTGGTTTCGTGCTTTAAATTGGGCCTGCAAGAGGAGAGCTGGGTTATAAACTCCCATCCATCCATTTGAGGCATATTAATATCCAGCAAAATGAGCTGGGGAAGTGGGAATTTAGGGTCTTTAAATTGTTGGAAGGCATGACCCGCATTCCTGTATGCAGTGCTTTTTACAAATATTGCTGCTCTTCTGATAATTTTTTCAATTATCAGCTGATAGATATAATCATCATCAATAACACAGATTTCTTTATTCATATGCAGTTATTAATTGTTTTTATTGGTCATATGTAATTCGCATCTCTTCCTTGGTTTTTGCATCGAGTTTCACCTATACTCCTTTCATATGCAGCCTTTAATCTTTTTGGATTCTATCGGAATATTCTGTTTGAATTCTTCACATTTTATCTGAAATGAAGTTTGAATTTGGTCCCAATATCAAGCTGACTTTCAACGCTGACAAGGCCACCCATTGCATCCATTTGATTTTTTGTTATAAAGAGTCCTATTCCCCTGGAATTGGGGGAATCTGTAAAGGTTTTATACATTCCAAAAAGCTGTTCCCCATGGCGGTCCATATCAATTCCAATGCCATTATCGGCTATCTCCAGTACCCAATTCCCATCCTCACGGGTCCCTGAAATTAAAATTTCAGGGACCCGTTGATCATTGCTGAACCTTAGCGCATTTGATATAAAATTGAGCAGGACACTTTCCATGTATGCGGGATTAAAATTAACCAGCATTTCCTCCGGAATTTCCTGACGAATAATCGCCCTTTTTTTCTGAATTTGAACTTTTAGCAAATCCAGGGTCATTTTTAAATAATCAGCAATAGAAAGCTCTTTCACAAGAAGATCCGAGTTGGCCTGGATAGAAACTACCTCATTCAGTTCGATCAGGGTATGATCCAAGGCAACCCCAACTTTTGAAAGCAATTGAATATAAGATTCCTTTTCTTTATCACATTCAGCCAAATCATATAAGCTTAAAATAGCCTGAATATTACTGGAATGGGAACGCAAATTATGGGAAACTATAAAAGAAAAATTTAACAATCGCTTATTTTGGTCCATCACAGTTTGGTAGGAACTATTCAAATTGAGTTCAGACAATCGTTTTTCTGTAATATTTTCAATTAGTGCCACATGTTCATTAGGCCCCAACCCGTTTTCCCTTAAGGTGGATACCGTCAATTTAACCCACACAACCTCCCCGTTTTTATGAATAATTCTCTTATTTATGGTATACTCCCTAATTTCTCCGGAAATTATTCGTTGCATATTATCAAAATCCTCTTGTAAATCTTCGGGATGAGTAAGCTGCATATAATCAAAGCTTGTTAATTCTTCGCCAGAGTAACCTAACAATTCTCCGTATTTGGTATTAACTTCCAGAATTTTTCCGGAAAGTGAATCAAGCCGGGCGATTCCTATTGCCGCCTGGTCAAAAATGGTCCTGAATTTTAATTCGCTTTGCATCAGCTCCCCCGCCTTCACCTTAAGGAGCGCCTGCAACTTCACAGGTTGTTCCAGCTCCTTGGAAACAATCCACCCCAACCAGGCTGCCAATACCAATATTAAAAATCCGACTGGCAAAATCAAAAATAAAATTTCATTGGGATTCTTGGAGGTTATATAAAATTTCCAGTCCCCATCGGGCAGGGTGACGGATTCTGAGAAAGACAAATCTAAATTTTTAATTTCCGGAAGAAAGAAAATTTCCTCTCCTGTCTGCACATCTTTCTTAGAAAATTGAAATTGGTATTTGCCTCCCGCAAGTTTTTTAATCCCGGATTGCTTCAATAAATTTTCTAACTTTATTATAACTGCAGAAAACCCCCAGAATTTATTTTGTATAAAAATTGGCATTCTTCCTACTACGGCCATCCCGCCTTGTTTGAGTTTGATAGGACCTGCAAAGTACATTTTCCGTGTTTCAATTGCTTTTGTGGCTTCCCTCTTAAGGGAGTTTTCCTGAAGTATGTTGTAGTTGATTGCCTCTCGGTTTCCTTCGAGAGGATAAATTTTAGTAATGATCCCCCCAGGAACCAATTGAACAACATCAATATTTAGATTTCCATCGACCAGTTGTGGGGCAATTATCTCAAAATTATTGATATTTCCTTGATTATCTACAAGTAGGGCAAGGCTTAGTGCAACTGAATAAATATTTTTAAGAGATTGTTCTATATTATTTTCTACCAGATGAACAATGGTGGACATTTCCCGCTGCTCCCGCTCAATTAAAATTTGATAGCGTTGCCAAAGTAGGAAATATCCCAATAATATAAACAAAAAAGAGCAGATAATACCAGCTAATACCGGCCTTGAAACGATTCCTCCAACAATATATAATCCGCCTTTATTTTCTTTCATATAAATTGAGGGATCGTTTTAAAAAAGTGCGGTTTTGAAAATATTCATCAGGTCTTGAAAAGTTGGATCTAAACAAAGAAACTTAATAAAAAAAATGTGGTTTCTGGATTTCTTAATTCGAGCATCAGCTTAAACACAAAGAAAACCTATTTGCAATACTTTCTTCTGAAATTTAAATTTTTAATCTAAATGTATCGCAATACACTAAAAACTATCATTCTAGAAGGAATCTTAAATTACTCGCATCGACAAACTTAGATTTCCGTTTCTGTTTTATTTATAAAATTATTTACGATGAATTTGCGACCTATTTTTTGAAGAGTTCATAGGTGTAACTATCAATTTATTGTAGGTGAAAAGACCACAAGTTACACTAGCAGTAAAATTTGTCGAAGATTATATTACCTAAATTTTTCTCTTTCCTATTTTCTTTACCCTATTTTTAATCTCTGAAACCTTTATCCTTCAAAGGTCTGTTTTCCAGCTCCATTCCTCCTGGATCTCAAAAAATAATTTGGATTGACTCCATATTTTTCCTTAAAGATCTTGGAAAAATAACTGCGGTTATTAAGGCCGATAGCGGTCACAATTTCGGAAATATTTTTATCTGAGCTCATCAGCATTTCCTTGGCGGCCTCCAGTTTTTTGTTTTGCATGTATTTATTCACGGTAAGGTTATATTCGTGTTTAAAACCTTCCTGGAGTTTGTTTATATTGGTTCCGGCCTCCTTTGCGAGGCTTTCTACGGAAAAATTACAATCTAAATTGGTAAGAATGCGATTGGCCACATGATCTACCTTCTTAATATCCGATTTTTGCAAAATCTTTGGCAACTTGTCTCCGGATTGATCCTCTTGATATTGAGATAATTGAATTACCAACATCTCAAGGGATTTGCCTTCAAGAAAAATAACCCTCAGGAAACCCCTGTATTTTCCTGACATCATATCAGCCATCAAATCTGCCGATTTAATGCTGTAATGTCCCTGATAGAAAAACGGTTTTTCAGGAACTGCATCTTTAAAAAGTTGCTTTAGCCCGGGATCCAGATCCTGAAAATCGTAGTTGGAATGCTGACTAAATTTACTCCGTATAATATCTAGGCTGGACACATGAGTTTGCATATTTGCCTTAAAATAAAGCACATGTCCCTTGTGTCCACTATTGGATACAATTATATTTTGATAGGTTTCTACCGTATGAAAATCTTCACAATCCTGAAAAGAATGACCTACCTGCCCTTCTGAACAAAAAATAAATTTGAGGGGATGCACCGCGTCAGATGAAAAGTGAATAGAGATATCCTGATTAAACTTGCAGTAATAGGACATAATCCCAATCCCCGAATCGAAATTTGTCCCACGGATAAATCCCCAACCCAGGGTTTTCGGAATTTCTATAGCCCATATTCCATCTCCATTTCGGAGCGGCACATTGAAACTCTCTGCTAAATCACTGATAATTTCATGACCAAGTAAAGATCTAGCATCAATTCTCATTTAGTAGGTTCTTTCACTTTTATTAAAAGGTATTCAAATTTAGATGAAATTAACAAAAAAAAACTGCGCAACCAGGGAGCGAGACCTGCTAAAACAGAGAGTATTACTGTACCTTACTAAAAAATAATGTAATTCTTTAATTTTCTCCACTATATTAATGAAAATTATTGTGTTTACTACCTACAATACTTAATTTATTACAAGATAAATTATGGTTAAAATTTTACTGAATAAGCGTATTATTTATTTGAATAACGTTAAGAAAACCTAATTGTTAATCAGAAATTAACTTTCCCATTTAAACAAGCCTCCCCCTTACCCCCCAGCCAACAGGTTAAAACATTGTATTATGGAAGTATTGTATATTTTTTGGGGGGTTGAAGTGTTTTTAGTCGTATCGATGACTGTAATTTTCTTTAGAAAAATAAATAAATTCCTATAAAAAACTCCTGGTCTTCCACTCGGCGACCATCGCCTTTTTTTAGTTTCAATGTAAAATAGTTTTTATCGACAAAATCATTTGTTCCCAAAAACACTACATAAACCTCCGGGGCAAAAAATTGTGTATCCCCTTGCCGGTCACTAAAGAATTTCTTGACCTTTATCCCAATTTTGCCAAGAGAAATGTAAGATTTGTTAAGTCTTTTCGATTAAAATAGTAGGTTTGCCAAACAGAGACTTGTATAAATTCTAAACCAGGTCTTTATTTATTGGAAATAAGATCGTGGTGTAAAAGCCGCGTTTTCACCGGCAGCATTCATTTATCCTGAAAAGTGATAAAAAGGAATCATTAATTGGTATTGAGATAGATTATTCTTCTCTTTAGGTTTTACAAATATGAATCGACAAACTGCAGTTTTAATTTTCGCGAATTCATCGCGGGGTGAAAGGAAATTTAAATCCTTCGCTAAAGGGGATGCATTTGTCAATGAATTAAATCAGAACACCCTTAAAACAGTAAAAAGATCAAAACTTCCTTATTTTTTATTCACCGAAAAAGAACAGCTTGGAAAAACTTTCGGCCAACGTTTCCGCAATGCCATACAGGCGGTTTTTGATCGGGGTTTTAATTCTGTAATCACAGTTGGGAATGATACCCCACAATTGACAAAACAGCATATTTTACACGCTTCAATTGAGATAGATAAAAACAAATTTGTAGTTGGCCCGTCAATAGATGGTGGGTTTTACTTAATGGGATTGTCAAGAAAACAATTTGACATAATTTCATTTTCAGAGCTTCCCTGGCAATCAAAGTCTTTAGAGAAAAGTATTTCCGCTCAAATTTCTGCAATACAAACAGAGGTGATTAAACTAGACACTCTATTGGATGTGGACTGCGCCTCCGATTTGAAATCATTGTTTAAATTATCACTGCTCAATTCCGGAAGGCTACTCTCTATTTTATCTTCCTTGTTAAACCAGGTTATTTCCATTTGCCTTGCCACGAAACTTCTTGTTGGCAGGCAACAAAAGAGAAGCACTTACAATAAAGGTTCTCCCGAATACCTACCTGTTTAATTCATTTTATTTCCTTGAATAAACTTTTTTGCATGTTTTTAAAATATGCACCTGGGTGACAATTTCAATTTAATCCTGACAAATCCTTATTAAATTAATTTCTACTAACGACAATTTATTATGGCGAATTCATATTATGACCCGGCTGACCTACGCAAATTTGGTGACATTACAGATTGGAACGAAGAACTGGGAACAAAATTTTTTGATTATTATGGCAAAGTCTTTGAAGAAGGTGCTCTTACCGCACGTGAAAAATCCCTGATAGCGCTTGCCGTATCTCATACCGAACAATGTCCGTATTGTATTGATGCCTATACCAAAGATACCTTGCAACGCGGGATAACCAAGGAACAAATGATGGAAGCAATTCATGTGGGAGCCGCCATAAAAAGCGGTGCGACCCTGGTTCACGGCGTCATGATGATGAATAAAGTAAATAAACTCGACGGATAAAAGCTCAGATTAAATAAATCCTGTTTTTTGAAGAAATTTTACAGCCATGACACAACTAAAATTACAATCCCTGCATAAAAGAGAAAACGAATTGGCAAATGCCAATGCTCAATTGGAAATTCTCTCCAACGGGATTTTTACTTCCGGAGAACTTCCAAAGTTTAAAGACAAAATCACCGAGACTGGACATTTTCCGTTACGCCCCAAAAAACTGGAGATCCTGCAAATAAATCTTGGGTATATGTGCAACCAGGTTTGTGCGCATTGTCACGTGGATGCCGGACCGGACCGAAAGGAAATAATGACCCGGGAAACCATGCTACAGTGCCTAAAGGCAGTTCGTAATACCGGGGCACATACCCTGGATCTCACCGGAGGCGCGCCGGAGATGAACCCTGACTTCCGTTGGTTTGTCGAGGAAGCCTCCAAAGCCGGAATTGAGGATTTTATTGTCCGCTCCAATTTGACCATCATTCGCGCGAACAAAAAATATTACGATTTACCCGATTTTTTCAAGAAACACAATGTTCACGTGGTATCATCAATGCCACATTACACCCGTGGAAAAACCGACAAACAGCGCGGGGAAGGTGTTTTTGACAAATCCATTAAGGCTTTGCAGGAGCTCAACGCCATAGGTTATGGTCTCCCGGGAAGTTCCCTGAGGTTGGACTTGGTCTATAACCCAACAGGCGCTTTTTTGCCGGGAGATCAGGACAGTTTGGAAAAAGACTTTAAAAAAGTGCTTTCAGAAGATTTTAATATCCGGTTCAACAGCCTTTTCGCCATCACGAATCTTCCGATCTCAAGATTTCTCGATTATTTGATCGCTTCCGAAAATTATGAAGATTATATGCATTCCTTGGTAGATGCCTATAATCCTGAGGCGGTAGAAAATGTGATGTGCCGCAATACGCTTTCCATCAGTTGGGACGGCTGGCTTTACGACTGTGACTTCAACCAAATGCTTGGCCTCAGGGTGGACAGTAAGGCAACGCACATCAGCCAATACAACGAAGAGCTGCTCAAGGACAGAAACATCATTATCTCACAACACTGTTACGGCTGCACTGCCGGGGCAGGAAGTAGTTGTCAGGGCAAGGTGACCTGAGCAAATTTTTATAAATCCCGGAATGGAAAAACATCCCAACATAAAATTGCCTAAAGCAAGATTAAAGAGCTCTAAATACATCAAAGAATGCCTGAACAAAAATCAAAATTAAACAATTTACTTATAATTTTCACCCGTAATCCGGGCTTGGGCAAAGTTAAAACCCGCCTGGCAAAAGAGGTGGGAGATCGATCGGCCTTGGCGATCTATGAGTTTTTACTCAGGCATACGGTTTTCGTTACAAAAAACCTGGATGTTACCCTGGAGGTGCATTATTCCGAAAAAATTCAACACAACGATATTTGGGATGAAGCGATTTATATCAAAAAACTACAAATTCAAGGCGATTTGGGGGAAAAAATGGAGGAGGCTTTTCGTTCCGGTTTCAAAAATGGATATAAAAACATCCTCATTATGGGAAGCGATCTGTACGACCTTAGTCAGGAAGACCTCGAGGAGGCCTTCAAAGCATTGGAAAGCTTTGAATATGTCGTGGGCCCTGCAGAAGACGGCGGGTATTATCTCCTGGGGATGAAGCACTTTAACCAGAAAATATTTAAAAATAAGGCATGGGGAACAGATACGGTCCTTCGGGATACCCTAAGAGATCTAAAAGACCAGCATATTGAGTTATTAGATGAACGCAATGATGTCGATCTTTATGAAGACATTAAGGAACACAAGGATTTTCAGCAATTTTTTCGACATTTAAAACAATGAGATGTGTCGATGCCACCTTTGGATAAAAACCGTTTTACCTTTGGAAAAATCGTGGAGTACATCCGACTTTACGTAATAAAATGTAACCTATAAAATTAACCTATGATAAAAAATATACAGGAAACTACAGACTATTTAAAAATAAAAGGTTTTGACAACCCGGAAATCGGAATAATCCTGGGGACCGGGTTAGGCCAGTTAATAAATGAAATTGAAATTAAAGCAGAAGTCTATTACAACCATATTCCCAACTTCCCTACCGCCACGGTTGAATTTCATAAGGGAAAATTGATCTTTGGGGTTTTGGCTGGAAAAAAAGTAGTGGTGATGCAAGGCCGTTTTCACGTGTATGAAGGCTATTCCCTTCAGGATGTAACCTATCCGGTACGAGTGATGCATCGGCTTGGCATTAAAAAATTACTGGTTTCCAATGCTTCCGGCTCCATCAACCTCGACTATAGAAAAGGCGAATTGATGCTTTTGGACGACCACATCAATCTGCAGGGTGACTCTCCCCTGGCTTTCCGAGGAGTGGAACTTTTTGGCGAACGCTTTGTGGATATGTGCGCTCCATACGATCCTGAGATGAACCAAAAAATGGAAAGTATTGCAAAAAAACAAAATATCAAGCTGCATAAGGGGGTTTATGCCGCTGTTTTGGGTCCACAACTCGAAACCCGGGCAGAATACCGGATGCTAAAAATTCTAGGTGCAGATGCTGTTGGAATGAGTACCGTGCCGGAGGTTATAGTGGCCAATCAGCTAAACCTGCCCGTTTCGGCGGTATCTGTAATTACGGATGAAGGGGATCCGGATCACCTGCAGCCGGTCAAAATTGAAGAGATCATCGCTATCGCCAAGAAAGCTGAACCCCTGATGATCACAATTTTCAAAGAGTTGATCCAATCAATTTAAAATTGAACTGAATTCAAATTTAAAAACCGGGAAACAGAAGATTTTTAAAATGAACAGATTCCTGCTTTTATTATAAAATTCAATGGACACTAAAAAAACAAAATCCCTGATGTTTTGGATATTTTAATTTTCAAAACTGAAAAATTAAATATCTTAGAATTATAAAAATGAGCTATTTAGATACCACCTACGATCTTTACAAAGAAGCGGCCTTAACCCCCGATATAGGATTATGCTGCACTACCAATCCTATTTGGGAATTGCCAGGACTAAAGATCCCGAAAATCATGCAGGAAATGAATTATGGTTGCGGCAGCACCGTTCATTTGCGGGATCTTTCCAACAAGCCCAAAATGCTTTATGTCGGGGTAGGCGGAGGAATGGAACTCCTGCAATTTGCTTATTTCAATCGGCAAAAAGCAGGGGTGATCGGGGTGGATATGGTTGATGAAATGCTGGAAGCTTCCCGAAAGAATTTCCTTGAAGCCGAAGCACAGAATCCCTGGTTTAAGAGTGAGTTTGTCGATCTAAAAAAAGGAGATGCACTAAATCTTCCGGTAGATGACAATAGCATTGATGTTGCCGCGCAAAACTGCCTGTTCAATATCTTCAAGACAGAAGATCTAAAGAAAGCTGTTGCAGAAATGTACCGCGTTTTAAAACCAAAGGGAAAGCTGGTCATGAGCGACCCGACCTGTGAAAAACCCATAAGTGAAAGCCTCCGCCAGGATGCCCGTTTGCGAGCTTTGTGTTTAAGCGGAAGTTTGCCCATTGCCCAATATATAAAAACACTCACGGATGCCGGTTTTGGAACCATAGAAATTCGGGCCAGAAAACCGTATCGCATCCTGGATCCCAAAAATTATCCCACGGAGGAATTAATTTATATCGAGTCTATTGAAATTGCTGCCATAAAAGATCCAATGCCGGAGGATGGCCCCTGTATTTTCACAGGAAAAGCTGCTATTTATTACGGGGATGCAGCCTTCTTGGACGATATAAAGGGACATATCTTATTGAAAAATCAGCCCCTTGCGATTTGCGATAAAACCGCAGGAAATTTGGCATCTCTTGGGCGGGAGGATATCTTTATCAGCGAATCTACGTTTCACTATGACGGTGGCGGATGTTGTTAATTAATTAGGCAAAGTTCCATTGAGCGCAGGCTTCCGTAAAAATCTTTTATTGCTTATCCAAACTTTCATGTTTTATTGCCAACTTCCCTTTTCGTATATTTACGGAATTAGCATATACAAAGTTTATGATTGTGGATCCACTTCTCAAAAGACAAGTGCTTCTTCATTGGCCTCTGGCTATTGAAGATGTAGAAATATTGCCCCAAAACAGAGCGTATAAAGTCAAAGGAAAAGAGAATGGACAAATTTCTTACTCCAGGTGAAGCAGGAAAAATTTCTATAATTAAAAAATTGAAAAAAGGATTCGTGTTTAATTCTTCAACACCGTTGTTGATTTCTATTTCCTGAGTAGAATTCCCTTTATTGACCCCATAAATAAAGGGCTTAAAGCCTATTCCAAATCTTTATTCCGCGAGCTAAGTCGGGGCCAGGGGATTCCCCCTCCCCAGCCTTCAGCAATTCAACATAGAAGATGCTATGTGCTTCCCGGAGCCGATTCCACAGGGCCTGCAGGCTAAAGATCAGTTGAGGAGCAGGCTGCCGTAAAAATCTTTTACCACTTTTTCTGCGGGCTTGTTCTGTGGGGTAAATTGATTGTTTTTCATTCCCCCGGACTGCTCGTGCTCCTGGTGCCACTTCCAGAGAAAACCTCCAGCAAACCAATCCTCTGTCCAAAATTCCTCAAAAATTGCTGTGAGCGCATTTGCCTGCAGTTCATGATTTAGGCTCACTAGCTCCCGGGAAGAATCCCACGGGTTTTTGGCTGCGAAATTGATATTCCTGTAACCGTATTCGGTAAAAAGGATTTGTCTCCCCGAAGTTTTTGAAAGACCTTCCAATGCAGATTTATGCGATTTCCACCCGTCTTTCAATTGCTGTAAATTTGGGGAACTCTCTTGATTTAATGGAAAATAAGCATTAACCCCTATAAAATCCAGTTCTTTCCAAAAAACAACCCGGCCTGCCTTATCCCAATTTTCAGAATAGGTGAGTTTGCCTTTATAGATTCTTCGAATTTCAGGGATCAACTCCCTCCAAAAATCCGGGCGTTCATTTACAAAACCAAACAATTCGGTTCCAATGGCCAGGATCCCCACCTTTTCTTCTTCCGCCAGTTCTGCGTAGAGCATTATAAAGTCCTGGTAGCATTCCTCAAATATTTTCCAGTCGGCCTCAGAATTCATTCTGATATCCCCTGTAAATTCCCCTCCCCGTATCCAAATTTGAGGTTTTATCATCACCTCCAGACTATCCTTATGCAGCAATTGAACTGTTTCCCGGACGCCCTCCAGGCGTTCCCCCCACCATTGCCGCTGAAGATTAAATTTTAAATCGGGGCTTTGAAGGTTATCCAAAAAACCAAAGGGCATTACCGCCACGGTATTTGCATTTACCCTTAAAATAGGCTTTATATTTGATATGCTGATGGCCTCCCGGGACGCGACCAAACTCACTCCATTGATTTTTCCTTTTGAAACCTGGTCCTGGCAAGAGCATAGCAAAACCAATAAAACCAGGGATAAAAATATGCCTGAAAATAGCGCGGGGTCAGCACAATCTTTAGCCTTAAAATTCATTTAATTCCCAGTTATATTTATAAAATCCGGTTTCAAAATTTGTGGGAATTGGGTTTCTACGGTATTTATTTGCATACTCTATTAAAGTTTGGCCATTTTTGGTGAAATCCTGCTCGTACCATTTCATTATTTCCGAAAATAACACCTTATCTTTTTGAAGTTGAACAAAATGGGGATTGTTCATTGCTTTTTCGGTTTGCCGCTGAAGTTGTTTTTCCAGGATTTCCGGCCTGTATGCCTCAGAAATTATGGGAGGACAGCTTTTTGCGGCACATACCAGGGCGAAATGAAACCGGGGCTCAGGAAATTTTCCGCGTAACAGCTCATTCTCAATGGAGTTGAGGGCTACTTTTTTTCCACCAATTTCATAACTGGTTTTATCAAAAAAACCTTCGATCTCCATAGGAGAAGAAACCGGGTAATTCTTTACGATCCCGCTTATAACAGCTAAATTATAGGAATTGATATAAAACGCCTTATATTGATCAGGATTTTTGGGGGAAACTCTTATTTTCTTTGCCTCTGCCATCATTTCTGATAAAGCTTTGGGATTCTGTTTGATTTCTGCGTATTTTACCTTTCCGTTTTCGACATAGGTCTGAAAGAAATCCTCTGCTGCATCAAAAAATTTTGAGGGTTCCTGCCCTGACAACATAGTGGAAATCAACAGGAATAATATTGTGAAAGTCTTTACCGTCATTTTGTTTTATAAGGTTATATTAACTCTTGCGACCAAAATCTCAGTCTTTAGGTCGGAATAGGTATTTTAAACTAACTTTCAATCTCTTAATCTCCTAAATTCCAAACCAAATATGGAGCACATTGTCATCATAGGAAATGGTGTCGCGGGAATAACCGCGGCAAGACATATCCGGAAACTTTCTGACAAGAAAATTACGATAATTTCTGCCGAATCCGACTTTTTCTTTTCCCGTACCGCCCTGATGTATGTTTATATGGGCCATATGAAATGGGATCATCTGAAACCCTATGAAGACTGGTTTTGGAAAAAAAACCGACTGGAATTGAAAACCGGGTATGTCTCCAGGGTACATCCTGGAATGGATGAACTGGAATTTGAATCGGGAGAAAAGATGTCATATGACAAACTAATTATTGCATCGGGATCCCTTCCCAATAAATTCGGGTGGCCGGGACAGGATTTAAAAGGAGTCCAGGGGTTATATTCCAAACAGGATTTAGATTTGCTTGAAGAAAATGCCCCGGATAATAAGGTATGTAAAAGGGCGGTCATAGTCGGTGGCGGATTAATAGGCATAGAAATGGCTGAAATGCTTCTTTCCAGGGATATTCCGGTTACATTTCTGGTAAGGGAACCCAGCTTTTGGAATGTTGTACTTCCTCCGGGAGAATCGGACCTTATCAACAGGCATATTCGCGAACATCATATTGATCTGCGATTGAATGCGAATCTGAAGGAAATTCTCCCCGATAAAAACGGAAGGGCAAGGGCTGTTGTTTTGGCAGAAACCGAGGAAGAAATTGAATGCTCTGTGGTGGGGCTCACCCCCGGGGTTTCCCCAAATATAAATTTCCTTGAAGGCTCCGGAATAGCCCTTGGCCGCGGGGTAAAAGTGAACAGGAACCTGGAAACAAATATTAAAAATATTTATGCCATTGGCGACTGTGCAGAACAGCAACAAGCCTTTGGGAACAGAAGGACTGTTGAAGCTGTCTGGTACACCGCCAGGATGATGGGGGAGGTAGTTGCCCAAACTATTTGCGGTAATCCGATGAGCTACAATCCCGGAAATTGGTTTAATTCTGCCAAATTCCTCGATATAGAATATCAAACCTATGGATGGGTGTTTCCGAAACCAAGAGATGGGGAAGCTCATTTTTATTGGCAGCACAAAAACGGAAAAAAGTGCATCACCATCAACTATGAAAAGTCGGACCGAAAATTTATAGGGATCAATAATTTTGGGATACGGATGCGCCACGAGGTTTTTGAGCGTTGGTTGAATGAAGAAAAAAGCGTGGATTATGTGATAGAAAATCTTAGGGAGGCTAACTTTGATCCAGAATTTTATGACAGGCACGAATTAGAAATAAGAAATAGTTTTTTGAAGATCCCAAAACACCAAATATGAGCAAACTAGAGCACAATATGTCCCTGACCGGGGAGGCGCCAAAATCTCTGAGACTTTCACAAAAATTAGCTGTAGTTTTAGGAATTGCAGGAGTTTTTATTCTAGTTCTGGCAAGCTTTAATATTAATTTCCCCAATAAAACCTTGTGGTTAAGCCTTTCACTTTCTGCCATAGCAATTGGGATACTCTGGTATTCCTATACCATTTATACCGGAAAGACCAAAGGCGTTAAAAATGATGGGGTATGGTTCAGATCCAATACTAACCGGGGACTGCCTGCCTGGATAATAGGAATTGCACTAACCGGTTTTTACATAGTTTTATATTTCTATCCAGAGTATATGGGATTAAACGCCGAGGGTGAAAATAACGGTATTATTTCATTTTTTGATCCTTTGAGCAAATTATTGAGCGGAAACCCGGCCAGCCAATGGTTTGTATATGGAACCCTGTACACCCTTGCAATTTTGGCTTTTGGAGTTAAATTTATATGGAAATACAGAAACAATAACTATGAAAAATTGCGGACTTTTTCGGTGATGTTTTTTCAGTTGGGTTTTGCATTTCTAATCCCCGAATTTATGTCGCGATTGAACAGCGAAAATTTTTCGTTACCCTATTACGATCTAAAAAATATCTGGCCGCTCAATTATTACAATTTTGAACAATACCGGATAGACCAATTTATAAGTGCGGGAACCATTGGGATGGTGATGCTTATTTTCGGGGTGCTTTCCATCTTTGTAATTACGCCTTTTCTCACCTACAAATATGGAAAACGTTGGTATTGTTCCTGGGTTTGTGGTTGCGGAGGATTGGCTGAAACCGCGGGGGATCCCTACAGGCACCTGAGTGATAAAACGCAATCTGCCTGGAAAATTGAGCGATGGGTGGTGCATAGCGTACTCGTTTTTGTGGTGCTCATGACTACTGCCGTAATTCATTCCTACCTGGGGGACGATCCTTCTAAATACTGGCTTACAAAAAATACTTTTTTAATTGGGGTTGTGCTGTTTCTGGGCTTGCTTTTCGCCGGAATCTGGATTTTCAAAAGACAGGAACTTAAGATAGATGCACAATTCGGGGCAATTGGATATTTGGTAATTGTATTGGTTATGGTAGGCATGCATTATGGATCAGGAACACCTCTGTTTTTGACC
>JBGSWA010000199.1:0-2562 GCA_041752645.1 Gillisia sp. | reverse complement strand
TATTTACATGGGCATCTATCTCTATGGAGAATGGCAGAAAAGTAAAACGACAACGAATGATGAGGAGCAAATAATAAATGAAGCCAGAAAATTATTGGTAAATGGTTTTATGGTTAAAACTGGCAGGACAGAACTAATGGTGCCCTATGAAGAGATTGCTGGATTTTTTACAGAAGATGAATATATAGTTTGCAGCACTGTAACGGAAAAGAGATATTTATTAGAACACTCCCTTGATAGAATTGAAAAAGAACTACCGGGCACCTTATTATTCCGGCTCAACCGGCAGGTATTAATTCACCGCCAGATGGTGATTGGTTTCCAGCGTATGGAGAATGGTAAACTGAATGTGTTGATAGCAGCTTCTAAACATATTTCCTCGCCGGTGTCCGTTAGCCGTACCAAAGCAGCAGCATTCAAAACCTGGTTTGAGCCAGAAATGTCAGACGTTTCAATCTGAAAATACCATCCTTCTTAGCACATCCATTCTACTTTTAGTTTTTCCACTTCATTTCAGGGTGAAAACTACTACACTTCGGGGTAAAATACCTGTTAACACTTGGTGTCAGCCTCTCTTTCTTTATAGTTTTGTATTCAAAATTATACAAAATATGAAGCAGTTTTTCGCAGCCATTTGCTGGCTTTTGGTAACATCAATAGCAATTTTTGCAAGGTGCAACCAGTAGAAAATTCCGGACTTTCCTTCCTGATAAATTTGCGATTGCATTTGGTCATTTTTCTACTCAAAATTTAAAGTCTGACCAATTCGTAAAAAATGCTTGAAATGGCATTGGCTTTCGTACACAATCCTGATGGAATTAAATACCGGAACAATAGTTGGGGGTGACCTTGCAAAAAAAGGGTATGGCATGAAAACTAAAATTACCGCAACCTAATTTTTAATCAAATAAAATATAAAACAAACAAATGATCCTAGTATTCACAATGTGGCTTTTAAAAAAATATTTACCAATTAAGAATAGAGAAAACAGAAGAAAAAAGGGTTTAAATAAATCAGTACTCATTGTCATTTGTTTGCTCTCCACCATGCATCTTGCGGCACAACAACAGAAACGTTACTACATTATTTCCTATAAGGGAAATGATATTGGAAGAATGAATTTAATACAAGTAAAAGATGGCGATGAGCTGTCAATAAAAATAATGTCCAATACAAAAATACGTATGTTGAAGAGTGTGAAGGTAAATGTTGCTGAAGAGTCATTTTATAAGAAAGATCGCTTAATACGTTCCAGTGTCTTTAGAGAAGTAAATGGAAAGCAAAAAGCAAACAGGCAAACGCATTATTCAAATAATATTTATAAGCTAAGTTCCGAGGGTAAAACCAGTGTGCTGAACGAGGAAATAATCAATTATAATATTAGTAAAATGTATTTGAAAGAACCAATAAACATAACAAAAGTTTATTCAGATAATTTTCAGCAGTTTTTAAATATTAAAAATACAACGGCTCATACATACCGGATTGAGCTTCCTGATGGCAATTACAATATATATCATTATAAAGACGGCATATGTAACAACATTGATGTGCATAGCACATTTTTTACCATTCAAATGCAACTGATAAACTGACATGATTATACCAAAAGATTACAGGAGAATTTTAGTTACCGGTGCAACCGGCTTTATAGGGAGAGCGCTTTGTCTGAAATTGGCAAAGCAGGGAAATATTGTACATGCGTTATGCAGAAACCCTCAGCATCCTTTCTTAATAAAACATGCGCTTATCATACCTTTTAAAGGTGATATTACTGACCAGCAAAGCCTGCTGACCGCTTGCCAGGGATGCGAACAAATTTATCATACCGCTGCACTCGCAAAAATGTGGACCAGGGACAAGGATAAATTCTATACTGTAAATGTAGAAGGCACAAGGAATGTGCTGGAAACTGCACGGATTCTGAAGGTAAAAAAGATCGTTCATACCTCTTCTTGTAGCGTTATAGGCCCGACATTTAAATACCCGATGAATGAAAATGATCCACGTATCATGGGGTTCCCTATCCATTATGAAAGAACACAATACCTGGCAGAAATTTTAGTTCAGCAGTACGTAAAAAAGGGAATGAATATAGTGATTGTAAATCCCTCAAGAGTGTATGGCGAGGGGCCGGTTACAGAAAGTAATACGACTGGCAAAATAATTACACAATATTTGAAAGGGGAATGGCACATCGTACCGGGAAATGGTGAGCAGGTTGCCAATTATGTATATTTAGAAGATGTAGTCAACGGTCATGTTGCGGCAATGCAATACGGAATTGCAGGTGAGCGGTACATTTTAGGAGGCGAGGATATAAGTTTTAACCAGTTCTTCAATAGACTGCAAATCATGTCCGTCAAATCTCATAAGCTTTACAACATTTCGCAAAAAATCATCAAGTTTTATAGCAGGCTTGAACAAGTTAAGACTACACTTACAGGATTGTTGCCTAAGCTTCTACCTGAATTTGCAGACAGGCTTAATTACGATCAGAAATATATTAGTGATAAAGCTGTAGAACAGTTGGGTTACACTATTACTTCCTTTGATGAGGG
>JBGSWA010000198.1:0-3872 GCA_041752645.1 Gillisia sp. | reverse complement strand
CCTTGCAATATTTTGTATTGTCACAAAAAGACAAACTCCGAAAAAAGATAATATGCTGACACTATTCCGTAACTCAGCAATATATCTTACGGTCTTCATTTCTCCCAAAGCATATGCACTCCAAAAAATAAACCCAAAAGTAACCAAAGCAATCACCGCAGCTATGGGCACTCCTAAAAATTTAAGAATTTCCCAAATAAATTGTAATTTATCTTCCCCGATAGTTTTTCCGCTGCTGTTGTTCAGTTCTTTCCAGCTCTTTCTGTTGTTCATCTCGACGGGTTCTTTCTGACTCCGGTTCCTTACCGGAAAAAGCTCTTCCCGGCTCTCCTTTTGATCTTCGTTTGTCGACATTTCCACTTCTCTGTTTTTCCGTATTTCTTTCAAATTCATGTGCGAGTCCCTCCTTACTAAAATCTTCTTTAAACGTCTTTGTCAGATTTTTATTTCTTACCTTGTGTCCTTGTTGGTCCGTAAATGTTATATATTTTCGGTTGTCTGTCCATTCGGTTTTATATCCCTGATCTTTCATGACTTCAATAAATTCATTTTGATTTCCTGCTAGGTTTTTAGCATTAGATGCAGCCACGGCCGTATCTAATACATAACTTTTGTAATCTCCTTTACTGGCACGCAAAATAGCTCGGTATTTGTTTTGATTATCGGCCGTAATTTCCCTACCTCGTTCGGGTACGGATAATCCTCTTTCCTTACACATTTCAACATTTCGATTTTTCATTTCCTGCAAATTCACTGGGGAAAAATGTAATTTTTTTCCGTCCTCAAGGGATACTGAATTTACAACAATATGACTATGCAAATGATCCCTGTCTGTATGCGTAGCTACAACGATTTCATATTGTGGCCACCGTTCTTCCGCCAATTGCTTGGCCATTTCATTCGCCTGCTCCGGTGTGATCTTTTCCCCCGGAGGAAAAGATTGAATAAAATGATAGTACTGCACACCTGTCTGTTTTTGGTACATTTGTTTTGTTACATACATTTCTTCAACTGCTGTTTCTTTGTTGCAATTCAATGTATCAATAAAACGACCTTGTGTTTTTTCATCATGGGTAACGTATTGGATTATCTTTTTAAGCCCCCCGTGTGACTTAACTGCTTTAATAATTGCCATATCTCAATCAGCCCCTTTTCTATCCCCTTTAATTCAAAAACATCCACCGGAAATCCTTCATTCGCCTTTTTTGTAAGCTGGTTTAAATTAACACCCATTCGTTTTAGTTGGATGACAACATCCTTAAATCCTTCAATAATAATAATTTTTTTATTCAAGACACATGCTGTTAAATAATCTTGTTGACTCATATTGGATTTTTCTAACCGTCTATAAAATTTTTCATATTCTTTCTCCGTGAGGCGAAACTTTACCTGCCTTGTCTTTTTTCGATTTTCTTCCAATGTTTATCCTTTCTCAAGCTCCCTTTGAGTGTGATGATACAAGGGGGTCAAGGGGGCTTCTGCCCCATGCAAGATGTATATGGGTACCCATATGCTAATCTTGCCTTCTCTAATACTGCATCTTCCTAAAAAGATGTTTTATTAGAGAAGAAGCTTCTCAGCGAACCGACATAGAAAAATGACTAACTACTTTGGCCGCTTTTAATACCTATTCTTTTTCAATTTGTTTGATAAGAATTCAAGAAAGCCAAAATAATACTTGCTATTTTCTCTGTTTATAAATACAATATCACTATATTCGTTTTTAAGTAAATGATATTATGACGATCATTAATCTCATTTAAGAAAGGAGCTTTAAAAATGAGCAAAAATCGACCCTGGAAAGCTAATTTAATGGAAATTTTTAGAAAAATGCGAGGTGAAAAAACACAAGAAGAAATTGCCCTAAAATATGAGATCACAAGACATGCTTGGTCAAAATATGAATCTGGTAGAAATTATCCATCACTTGAAAACCTTGAGAAAATATTAGATGACAACAATATCAGTCCAAACGAGGCTCTCGAAGGCCTTTTAACACCATTACCTACTATAAATATTACCGATTCTTCAATCACTCGCGATGAATGGGATATAATTGGATTTTTCAGAAACTTCAATCCATGTTTTTATAAAACAATGCTTAATTCTCTTAGTGTTTGGCAACCAATTTGTAAGCAAATTGAAGAACCAAAAATATCCGATGACTTAGAAACTCCCTTGAAAATAGCATTCGAACAATATTTTTCATACGGTACAAAAAATGCAAGAATTGACTCATATCTTCCTAATTCTCCAAATGACGAATTAAACTGTTTGTTAACTTTCGGTGAAATTGGATTGAAAAATATAGCAATAACACTTGAAGGCGAAGACATTGATAGATACCTATTTTCTCCACTTGAAGATCGTTCGAAATTTGAAAAGATGTACCTAAAAGAAATTGAAAAAGAAAATTATTGGATTCAATTCCCTAATAACCGCATTTATACGACTCAAGAAACCGTAACCGATCTAAATCTACTTATCTTTGAATTTAAAAATGTTTATAAAGAGCACCTCAGAAAAATGTACTTAGCAATAGGAGCACTTTCATTTCCTCAATCCAAAACTTCAAAAGACCAGTTTTTATTATATAAATTGGATTATGATGTAAAAAAAAGATTGGTTAACTGTTTAAAAAAGCAATCTGAAAACGAAATAATTGTATTTAACGAAAAAAAATATTGTTGGAAATTTTTACAGTTAGATGAAGACGAAATATTAATTTACATCGGAGAATGTAATGACGATATACAACTCCTTACTATTGAGGCTAATCTTATTCTATCGAAAGACTCAATGTTTTCTTGGAAAACACCAACTGAAAAATCTTATTCTTTCAAAGAAGATATGGCAAATAAAAAGTATTTTTCCGTTGAAATTAGCTATAATTTTTTAAAAAACTTTCTTCTCCCTAACCTTTTAAACGATTTTCCGGAGTTACTAATTAATAAAAAAATAACTCCATTAAAGACCTACAATCAATTTTAAAAAAGCCCGGCAATTTAGCCGGGCTTTTTTACTTAAATTCCGTTTTTATTTTAATATCTTCTTTATAAAAATCAATCTCCATTTATTTTGTTATACCACTTTAAAACAGTCGTTCTGCTCAATCCTAAATCTCTGGCGATTTTGCTTTTATTTGTCTCCTCAGGATTTCTTAACAAATATTCTACAACTAGATTTTTCTTTATTGGCGCACCATCTCTATTACGCCAATCCTCATCAGGATAATACATCTCCCTGGCAGGAAGCACTCTTTTTTCCCAATTTTCTTTTCGTGACATATGCTTTCTACCCGAATGCCTTTTATTTGGCTTTATAAAAATACCAGTCAACTTTGATATATCATCTCTTGGAAATGTTACATAATTCTCATGAAAAGCTTCCAAAGCACTTAACATATCATCCTCAGTAAAAAAATTAATAGGATCTGCCGTCAGTCCTGCAAAATAGTTAGTCAACTCAAGTGCATCACTGTATAATTCTTCCTCGCTAATATTACACTTTTTGGCATAAATAGCTAGTGTCATTATTCCATAATAACGATGCCCAACAACAATTTCATTTTTCAGTCTTCTTAACCACCAATCATAAAGATTACGACTAATATTCCATCGGACCTTACTTTCACCTTTTACAACTCTTCTTTCATGCCATTCTGGATATTTCTGTTTTGCCTCCTGCAAAGTACAACTGCCTTTAAATTTTAAATCCCTAATATCTATCTTATCTTCTACAATATAATCATTTAATTCTTCTAAAGATACACGCTCTCCTGTTTTAAATGCCTTTACTGGATACCCTTCGCCAAATTTAGTTAAACTACCAACACTACGAAATCCCTGATTAATCCCTTGCATCTGCGGCTC
>JBGSWA010000197.1:0-5642 GCA_041752645.1 Gillisia sp. | reverse complement strand
CATGCAAGAAGGGAACCTTCCGAACTCTAAGATCAAAAGAAATTCAATTTCCTTTAGCGGCTCTCAGGATTTAACTGAGAAATTAACCGCATCGGCAAACGTTACTTTTACAAAAACAGATGGTAAGGGTAGATATGGAACTGGTTATTCTTCAGCAAATCCAATGCAGCAATTCAGACAATGGTCACAAACCAATGTCGATCTTTTCGAACAAAGAGACGCTTACTTCGCAACACGTGAAAACATTACATGGAACCCTAATGGCGCGGATAATTTAAGCCCTATCTATTCTGACAACCCATACTGGACCAGATATGAAAATTATGAAACCGATACCCGTAACAGGTATTTTGGTAATCTTAGTCTAGACTATGAACTCAATAGTATTTTCAGCCTTGCAGGTAGGTTCTCTTATGATACTTATGATGAATTACAGGAGGAAAGAATAAATATTGGAAGTGCCGATGTTGCTAACTATACCCGTTTTAACCATCGCAACGCAGAATATAATTACGATTTGATCCTGAGTTTTAACAAGCACTTAACCGACGATTTAAACCTTGACGGTAACATTGGGGCAAACTTAAGAAGGAACCAACTCAATTCTATCCGGGCAACAACAAATGGCGGATTGAATGCTCCCCGTTTTTATGCTTTAAGCAACTCCGCAGGCGCACTTGAGCCACCTGTCGAAAACGATGAAACCTCAATGATTGATGGGATTTACGCCAGAGCAGGTTTAGGATATTTATCAACCTACTACCTCGAGGGAACTATCAGAAGAGATAGATCTTCTACGCTACCTATTGCAAACAATACTTTTTGGTATCCCTCAATTTCCACCAGTGTGATCTTATCAAATTTAATAGATGCTACCTGGTTGAATTTTACCAAATTAAGGGCGAATTATGCCGAGGTAGGTAGTGATACGAATCCTTTTAATGTATTTAATACCTATACCATCAGCACCCCTTTCGGAGGAGCCGGGATAGCAAGCAATAACTCTCAGTTAAATAACAGAAATTTAAAACCCGAACGTTCTAAGTCCTACGAATTTGGAATAGAGTCTGATTTTTTTAATAAAAGAATAGGATTTGATGTTTCTTACTATAAAACAAAAACAGAAGACCAGATAACTCCGGTGCCAGTTTCAACTGCAACAGGTTTTGCAACTAAATTTTTAAATGCAGGGGTTGTTGAAAATAAAGGTATAGAAGTATTATTGAGATTAAACCCTATAAAAACTGCAGATTTCAATTGGAATATGACAGTTAACTTTGCGAAAAATGAAAGCCAGGTTCTTGAGTTACTCGAAGGAATCGACAACTTGGAATTAGCAAGCCTTCAGGGTGGTATATCCATTAACGCCTCCCCGGGACAACCATATGGCGCTATAAGAGGTACAGATTATATTTATGACGCAAGTGGCAACCGAACTGTTAATGCAAGTGGTTATTATTTAAAAACAGAAACAAGTAACAATATCATTGGAAACATCCAACCAGATTGGACAGGTGGTGTTCAGAATACCTTGAATTACAAAAACCTGAGCCTTGCATTCCTGGTTGACGTACAAGAAGGTGGAGATATATTTTCACTTGATACCTGGTATGGTTTTGCTACAGGACTTTACGACCAGAGCGTTGGCACAAACGACCTTGGAAATCCTATAAGAAATACTATTGCCAATGGTGGTGGTGTGGTTCTTCCTGGGGTAACTGAAGCCGGTTTACCAAATACTGTTAGGGCAAGAACAGATTACTATAACAACCCTTACGGTTATGGAAGAGATGCAAATAAAGGTCACGTTTATGATGCGTCCTTCGTGAAATTAAGAGAGGCGAGTCTTTCTTATGATTTCGGAGAAAAAACAATTGGAGCATTGCCTATCAATAGTGCATCTATTTCACTTGTCGGTAGGAATCTTTGGATTATCCATAAAAACCTTCCTTATTCAGATCCTGAAGCTGGGTTGAGTTCCGGTAACGTTCAAGGGTACCAATCTGGGGCTTATCCTGCGATAAGAGAAATTGGAGCCAGTGTAAAAATTAACTTTTAATAAAAAAATAAAATGAAAAAATATTTTTTAACAATTATTGCGCTCGCCACCCTATGGTCCTGCCAGACAGATGAGCGATACGAAAACCTGAACAGGGATCCAAAAAACCCGACCGAGGTTAAAGCAGATTTTTTATTCACTTCCGCTACAGTGAGCCTGAACGATCAAATGGCCACTGCTAACGTGAACGATAATATTTTCAGGTTCCTTTCCCAATATTTCACAACAACCACGTATTTAGATGAACCAAATTATGATGTAAATCAACGTGGAATAACCGATAGACATTGGTCTGAACTTTACAGGGATGTAATTTTTGATCTTCAGGATGCCAAAAGGATTGTGAACGCTGACACGGAATTAACCGATGGCGAAAGAAGTGCAAGAATAGGGCAAATTGAAGTTGTCGAAGTATATACCTGGTCTATCCTGGTAGATTCCTTTGGTGATGTCCCTTATACTGAGGCTGTAAATGCTGAAGAATTTCCATTACCTGCATACGACGATGCAGCTACAATTTACGCTGATCTAATTACGAGATTATCCGCCGTAAAAGCGCAACTTGAGGCCGGTCAAGGTTTCACGGCTCCCGATGTATTATATAACGGAGATATGGATGCTTGGAGCAAATTTGCAAATTCCTTGCA
This sequence comes from Gillisia sp., assembly GCA_041752645.1. Taxonomy (GTDB): domain Bacteria; phylum Bacteroidota; class Bacteroidia; order Flavobacteriales; family Flavobacteriaceae; genus Gillisia. The sequence goes on along the minus strand of JBGSWA010000197.1, from coordinate 2,936 downwards.
ATTGCGTTTAGGAATGAGATTATCTGATGTAAATCCATCGTTGAGCAAGTCTACAACTGAAGCTGCAATTGCAGACGGTGTTTTCACATCCAATGCAGATAATGCTCAGCTAACATATCAAACCAGCCCACCTAACACCAATCCATTATGGGAAGACCTGGTACAAAGTGGAAGGGCAGATTATTTACCTGCGGCAACTATTGTAGATATAATGAATGATCTTGAAGACCCAAGAAGACCGGTCTACTTTTTCAATGAAACTGTAGTTGACTATGTTGGTGGAATTTACGGAGGAAGTAACAATTATGGGTCTTATACTCATGTGGGAGAAGTTTTCTTAGACCCAACTTTACCTGGAATTCTTATGGATTATGCGGAAGTAGAGTTTAATCTGGCTGCTGCTGCAAAATTGGGTTATACAGGAGCAGGAAGTGCAAGTGCGCATTACAATGCCGCAATTACTGCCTCTATAGCATACTGGGGTGGTTCTGAAGCGCAAGCAACGGCTTACCTAGCACAAGCTGCCGTAGCATACGATGGTTCAGATGAACAACTAGGCACTCAGTTCTGGCTTGCTATGTATAACAATCCTTTTGAGGGATGGTCTGCATGGAGAAAATATGACGCTCCGTCACTTGTTTTACCTGCAGATTCAGGAAGTCCTGTTCCCTTGAGATATACGTATCCTGTAAATGAACAGAATTTGAACCGGGCTCAATATGAGGCTGCATCAACTGCTATTGGTGGAGACGACCAACAAACTCCTCTTTTCTGGGATGTAAATTAAAAACATAGCATTTTAATTAATTATAAAAAAACACCTAAAATGAAAAAATATTTTAAATCTTTAAGCTTGGTTATTCTTATTGCAGTTGGCTTTTCCTCCTGCGAGACAGATGACAATAGTTTAGACCCAACTGAATTAGGGGGGTATGTACATTTAACGGACCGTACAATTAGCCTTTTCGACACAAATGCCGATCTGAATTTGAATTTACTCACCAATTCAGGCGTTACAGTTGAAGCCATTGAAATCCACCGGGATTCGTTTTCGGGAACGGTGATCGCAAATGCTGCTGTTTCCGGAGAAACTGCTTCCTTTAATTCATCTGCTTTAGGTGAGTTTGTATTTATAGATGATGAGGACGTAGCACACCCAACGGGTAGTTTTCCTCTATTCATTTCTACCACCCTTTCCAATGGAAATACAGCAGGCGATCCAGCTACCATAAATGTGGTAGACGCCATCTCTTTTGATGAAGATCCTGGATCGGTGAAATTTATGGATTCTACAACTACAATCTTGTCTTATACCACATTTACCCATTCGGCAACTATTGATGATGTGACTTTATTCTGGAAAAAGAATAAAGCCGGAACTTACGCTGAGTCTGATTTGGAATTGGATCTTGAGGGAGATGAAATCAACTTAGCGGAGATTGACTATGACGCATTGGATGCAAAGGTAAATGATACTATTTATTATAAGTTTGTCGCAACCAGCGGAGCTTTAAGCCAGGAAATAGAAACTAATGTAGCCATACTTCCCCAATCCTTTGGAGCAGTATCTGATGCCACATTATCTTCTGCTGCAGGCATGAATGAATATGATCTAGGTACCGGAGAATACGCCATAGAAGGAGAAACAGGAGAGATGAGCTTTAAAGCCCCATCCGGTTTTGATTTAGGGGTTGATTTTGTAAAAGTAACTGTTCCTCAGGGAATGACCGCTGAAGAGTATTTTGACGAATCAGACCTTATGGTTGCAGAAGCTGCATATGATGCAGGAACCAAAGTATCCTCTGTTGGTAATGTCAGTAATGGAGATGTGTACATCTATAAAATTACAAGAACTATTACAGATGAGGATGAGGTAGAGGCAGACTTTGTTTTCTACGGTATTATAAAAATTGATAACACAATTGTTGTCAATGGAACCGCAAACAGCTTCGAATTCCAACATGCTGAAGGAACTATTATCAGATAATAAAATTTCCCGGATAACACAAGAGTATCCAATTATTTTTAAAAAGCTGCCCGAAAGGGCGGCTTTTTTTTGTTAATACTCCTGCGTAATTAAAACAAAATTTGAGCTAGGTTTTTAATTCCATATCCAAACTAGTGCAATTAATGTTACAATCAATTTCCTGTTGTACTAAACAGCAGCGGCCAGGAATATTCTAAGAGCATTATTGCTTTGTGAATATCCCTTGAGCTGCTGTGCAAAACAGTGCTCTGAGGTTGGTGGGAACTAAAAGAAGCAGGAAGGGAAGCAGAGAGCCTTTAGGCTGTGGTTATTTAAGCATCACCGGCTGCCATAGCGAAGCCCGGGACCGTCCCAGCGGTTCCTATCAAGAGGAATTAAAGATGGTGCTCCAAATGCTATCGAGAGAGCTAACCGGTTCCGGCTTTATCAACACTAAAGGAAGTCTTTCACAAAGCGATACAGACACAACCCATCCCGGAAAGATGCCCCGACAGGCCTCGCCCGTACAAAGAAAAACCCATTAGGGTTCTGGTATAAGAAAAGCCTGTCCTAAAAACACCTGACGGTGCAACTACACCAACCTCCAAAGGTCAGTTAGAATTTGAAAAATTAAGGACCTTCCCGGCAAGGCCAAAGCTTAAATACAATTTCCAGATTGCCCACAAGCTCCCCATAGAACAATTTGGAGAGATCTTCATCTGGAGAAATTACCACCCCGACAAGCTCCCAATAATCAAAGCTGTCTGATCGGTTTTCACTTATTTATAGCCTATCTCCTGGGAGCTTAACGCCATCGTAATTATCATTTGTTGTATGCCAATTTTCAGAATAAAGGGTTAGTGCATACTCCTTTGACTTGTTTGCGCATAAAATTGGCTCTTCCTTTTCCTGGGGACCCCTGTCCGGAGTGCTCCCATAGTCGCTAAGGGCCAGTTCCAGTTTGCCCCCC
>JBGSWA010000196.1:0-17895 GCA_041752645.1 Gillisia sp. | reverse complement strand
CATACCCTGTTCCATACAATTGAGATAGGATTGCCATTTGGACTTGATCTTTATACCGTACAAAGCGGTCCCCGATGTCTCACTGTACCATTTGTTGCAGTCATTGCAACGGTACATTTGAACACCTTTTTGTTTTCCGCGTTTATAAACCTTTGCGCTTGCACAATGGGGGCACGGCTTTTTATCACGATCTTTTAAAATTTCCAATACTGCTTCCTGGATGACTTTTCCCTGAAGTTCCTGTTCCATCAGAAGTTCTTCCAGCAAAGTGTTTTGAATACTTATTGGAAGTTCGTTAAAAGATTGCTTTATTTCTTGCCTCGTTTTCATCCTTAAATATACAAAAAAATTGCTGTCTGTACTAGAACTTAGCCATTATAGTCAACTTCCCTCAAATAAATATCCCAGGTCTTGTTGGATTTTAATAAAAATTTTGAAATATACTTTTGTGTAGTAAAGTAATTTTTTTGTGTTCCCCATTTAAGCTTACCGGCCAGTGTGCCTTGAACCATTAGGGTTAATGTATGCTGTTAAAAAGATGATGGTGGGCGCACGTAAGGGGTGACAGACAAACCTTACAAACCAATTTGTAGTCTACAATTTAATCCGATATGAACAAGTGGTTAGATTGAACTTTCTACTTATAAAAAATTAAGAATCATAGAGATGGTTGCTTGGAAAATGAATTTTTAGAGAAGTTAAGTCAAAAACATATTGAGATTTAGTTAAAAAAAATGTCTCTACAAAACCAATGAGGACTGCATTGTTGAAAAATCAAAAAAACGAATTTTTTGAACCCACCTCAAGTTTATTGATCATGCGGTTATTCCTGGATAAATGGAGGTTAAGGAGAAATTGTAGTAGGAGTTGCGGGGCATGTTGACTCATCACAATTATCCATAAAAAAAATTTGGAAAATGTTATCACTTAAGATAACTTTGCTAAATGAACCGGAAAATAATCTTTTTCGGAAATCACTTTCTTGAATTTTACCAAAAGCAAAATCAAGAGGTAAAGGGGAAAATTCAATATGTTTTCGAGCTGATTAAACAAGTTGACAGGGTTCCTAAAAAGTTCTTTAACCATATAACCGGAACTGACGGACTATTTGAAATACGAATTGAATATCAATCGAACATCTACAGGATTTTCTGTTGCTTTGACCAAGGTCAACTTGTGGTGCTTTTTAACGGATTTCAAAAAAAGACCCAAAAAACACCTCAAAAAGAAATGGCCAAAGCGGTGCAATTAATGAAAAAATATTTTGACAGTAAAAAATAAATAAAAAAAATGAAAAACTATAAAAACATACAGACATTTGACGAGTTAATCGAACTCGAACACGGAAAAATTGGAACTGAGAGCCGTAACAAATATGAGGAAGGTGCTCAAATGTTTATTGTAAGCGAAATGCTCAAAACGGCACGAAAAGAAGCTAAAATGACACAAGAACAGTTAGCCGAAAAGGCAGGAACAAAGAAAAGCTATATTTCTAAACTTGAAAACGCAAAAGGAAACATCCAACTTTCTACTTTAATTCGAATTTTCGAGCAAGGATTAAACAGAAAAATTGGGCTTACTTTTCTCTAACTGAATATAAAAAAAGGCGCTACAACACCGTATTGGTTGGAACCACACATTGAAAATCTGTAAAACCTAGGCGGTTTTCTGCTGTATCCCATTTTTTGAGAAAGCAAAGTTCCGGAATTTAACAATTAGCCGGCCTTATGGCTGCCTCTCACCTCTTTCGGAAATAACAGGAGGCTTATTCTGCAAACTTTAGAAAGTCCCTTAATTGTTCTTTTTGAATCGCTACATTGAAAAGTAAAATAAAACGATTTCCTTAAGAGATATCACTTCAAGAGGATATAAGCAGAATGTTTGATATAGAAATGCCAGCAGTAATTACCCTGACTAGAAGATTGGATTAAAATCCTAGATTATTCGGGTTTATCTTTCTTAAGTCTTTCATCAATAGGTAATTCAATAAATTCAATAATCTCTACTTTCCCAAATTCTTTATATAAAGGATTTAAGATAATATTTGATTCAAAACCAACAATAGTAGATAGCACTCTCAATGCAAAAAAATTCCTGTCTTTTGCTGAATTAGTAAAAACCTCTGTTGTTTTTGAAGAATATGGGGATTGGTTCCATCTTTCCGGAAGCTCATTTAATTCTTCTATTACAAACTCCTCTGGAAATTGAATTTTAGCAATTAATATTTCTTTAGGTAAATATGCGATGTTTTCAGAGTGAACATAATACTCCAGCAAGGCCAATGAAATATTTTCTGAACAATAAACAGCCCGTGTCCCAACTTTATTCCATCTACCGCCAACCTTTTCAGCAACCACACCCGAGAGTGTTAAATCTTTGTATTTCACATTGGCAACTCTATAAACAATCATTAGCTGTAAACATTATATTGGATTCTAATGATTTCGCTTTCTACCATTTCAAAACCAAAACTACTATCAAGTAGTTCAAACGGAATTCTATTTCCAAGGGGTTTTGATCGAGTCATCAACCATTTCTTAAAGTCTTCTTTAGAATCAAAGACATCATAACCCAAACCAAATAATCTCGCCAATTCGTAAATCCGCTCTGAAGTTTCCTTTCCATAAATTGTTCTCTTTTGCATACTACTAATGGATGCTGGCAGAATATGTTCAAACTCTTTCTCAGTAGAACCAGTGAGATGGATTAATTGCTTCCAATCTGTCTTTTTTACACCTTCTCTAATGCGACTTATCAAGTCCATTTTATATCCAGAAGCATCTTTTGCATGTAAAACAACCCAAGAGGGTGAGAATTTAGTAGGACTAACGGGATTCCTTGCTTTTTTAGCAACTCCAGCTCTTGCTGCAGTCTTCTCTTTGTTTGAATCTTCTGATTTTGTTTTTACATTCATAATTGGATTATTACCCTTATGTGATTGTAAATATACAATAATATTTTAATCTTATCAGCTTTCACTACCTGTAGGCAGGTATTAATATTTTACATTGTAGGTTATGTTTTTCACACGTTAGGCGATCCTCGCCAGGTACTTAGTGTGCCAAAGTATTTCTTTATGAAAAAAAATTATCTCACCGAAAGAACTCAGCTCGCTTTACCTGGCAAGCTCGCCTAGCGCGAGACCGTTGTTTTTCCATGATAATTTAAATAAAAGGTAGTGTTATAATAATTCAATCTATTCTAGAGTTCCTGAGCGGTTGGACGGAAAATAATTTCATTAATATCCATATCCTCAGGCTGACTGATAGCAAAGGCAACCACACGAGCAAAACTGTCCGAACTAAGTCCTACAGCTCTAACATAATCTTTGTTGGTACAAGAGAACAGGATCAAGCATAGATGGGAAGCCCTGGATAATGAAAATGATGCCATAGAATACACTAGGAACCAATGGCTTAAAATATACTCCAGAGCTGTTCCTAATGGAGATACGCTAAAACAGTTACTGGCCAGGAGCAGGTACTTGCTTTTTAAATCAAATAGTAAATGGACTGAAAACCAATCAGAAAGAGCTATAATACTTTTTAAGCGCTATCCAGATTTAGAAAAAGCATACAAATTATGCCAAAACCTTTCCTGGATATACACCAATACAAAAGATAAAACCTCGGCACTGAGATACGTTTGGCAAAATGGGATGAAAAAGTAAGGCAGGCAGCATTTAGCAGCTTCAATACAATAGCAAGAACAATGTCAATACATTATATGAACATCCTAAACTACTTTGACAATCGGAGCACAAACGCTTCGGCAGAGTCATTCAACGCAAAAATAAAAGCATTTAGGGCACAGTTTAGGGGAGTGAGGAACGTAGATTTCTTTCTATTTAGACTGTCAAAAATTTTTGCATAACACCAAAATCCCACAACTTATTGACTTGATCCGAAGATTATGTATTGCATTCTGTATAATGTTCTGTTTATTCATCCTGTTCACGAATATTACTTGTTCACGCTTTCGTGAACAAGTAATATTCGTGAACAATTATACAATTATTTAGGGATTAACAAAAACGAATTTTGTTCAATAAAAAGTATCATTTATATAATCCAATATCTCTGCCACCAAAGGAACGATGAAAGCTAAAAACCTTTGGTTTGAAGTGTAGTTTCATTGAAAATACTTTGCAGTTCTTTTAGGTGAATTTAGCGAGCGGTAGAGAAACGGTTGGGCAATGGTCGTAACAAGTAAGGGTATAAAAAAGAAAAACCCCAGCGTTAGCAGGGGTTTTAAGAGGGTATATTTCAATAAAAGTCGGGGTGGCAGGATTCGAACCTGCGGCCTCCTGCTCCCAAAGCAGGCGCGATAACCGAGCTACGCTACACCCCGAATTACAGCTTGCGCTGTAAAATATCAAGTAACAATCTAAGAGTCAATCTTTAAACGGCATTAAAACTCCAGATTAACGAGCGGAGAGTATGAGATTCGAACTCATGCGACAATTGCTCGTCGACAGTTTAGCAAACTGCTCCATTAACCACTCTGGAAACTCTCCTTTTAAATGAACTTAGCAAGTATTTTGCGGTTGCAAATGTAACTTTTACCTATATACCAAGCAAACCTTTTAAAACTTTTTTCGGGTAATAAATCAAAGTAACAAGTAAAACCTTTGACATCAAAACTTTAACTTTCAGGCATTCTTGTTATTTTCTTCCATTTCGATCAATCCGGCGATGTTTTTTACGATCCTGTCGTGTTTTTTTACAAAGGGGTTGCTCTCATCCCAAACATATCCCGCCAAAACCGCGCAAATCTGGGCCTTGAACACGGGGTTTGGATTGGGATGAAAAATGATCTTCTGCAAATTTCCTGAATACCACTCTTTTACATAGGTGGAAAACACATCCACCCCCTTTTGAATAGGTGCCACATATGCTGCCTGCCAGTCTACTTTTTGGTGAGCTAGCTGTTTTAAAGCCAATTTAGCGGCCAACAAGCCGGAGGTGGTCGCAAAGGCGACGCCCGAGGAAAATACAGGGTCCAAAAATTCCGCGCTGTTGCCTGTAAGGACAAAGCCATCTCCGTATAAACGGGTGACATTCTTGGATAGGTTTTCCATTTTTTTAGGTTCGAATAAAAAGGGATATTTATCAAAACGGCCATTGTAATTCTCCAGTTTTTTTAACATTTCGGCAAAAGCCAGGGCATGGTCTTTGGGGAATTGATCAAACCACCCATTGGGCCCGACAAAGCCGAGGCTGGAATTTCCGTTGGAAAAAGGAAAATACCAGAACCAGACCTTGGTACTCAGCACCTCGAAGGTGATCAGCTCGCCTTCTTTTCCCACTGGCCGATCGGTTTCTTTTATATGGGTGAAAATAGAGGAATTCCCCGCAATCCGGGGGGGTGCCTCCAGGCCGAGTTGTTTGGCCAGCACCCTTCCAAACCCGCTGGCATCGATTATAAAATCTGCCTGGATCTCCCCGAATACCCCAAGGCTGTTCTTTAGTGTTGTAATGGAGCGTTTTCCTTCAAATTTCACTGCGGTCACCTCTTCTCCAAAGAGGATCTCTACGCCCTGCTGTTGTGCTTCTTCCGCCAGAACCATATCAAAATCAGCCCGGGGCACCTGCCAGGTCCAATCCCAGCCATTTCCGAATTTATGGCTAAAATCGAATTCCCCCACCTGCGAGCCTTTTATAAAGCGCGCGCCGAATTTCTTTTGAAATCCCGCTTTTTTAACCGCCTCAAGGAGCCCTGCTTCTTCAAGAGTATTCATGCACTGTGGAATCAAACTCTCCCCAATACTAAATCTTGGGAATATGGCTTTTTCCACTACTTTTACTCTAATTCCCCTTTTTTGAAGGTAACAGGCTGAAACCATTCCCGAGGGCCCGGCACCAATAATAAGGACATCCACTAGTTCCTTTTTCATTCCATTTCATTTTGCAGTGTAAATATACTACATTTGTTAGATTTTTAACAGACTGGTTGAGTCCTAATCAACCTAAATCACGAGTTTTACAGCCCTATGTTCAAGATTAAAAATGCACTGACTTTCGAATCTTTTTTTCAGGTTCTATTCCAAAAGGAGAAGGTTGAACCGAGCCCTGAAATTATGGAGAGGGTCAGGGGAAGTTTCGAATTTTTAAAGGAGTTTTCCAATAATAAGATCATTTATGGCGTGAATACCGGCTTTGGGCCCATGGCGCAATACAGGATCAAGGATAAGGACCGCATCCAATTGCAGTACAACCTGATAAGGAGCCACGCCTCGGGCATGGGAAAAATAATGGAGCCGCTGTATGTGAAATCCTTAATGCTGGCGCGTTTAAATACCCTCACCCTGGGAAAATCCGGGGTGCATCCCTCGGTAATACTCACCATGCAACAGCTCATCAATAAAGATATTACGCCCGTAATTTATGAACACGGGGGGGTAGGGGCCTCGGGAGATCTGGTACAGCTGGCGCACCTGGCTCTTGTACTAATTGGGGAAGGCGAGGTGTTTTACAAAGACAAAAAACGAAAAACTGCTGAAGTTTTTTCAGAGGAAAATATAGATCCGATCCATATCGAGCTCCGGGAAGGCCTTGCCCTGATGAATGGCACCTCGGCCATGACCGGCATTGGGATCGTAAATGTTATTTATGCACAGCGCCTGCTGAATTGGTCGATTTTCTGTTCTTCCGCCATCAATGAAATCGTACGGGCCTATGACGATCACCTTTCGGAAGAGTTGAACAGCTCCAAACTGCACATAGGGCAGCAAAAAGTGGCAGCCCAAATGAGGGAACATCTAAAGGACAGCAAGCTCACTCGGGATCGCAACGCGCATCTCTACAGCGGGAAGCATCCTGAAAAGGAGTACTTTAAGGAAAAGGTCCAGGAATATTACTCTTTGAGATGCGTCCCGCAAATCCTGGGACCGGTGCTGGATACCATTGAAAACACCCGAAGAATCCTTCTTGAGGAGGTGAATTCTGCCAACGATAACCCTATAATTGATGTGGCTCGGAAGCAGGTATATCACGGTGGAAATTTTCACGGCGACTATGTTTCCCTTGAAATGGACAAACTCAAACTGGTGGTTACAAAACTGAGCATGCTCTCGGAAAGACAGCTCAACTACCTGCTGAATAACAAGCTGAACAACATTTTGCCTGCTTTTGTGAACCTCGGGAAATTAGGCCTGAATTTCGGGATGCAGGGCGCACAATTCTGCGCGGTTTCTACCACCGCCGAAAACCAGATGCTTTCCAATTCCATGTATATCCACAGCATCCCGAACAACAACGATAATCAGGATATTGTGAGCATGGGTACCAATGCAGCAAACATTACCAAAACCGTGATAGAAAATGCCTTTGAGGTGCTTGCCGTTGAACTTGTAACCATAATCCAGGCCTTGAGACAGCTCAATTTTAATGAGGAATTATCATCCACCACCCGCAATACCATGAATATTTTAAACAAGATCGTGCCGGAATTCAAGGAAGATATCCCCTTGTCCCCAATTCTTGAAAGGGTAAAGAATTTTATTAAGGAAAACGAGGTTTAGGAAGTTGGAATTACGAAATAGGAAGTATGAAGTAGAGAATGGAAAATATATATTTTTGAAAATAATTCGAATGGACAATTTGTCGAATCCAAATTGACTAATCCGGGATCCCGAATAATGGAATTATGAAATGCGCAGCACGGAATCCAGGGCAAACACGAAGGAAGTACTGGGAATTACATATGACTGATATAAAACAAGAAGCAGCTAGATGAAACAAAAGTATGCACTGGTAACAGGAGGTTCACGCGGAATTGGGAAGGCAATTGCAATACAACTTGCTTCGGATCTGAAATACAACATCCTGCTGAATTTTAATTCAAATGAGGTGGCTGCCCTGGAAACTAAGGCCTTGGTGGAGGCCCAAAAGGTTTCCTGTGTCTTGTTGAAATTTGATGTTTCCAATTCCGAAGAGACTAAAATGGCCCTGGAAGACTGGGGTCTTAACAATCCGCAGGCCATCATTGAGGTGATCGTGAACAATGCCGGGATAAACAAGGACGGATTCTTCCTGTGGATGAAGCCCGAAGACTGGCACTCGGTGATCAATACCTCCCTGAGCGGGTTTTACAACGTGACCCAAGGCCTCCTTAAAGAGATGCTTACCCGGCGATACGGCCGGATCATCAATATCGTTTCCCTCTCGGGTCTTAAAGGCAATGCCGGACAGGTCAACTATTCGGCAGCGAAAGGTGCGCTGGTGGCCGCCACCAAAGCCCTTGCACAGGAAATCGGGAAACGCAATGTCACGGTAAATGCGGTGGCCCCGGGATTTATCCACTCGGATATGACCGCCGGACTAAATGAAAAGGAGCTTAAAGGGATCATTCCCCTGAACCGGTTTGGAACAACGCAAGAGGTTGCAGATCTGGTCAGTTTCCTGGCTTCAAAAAAAGCATCTTATATTACCGGGGAAATCATAAATATTAACGGAGGCTTGTATTCTTAGATATGGTTAAATGGAAAGGAAAATCCAGGGGCACGGTGTTGGGCTTAAAAATTTATGTTTTTATAATAAAAACCCTCGGGTTGTACACGGCTTATTTTGTACTGCTTTTTGTCGTGGCTTATTTTGTCCTCTTTTCCTATAATTCCACAAAAAGCACCTGGGTTTTTTTTAGAAAAAGGCTCCAATATTCCGGCGTGAACGCTGCTTTTCAGGTATACCGCAGTTATTTTACCTTTGGAAGGATCCTTCTGGACAGGCTCGCCATTGCTTCGGGATTAAAGCATAAATACAGCTTTGAATTTGATGGGATCCACCATATCAGGGAATTGCTGAAGAAGAAAAAGGGGGGGATCCTGCTCACTGCCCATATCGGGAATTTCAACCTGGCAACACATTTTTTTGACGATAAGAATATTTATGTGAATTTAGTGCTTACAGATCTGGAGCATAAACAAATTAAAAGTTATCTCGAATCGGTTGCCGGAAAATCCAGGATCAGGTCAATAGTGGTCAAAGACGATCTTTCCCATATTTTTGAGATAAACCAGGCCTTAAAGAAGAACGAATTGTTGGTATTTGCAGCTGACCGATATTTGAAAAACACCAAAACCCTGGCACATTCATTTTTGGGAAAATCGGTGCAGTTTCCCCTGGGGCCTTTTAAACTGGCTGCGAGGAATTCCATTCCTGTGTTGTTCGTGCATATTATGAGGGAAAAAAATTTTCATTATCATCTATACGCCAGGCCTTATCAAGCTCAGGAAAACTCAGCAAAGGAGATTTTAAAAGCCTATCTTGGAAACCTGGAAGAAATGGTGAAAAAATATCCGCATCAGTGGTATAACTATTACGATTACTGGAACGATTTCAACTAAACCAAACTCATGTCAGAAAATTTAATCAAAGACCCCATCACCCATTTGGGGAGAATCCTGGAACTGATCCCGCAAAAAGAACCTTTTGTGATGGTTGACAGTTTGTATGAATATACAGCGCTGACCGGAAAAACCGGATTCAGCATTCCCCTGGATAATATCCTTGTGGAAAACGGACGATTTTCGGAAGCCGGCCTGATGGAACATATGGCGCAGAGCATGTCCCTGCACCGTGGGTACCAGGGATTTCTCTCGGGATTGGAGAAGCCTAAAACAGGTTTTATAGGTTCCATAAAATCGGTGGAGATCAGAGAGCTGCCCAAGGCAGGCACCAGGCTTTTTACCGATGTAGAAATATTGGCAGAGGTGATGAGGGTAACATTGGTTTCGGCTGTCACCCGGGATGAAGCAGGTAAGATCCTGGCCACCTCCGAGATGAAAACCGTAACAGTGGATTGATGGAACAGCTGTATTTAATGTCCAGTACAGAAATCAAGGTGCGCTTTAGTGAGTGCGATCCCCTGCAAATAGTCTGGCACGGGAATTATTTGAAGTATTTTGAAGATGCCCGGGAAGACTTTTGTATCAAAAACAAGATCTCCTATCTCGATGCGAAGACCCAGGGATATTCCACCCCCATTGTAAAATCGGTTTGCAATCATCATCTGCCCTTAAAATACGGGGAGCGCTGTAAGGTTGAAACCTCTTACATTCCCAGCCCTGCCGCAAAACTCATATTTAGGTACAGGGTATACTCTGATGAAAAACTGGTTTGTACAGGTGAAACCGTGCAGGTGTTTTTAGATGAGACGGGGAAATTAGCTCTTAGCTATCCGCAATTCATTCTGGATTGGAAACTGAAAATGGGGATTGAATAAAGAAATAGCATATAGCTGCCAGGAGATTTTAGCAGAGGAAAATCTGAGCCCCCGGAGGTTTTGAATCTAATTCCAGGTTTCCCCAAGGATGCTCTTTTGTGAGTCAGATCGGGTTTGTTTTTATTGCAGATCTCCTCGAGGTGCTCCCTTGTTTTTTCTGGGAATTTTTTTTTCACGAACTTTGCGGAGCTTTTAGATTGCACAGGGAAATCAGTCCCTTGATACTCCGCCAATTTTTTTTACATTGGAAATTGAAAATGGCAATAGAATAAATGAAGAAGATATATTTGCTTGACGATGTTATAGTCTCTCCCTTGGGATTTTCAACCCGGGAAAATCTCACTGCTCTGAGAGAGGGGAGATCAGGATTAAAATTCCATAAAAACAACCGGTTCCCCTGTGGAGGATTTTATGGTGGAATCATCGAGAAGGACTCCTTGGCCAATGCCTTTGTGGGCCTTGGGGATCCCAAAAAATTCACCAAACTGGAGCAAATGATGCTTTTGGCGGTAAGCCGGATTCTAGAAAAAAATCCAGGGCTCCACCTCTATGAAACCGCCCTTGTTATTTCTACGACCAAAGGGAATATAGATCTATTGGGCAATTCCTCCTTCCCCGGGGACAGGGGGAATCTGTGCGGCCTGGGAAATCTCATCAGGGATTTCTTCGGTTTCCAAAGGCAACCCATCCTGATTTCCAATGCCTGTATCTCCGGGGGACTCGCCCTGGCGGTTGCAAAAAGATTGCTCGCTGCTGGGAAATTCAGCCAGGCCATAGTTTTGGGAGGGGATCTGGTATCGGATTTTGTGCTTTCCGGATTTCATTCCTTTGGGGCGATTAGTCCCGAGCCTTGCCGCCCATTTTCAAAAAACCGCAAGGGGATCAGCCTGGGCGAAGCAGCCGCAGCGCTGCTGGTGAGTTCCCGGAAATCCCAGGGGCCAGTCCATATCAGCCTTATTGGGGAGGCCTCAGCAAATGATGCCACCCATATTTCCGCTCCCTCCAGGACAGGGGAAGGCCTTTTTAAGAGCATTCAAAACGCCCTGCGGGAAGCGCAACTCTGCCCAGGGGATGTTGATTATGTATCTGCTCACGGCACTGCAACAGCCTATAATGACGAGATGGAAGCCACCGCTTTTCACCGCTCCGGGTTGTTCGGGGTACCCCTGAATAGTTTTAAAGGCGCCTACGGGCATAGCCTGGGGGCATCGGCTTTGTTGGAGAGCATCCTCACCAAACATTCCTTGTTGAACAATGAATTATTTGCCTCAATGAATTTTGATGAACTGGGGGTTTCAAAACCCCTGAATATACTAAGGGCCTTTGAGCGGAAGGAGCTGAAAATAGCCTTGAAAACCGCGTCTGGTTTTGGAGGTTGCAACCTTGCCCTGGTGCTTAAAAAAGAAGAAAATGACTGAGTTTTCCTATAAAATCACGGATTTTGTGCGTTTAAAGAATCACGGGATTTTCCACGGCACAGCTCCTGTTTTTAAAGCCGAGAAATCCCTTGCCCTGGAGCAGTTTTTAAAAGAATCCTATAATAAGTTGGAAATCGCCTACCCGAAATTCCATAAAATGGACGGGCTTTGCAAGCTGGGAATTCTGGCCAGCGAAGTTCTTTTTAAGGATCATACTATCTCCCGCGATACAGCCCTGGTTTTCTCAAATGCGGCATCCAGCCTTGAATCAGATAAAAATCATCAGCAGGCAATGGGGGGAGTGGTTTCTCCCGCCGTATTTGTATATACCCTGCCCAATATAGTATTAGGGGAGATAAGCATCAAATATAACCTGCAAAGTGAAACTGTTTTTTTTATTGATAACGCCTTTAATCCTGAATTGCTCATGGACTATGCTGAGGTTTTATTGGACTCAAAAAAATCTCCTGCCGTTGTTTGTGGCTGGATAGACCTTAAAAATGCCGAATATGATGTATTTTTGTGCCTGATTTCAAACAAAGGGGAGCTTCCGCTTTCCAAAGAGAATTTAAAGCAATTATACCTTTTTGAAAATGAGTGATTTACGCGAAGAGTTGAAGCAGAGAATTATTGAACAATTGAATCTGGAAGAGCTTACGCTGGCAGATATAGATAATGAGCTCCCTCTTTTTGGGGATGGATTAGGATTGGATTCTATCGATGTCCTGGAATTAATTGTGCTGTTGGAAAAGGATTATGGCATTAAACTTAGCGATTCTGAGCTGGGAAAGGAAATATTTGCTTCCATTGACAAAATGGCCCGATACATAGAGGCAAACCGCACAAAATAATATATGGACAGAGGGATTGCCGTTACCGCAATGGGCATAATCTCTGCACTGGGATCTGGTGCCGAGGAGCATTACCGCGCACTTGGGGCAGGGAAAACCGGGATTTCCTATCCTGAGATCCTTAAAACAAATCATGCCACCCTGCCGGTGGGAGAGGTGAAATTCGCCAATGATGCCTTGGCAGGGAGATTAAGTTTACCCAAGGTCCACCTCTGCACCAGGGCTGCTCTCCTCGGTATCCTGGCTGCGCGAGAAGCTATTGGCCAGGCTGGCCTTACCAGGGAGGAACTCAAGGAAACCGGGTTCATCTCCGGGACCAGCGTGGGCGGGATCGATGCTACCGAAAAATATTACCAGCAATACATAGAAAATCCCGATCACAGGCGATTTATCCAGGCCCAGCATCCGGGTTTTACCACCTCTGTGATCGCTTCCCAGCTAGGCTTGGAAGGCTATATAAGCACCATCAGCACGGCTTGTTCCTCCTCCGCAAACGCAATTATGCTGGGGGCCAGGCTGATCAAGGCAGGAAAATTAAAACGCGTGGTGGTAGGGGGAACAGACTGTTTGACAAAATTCACCCTCAATGGTTTTAATTCCCTGATGATCCTCTCGGGGGAGCCTTGCAGGGCTTTTGATGATGCCAGAGACGGGCTTAATTTAGGGGAAGGAGCAGCTTATTTGGTATTGGAGGCCGAGGAAGTTATAAACGGGAAACCGGTTCTGGGCAGAATCTCGGGTTATGGAAATGCCAATGACGCCTTTCATCAAACTGCATCCTCCGAAACCGGGCAGGGGGCTTTCCTGGCAATAAAAAAAGCCCTGGCAATTGCCGGGCTTTTCCCGGAAAATATAGATTACATCAACGCCCACGGCACCGGGACCAAAAATAATGACCTTTCGGAAAGCACCGCAATTCTTCGGGTTTTTGGAGAAAGGCTGCCGGAATTCAGTTCCACAAAAGCCTTTACCGGACATGCCCTGGCGGCCTCCGGCGCCCTGGAAGCAGTTTTTAGCCTGCTGTCGCTTCAGAAGGATCAGATTTTTCCCAACCTGAATTTTAAAATTCCCATGAGCCAAACCGGCCTTATTCCGGTCTTCGAATTAAAAGAGAAGAAACTGCAACATATCTTGTCCAATTCCTTTGGGTTCGGGGGAAATTGCAGCTCGTTAATTTTCAGCAAATATGAAAAATAGAAAGCTGTATATCAACGGGGTATCCAGTATTTCGGCACAGCCGGAAAATGCCGGTTTTAGCGTTGAACCAAAACGCTATCAGCAAAACATAATTCCCGCGGTATCCCCGGATTATAAGCAATTTATCCCACCTAAGGCCCAGAGGCGCCTCTCCAAGGCAATTAAAATGGGGCTTTCCGCAGCAAAGATGGCCCTGAGTGAGGCTGGCAACAACTCTCCTGATGCAATAATAACAGGCACCGGGGAAGGCTGCAAGGCGGATACCGAAAAATTCCTGGAGGCGATTTTAAACCAGGATGAAAAGCTCTTAACCCCCACCGCCTTTATCCAATCCACGCACAATACCATTGGCGGGCAATTGGCACAAAGCCTTGAATGTGCCGGGTACAATGTTACCTATACCCAAAATTCCGCCTCCCTGGAATCGGCACTGATCGATTGTGAGTTGCTGTTTTTGGAGGACCCGGAGATCCGCTCTGTTTTGGTCGGGGGCGTGGACGAGCTCTCCCCCCAGATGACCCCCTTTATGTATCTGGACCATCAGTTAAAGCAAGAGGAAATTTACAATGGGGATTTGCTCAAAACAAACTCCCGCGGCTCGATTGCCTCCGAGGGAGCCCATTTTTTCAGTATTTCATCTGAAGAATCAGGCAAAACCTATGCCGAGCTAAAGGCGGTCTCGGTTTTTCAGGCCAGGGCCCCCAGGGAGGTTTCAGAAAAAATCCGACAGGAGTTGCAGCTACTGGGGTATAACATTGAGGAGCTTGACCTGGTGATCCTGGGAAACAACGGGGATAACCGGTATGACCATTTTTATCATCAGCTTCAAAACGGGCTGTTCTCAGAAACAGCGCAACTGGCCTATAAACATGTGTCGGGCGAATATAAAACGGCCTCCGGATATGGACTTTGGCTGGGGTGCAAAATTTTTAAAACCGGTAGAATCCCAACTATCTTTAAACTCAATGCCATCGCTTGCCAAAACCCAAAAACGATCTTGCTCTACAATCAATATCTCGGGGATAACCACAGTATTATGATCCTAAGCTCCAAATGAATTTCAAACTGCTCAACCGCATTGTTCTGAGCCTGCTTCTCTGCGGGGGAGCCTTGGTTTTGTTTGGCCTGCTCTCCCCCTGGTTGGTGGCAGGAGCCCTTATGGGGTACCTGGTTTTCTTACTGATTGTCTCTACCAATGTGCAGTTCAATTTTTTTGTACCCGCATTTAACCGTAATCCGGAGGTCCCGGGGAAAATGGTCGCCATTAGCTTTGACGACGGCCCGGTTGAAAACACCCTTAAGATTCTCGAGCTCCTGGAGAAATACAATGTCAAGGCAAGCTTTTTTTGTATCGGAAAAAATATTGAGGAACACCCGGAGATCTTTAAATCCGTGCTCTCCAGGGGACATTTTGTTGGAAACCATTCCTATTCGCATCCCCTTGGCATGGGATTTTTATCCACGGCCAGGATAGTGGAGGAAATCCAAGGCTGTGATAAAATTGCGCTAAGAGTTGGCGGGGTTCGCCTGAGCTGCTTCCGACCCCCCTTTGGGGTGATCAATCCCAGGACTAAAAAGGCGCTGGAGCTTACCGGGCACAAGGTAATAGGGTGGAATGTTCGCTCCTATGATGCGGTTTTGACCTCCCAGAGGTTTATCCTGCACCGGATTTTTAAAAAAATCAAACCCGGGGATGTGATCCTATTACATGACAGCAAAGCTCATAGCGTGGATATCTTGGAACAGTTGTTGTTATTCTTGCAAACCAACCAATATACAACCCTTAGAGTTGATACCTTATTTCAAATAGATGCGTATAATTAAACTTTGTATTTTTTTTATATCGGCACTTGCTTTTTCCCAACAAAGCCCGGCACCACTTTCCGAGGTGGAAACCATTGAGTTTAAGGAAAATGTTGCCAAAGCCTCTGATGGCCTTAAGAGTCTATCCAGCGATTTTATGCAGTCCAAATACATTCAACTCATGCAGGGGGTGGCTGTGAGCTCTGGCAAACTTTTTTACAAAGCGCCCAATATCCTTAAATGGGAGTACAGCGCACCCTACCATTACCATATTCTTTTTAAAGAAAACCAGCTTTTTATCAATGATGACGGGGATAAGAGCGTAAGCAATCTGGAATCCAATAAGTTATTTGAAAAGCTGGTGAACCTTATCTCCGGAAGTATCAATGGGGGATTACTGGCAGATAGCCATAATTACAAGGTGGCGTATTTCAGAACCGGGAATTATATTACGGCCTTAATCGTACCCAGGGACCCTGCAATCCGGGGGATGTTCAGAGAGATAATCCTGGTCTTTAATATGAATCACCTGGTGAGTTCGGTAAAACTGGTGGAGGATTCCGGGGACTTCACAGAAATATTTTTTAAAAACATCAGGGTCAATCAAAACCTGAAGGATTCCATTTTTGAGAATTAAATGCCTTCTCCACAATTAAAAACTGCTTTCTTTGCCCCTAAAATCAAATTTCTGTCTATTTTAGTCCCTCATTTAATTTTACATCCAGATGCTTTTAAAGGATTTCTACACGGTACTGCATACAAAACAAATCGAAGGGGAGTATATTACCGAGATCCGGATTGACAAAGATCACCGGCTTTACCAGGGGCATTTTCCTGGAAGGCCTGTTACCCCGGGAGTGGTTTTGATGCAGTTGTTCAAGGAAGAAGCCGAGCGTCAGTTCAGTTGCAGTCTGGAATTGCAGAGCGCCTCCAATATTAAATTCCTGGCGGTGGTGGATCCATTCCAGGGCGAAAATTTTATCATGAGATCCAAACTCCACAAGGAAAACGAATCCTTAATACTTAAAGGAACGGCTGAGCATAACGGGTGCATTTCCATTAAGATCAATACGGTATACAAAATACTGCCATAAATCCTCTCTCTTTAAAAAGGTTTCTATGCCAATCGGATTATAAACTATACTTTTGCATTAAAAGTTATCCAGAATTTGAGCGAACCCCCAATATATCAATCCCGATTTGAAGCCTTAAAATGTTGCATCCTGATGCCGACCTACAACAACCAGCAAAGCCTGGAAGCGGTGGTGGTGGAGCTTCTGCATTATACCAGCAACCTCCTGATTGTAAACGATGGCTCTACCGATACCACAAAAACCATCCTGGAGGGGTTTCCTTCGGTAAATACACTTCATTTTCAGAAAAACAGGGGAAAGGGCACGGCTTTAAGACGCGGCTTTAAGGCTGCCGAAAAACTCGGCTATGAGTATGCCATTACCATTGATTCGGACGGGCAGCATTACCCGGACGATCTGGAGCTGTTTTTAACGGAACTGGAAAATCGGGCCTTGAACGCCCCGGAGCTTTTACTGGTTGGCGACAGGAATATGGGGGGGGAAGGCATCCCCGGGAAGAGTTCCAGGGGAAATATATTTTCCAATTTCTGGTACTTGGTGGTCACCGGCAACCAGCTGCACGATACCCAAAGCGGGTACAGGCTTTACCCCCTAAAGGTGGTAAATTCCATGAGGCTTTACACCCGGAAATTCGAACTTGAAATTGAGGTGATTGTCAAGGCTTCTTGGAGAAAGGTGGAGGTCCGAAACATCCCTATAAAGGTGTTTTACCAGGAGGAAAACCGGGTGACCCACTTCAGGCCTTTTAAGGATATCTCCAGGATCGTGATGCTCTATATGTGGTTTGTCCTGGTGAGTTTCTTTTACATACATCCCCGGAATAAATACCAGGATTTCAAGGAAAAAGGCTTTAGCAGGTTTTGGAAGGAGGACATTCTTAAAAGTCAGGAACCCGCCCATAAAAAGGCCGCAGCAATTGCCCTGGGTGTTTTTGTGGGAATTTCACCCTTTTGGGGGTTGCATACCATGTTGGTGTTTTTACTGGCCGCGGTGTTTAATTTAAACAAGATCATCGCTTTTTTATTTTCCAATATCAGCATTCCCCCGCTAATCCCTTTAATCATATACGCGAGTTATCAGACCGGGTCGCTCCTGAGTGGACATGGCGTTTCCTGGGAATTGAGCCTGGAGGATTTCGATTCCACCACCGAGGTATTCCAGGGGCTTTGGCAATATGTCCTGGGTAGCTTTGCCCTGGCAGCGGTGGTGGCTTTATCTATGTGGCTCGTGTTTTATTTCTTATTTTCGACCTTTAACCAAAAGCAGGTGGTAAAACCATAGATGTTAAAAATTTATAACTTTTTAAAT
>JBGSWA010000195.1:0-6249 GCA_041752645.1 Gillisia sp. | reverse complement strand
CATTGACCTGGATGGCACCCTTACCTATACTCCGGATCTTAACTTTAACGGACAAGATACCTTTACCTATACCAACGTGGAAGGCAGTACAGCCAATGTGGTGGTAACGGTAACCCCGATAGATGATATGACTACCGTAGCAGATGATGCAGCCACCACTGAGGAAGATCTAGCCGTGAATATCGATGTGATTGCGAATGACTCCGATGTGGACGGAGATGACCTGAGTATTGTAAGTACTACCGATCCCGAAAATGGTTCAGTAGTGATTAACGAAGATGAAACCATTACCTATACTCCAGATCCAAATTTCAATGGAGAAGATTCTTTCACTTACACCATTTCTGATGGGAATGGCGGAACTGCTACTGCAAAGGTAACTGTTATTGTAGTTCCCATAAATGATGGGCCAATAGGGAAGGATGATATTGCTTTGGTAGATGAAGATACCTCAGTAACCGTTTCAGTATTGGATAATGATTCTGATGTAGAAGGAGATGACCTTAATGTTATAAGTACTACCGATCCAGAAAATGGTTCAGTAGTGATTAATCAAGATGGAACTATCACTTATACTCCAAATCCAGATTTCAATGGAGAGGATTCTTTCTCTTATACCATTTCAGATGGAAACGGCGGAACAGATACTGCAGCAGTAATTATCACGGTAATACCTGTAGGGGATCAACCTAATCCACCAATAATTTCTGAGGTAATCCAACCAACTTGTGAGAACCCAACAGGTACAATACGCGTGGAAACCATAGAAGGTTTGACCTATAGTATTAATGGGGTAAACTATCAGGAAAGTGGATTGTTTTCAAATCTGGAACCAGGTATATATGTTGTAACTGCTAGGAATGGAAATACGGTAACCTCAGAAGTTACCTCGGTAAACCTTAATGAACCTGTAGCTATAGAAATAGCATCGCTTACCGGGATATCTCAATGTTACGATGACGATTCATATGACCTATTTAATTTATTAGTAGGGGAATTTGATCGCACAGGAACTTGGGAAGATCCAAATTCAACAGGAGCTTTGAGTGGTAGTATTTTGAACTTAGGTTCTTTTGAGAATGATTTAGGAACCTATATTTTCAATTATGTTCTTTCAGGGAACTGTCCTACTACAACCGTTGTGGAATTAATCATAGATGATTCTTGCATCGTACTTGATTGTAGCCTGGACGGTATAAAGAGCGGAATTTCCAAGGTAGTAACACCGGGAACAGATTCTTTCAATGACTTCTTTGTCGTAGATAAAGATAGAGCATGTGGTTTTACTTATAACCTGAAGATCTTCAACAGATGGGGGAATGAAATATTCGAATCCAGGGATTACCAAAACAATTGGGATGGATATTCAAACAAATCCATATCCAGTTCAAATCAATTGCCCTCTGGCACCTATTATTATATATTGGAAATTAACGGAAGCGGCCTACAACCAATTCAAGGATACATCTACTTAGGAACTAAGTAAAACTAAAAAAAAATGAAAAATTTCTATATCCTGATATCGATACTTTTTGTTGGCCTTGGAGCAACTCAGGCACAACAACTGCCACAGTTCACCCAATATATGTACAATACGATCTCCATAAATCCCGCCTATGCGGGAAACCGGGATGGATTATCCCTGACTGCTCTGCACAGGGATCAGTGGGCCGGAATTGACGGGGGGCCAAGGACACAAACCCTATCCATTCATTCTCCCTTGAGAAATGAAAAGGTGGGCCTGGGTTTATCCATAATAAACGACAAAGCAGGCTATGAAAATTACACCTATCTCTATGGAGATTTTTCATATACCATTAATGTATCTTATGCTACAACTTTATCTTTTGGAATAAAAGGAGGTTTTAGTTATTACAATCTGGATGAGGACCTGTTTTCAGAACCAAGTGTTCTGGCAGATCCGTTCTTCAGTGACAACTTTAATAAATGGACCCCTAATTTTGGTGCGGGACTCTACCTGTCCGCCCAGGATTGGTATATCGGCCTATCTGCACCGAAACTGATCAATAATGACAACAATGAATTCAACCAGTATGTAGCATTGGAACAGGTGCATTACTACCTGACCGGGGGCTACGTTTTTGAGCTAAGCGATAGCTGGAAGTTGCGTCCTACCGCCCTTGCAAAGGCAACAGCCGGTGCTCCCTTATCTTTTGATATGACGGCCGCTGTGATCTTTGAAGAAAAATTATACCTCGGGGCAACCTACAGGGTGGACGATGCCATAGGCGCATTTGTGGATTTTCAGATCTTTGAACCCCTGCGGATTGGATATGCCTATGAATACACCATTTCCGATTTACAGCCATATACCAATGGATCTCACGAAATCCTGCTGATCTATGAACTGAGATATAAAAACACCAAATACAAATCCCCCAGATTTTTCTAACCTAAATAAAACTATTGTGAAGAATTTCAACTGCTTATTACTCCTGCTCTTTATCGGGAATAGTTTTATGGTTCCTGCACAAAATTCAAAACAAAAAAAGGCCGACAGGCTGTTTGACAACCTCGCTTATATTGAAGCAGTGGAAGTATACAAAAAACTTATAGAAAATGATTTTAATACCGGTTATAACAATCAAAAACTAGGGGATAGTTATATGAAGCTCCGCAGTCCCGAGAATGCCGTGTTTTATTATGCCGATGCCTTGAAAGCCGAGAAAGTCCCGACTGAATATTATTTCAAATACGCACAAGCCTTAAGGGGGGTGAAACGCTATGAAGAGTCCCGCGAATGGCTGCAAAGATACCGCGATTCCAACGGAAGGTCTGCCGTAGTAGACCAGATGCTCTCCAAAGGTATTTCGGACTTTAAAATAAACGAAAAATATACCATTGAAAAAGCAGCCTTTAATTCAGATTACAGCGATTTTGGAGCCTTTGAGAAAGACGGCAAAATTTATTTTGTTTCGGCCAGGGAGGAAGGAATTACAAGAAAAGGAAAGAAGTATTCCTGGAACGGGGAGCCATTTTTGGATGTGTATCAATTTGAAGCAGGTAAAATCACACCTGTGCCCGGGGAGGTAAATACCATGGTGCACGACGGCCCCGTAAGCATTTCCAAAGACGGGAATACCATGTATTTTACAAGGAACAATTATCTCAACAATAAAAAAGGAAAACCCGATGCTGACCAAACCAACCACCTTAAAATTTACCGCGCCTCCAGGCTGAACGGGAATTGGGAAAACGTGGTTGAACTTCCTTTTAATAACGATTCCTATTCGGTAAGGCATCCCGCCTTGTCCAGAGATGAAAAAACACTTTTTTTTGCCTCTGATATGCCCGGTGGCCTTGGGGGCTCCGATATCTACAGGGTGGAAATAACAGGAGATAATAGCTTCGGCACCCCGGTTAATATGGGAAATAAAATCAATACAAGTCTGGAAGAAATTTTTCCGTTTGTAACTGCCTCCAATGTGCTCTATTTTTCTTCAAACGGACATCTGGGATTGGGGTTGATGGACATCTTTAAAACCGACCTTTCCAACCCTGCAATTGAGGTGGACCACCTCAGTGCACCGGTGAACAGCAATATGGATGATTTCGCCTATTTTCAGAATGAGCATACCAATACCGGCTATTTTGCTTCCAACAGGGAAGGAGTAAGTGATAATATCTACGGGTTCAATTTGTTAAAACCTCTGATCTTTAAAGGAAAGGTGACAGATCTGGTCAACCAATCCCCTATTCCCGGTGCCACCCTGCGATTAATGGATGAAAATGACAAGCAGATGGCATTTCTGGAAACCGACCAGGAAGGGAATTTCCAGACGGAGATCAACCGGGATACCGACTATCACATCCAAGCCAAACATATAAAATACCAGGAAAAAACAGGCAACGTAAATTCATTCAATACCGATGGCAAGGTAGAAGTTGTCAATGATATCACCCTGAGTCCGATAGAGGATGTGGAATATTTGGCCGAAATAAACACGATCTATTTCGACTTTGACAAATCCAGGATACGCGCTGATGCTGCAAAGGAATTGGATAAGCTGGTGGATTTGATGAAAAATGAATATCCGGATCTGGTCATAGAAATCGGATCGCATACCGATACCCGGGGTTCCGATCAGTACAATGAAGCTTTGGCGCAGCGTAGGGCAAAATCCACCTATGAGTATATGATCTCAAAAGGGATCACTCCGGAGAGGATCCTGGCCTATAAAGGCTACGGCGAGGTAAAACCCGCGATAGCCTGCGAGAGGTGCACCACAAAGGAGCACCAACTCAACAGAAGGTCCATCTTCAGGGTGGTAAAGATGAATTAAGAATCCTGTTTAATCAGGGGAAGACAGCGTATTTCCGAAAAAGTAAAAATTAAAAAAAACTACTCTAGACCTAGATCTGGAGTAGTTTCTTTTTGGTGCAATCCAGCAAAGGATCGCTGCATTGATATGTAATCTCCTGGGATAGATTATCTTCTTACAAAAATATTGGTGAAATAATTTTTTCCTTCCTGGTCCTGGTCTACAGATATTCCGAAATGCGTATAGCTCCCTTCAATATTTGTCCGATGACCTTCACTATTAATCCAAGCCTCTACAACAGCTTCCGCAGTACTATATCCAAAACCCACATTTTCACTTACGGCCCTAGCCCCTATTTCCTGGACCAAATTCTGGTAACGCACATTGAAATTGTCATGATTTACCACATTCAGCCTAACCATATATTGGGTATGATCATCTGCTTCAATTGTAATATCATCCAATTTTTCAAGAACAGCTAACCCTTTACTTGTACGATAGCTATTTACAGCATCCAGAATTTCAATTTCTATACTGCTATAAGCGAAATTGTCCTTTAATTCCAAATTTTTGGAAATGTGATTTTCCTCAGGAACAACACCGTCATTTGCGCAGGAGCTTAAAGACAAAACGCATACTAAAGTCATACAAAATAGTTTTGCAGTAGGGTACATAAGCAAGTAGGTTAACAGGTTTGGAATAGCCAAAATACATAAAAAATCGATCAAATGCGTTATTTAAAAACATTTAATCGATTTATCAATGACTTTTAACTATAATTGTAACCTATTTCCTACATGATATTAATCGCAACCGATTAATATCAAAAAACTCTGCTAAATTCGGTTAAAGTGTGAATATTTTCCCGTCATCGGCAAGTTCAACATCCTGAAAGACCGTTTGAGCTTCTTCTTTAAAAGAATTGATGTTTTTATACCGGGTGGAAAAGTGACCGAGAATAAGTTTTTTTACATTGGCATCCCGCGCAATGGAAGCCGCCTGCTTGGCTGTGCTGTGTTTTGTAGGTTCGGCAAGCGCCGCATGTTCTTCCAGAAAGGTGGCCTCATGGTAGAGGGTGGTGACATTATTTATTTGTAGGACAATTCCGGGATTATAAACCGTGTCGCTACAGAATGCATAACTTTTTGGTGGATCCGGGGGAGCAGTAACCAAATGATTTAAAATTACTTTCCCATTATTGGAAATCACATCTTTGCCCATTTTTACACTTTGATACAGGGAAACATCAATGTTGTATTTAGAGATTTTTGTGAGCAATTTCCTTAACCCTGGTTTTTCCCTAAATAAAAATCCGTTTGTGTAAATCCTGTGTTTTAACGGAATTGTTTCCACCCTCACCTTATCATCTTCAAAAAGTAGTTGAGATTCCTTGCTATCCAATTCGTGAAAAAGAAGCGGGTAATTTGTCCAGGAATTTGAAAGCTTGAGTTGTAAGGTAATGATCTCTTTAATTCCTTTAGGGCCATACACATGCAGTTCCGATTCCCTGTGCAACAACCGGAAGGTGGAAATTAATCCTACAAGACCAAAACAATGGTCCCCGTGAAGATGGGAGATAAAGATGTGTTTTACCCTTGAAAATTTTATCTTGTTCCTCCTGAGTTCCACCTGAGTTCCTTCGCCGCAGTCAATCAAAAAAAGATGGTTCTTAATTTCTAGTACTTGTGAAGTTGGATTGGTAAAAGTCCTTGGGGTAGCTGCATAACAGCCTAATATTGTAAGTTTCATGCGTGAATCATTTTTATGCCAAAACATTCTAAAGCGACGACCTATTTAATTGCAACCAGGGATTAAGTTTTGCTTGTTAAAATCCCAATTCTCGTTCTAATTCTTCCATGGATATAATATCTCCAGCCACCCGAAGACTTGGGACAAGGATAAGTTCCTCCGGGATTTCTTCCAGAACCATGCTGTCATTTACCAAAACAAAGGATTTCTTTTGAGA
>JBGSWA010000194.1:0-2954 GCA_041752645.1 Gillisia sp. | reverse complement strand
AATATATCTGCACTCTCAATTTGTTTTTGTAGTAATTTTTGATTCTTATCATGTCCCAAACTCAATTTGCCCATTGATTCTATTTTGTTGTATAGCTTAAAATGTTCCTGTTCCCGCTGCCAGTTGTCCATTACTTGTTTTGGTGAAATAATCAGGGCATTAGAGCGGTCTTTCAATCCATTTTCCCAAAGCCAGTGAAACAAAGTGTAAGCCAAGGCTGTAGCAAATTTGGTTTTCCCACTTCCTGTAGGGTCAGCAATTAAAACCCTGCCTTGGTCTTGAATTATTTTCATTGCTTGTGCAATACCAATTTTTTGTGAAGGCCATAATTCATTACTTACTAATGCCTGATAAAGTACGGGGTAATCTTTCATCCAGCGGCTCTCCAATATTTCTGCTATCGCCCTTGCCAATGCCTCCTCCCAAGAAGCATCCTTTAATAATTTAGTTAGCAGATCTATTAAAGCTTTATTATAATCCTCTGACAAACCATAATAATATTCAGCAATTTTTGTAATGCCCTCGTATTGCTCTTTTTCTGTGTCTCCATTTGAAATTTGAACCCTGATGTTGGCTTCAACTTGTGTAATTATTCCTGACTTGCTAAAATTAGCAGAACCAAGTACGGCAGCATTTTTTCCAATATATAATTTAGCATGAAGCCTGTCCTTTACTCTAAATATAAATTTGCCCTCTTTTATTCTCTCAATAAGATTTAAAATTGGACCACATAACTTAATACTCACATTCTGTTTAAGCCAAAAATTTTTTGTTTCGGTGGATAAAGAATAATGAGGCAATCGTTTACTAACTCTTTCGTCAGGGTCGTATCCAATTACTACCCGAAGCAGTTTTAGGTTGGGATATTCTGTTGCTCCAAAAATATCAATGAGATTTGCCAAAGAAGTGAAGCCAGTAACAATAAGGTATTCTTCTGAATTACGAATATCTTTTAAAAGAATCTCTTTTACAGTCCGTCCTTGTATGCTTTCATTTATAGGAAATTTTTCCTGCTCGGGTAAATCTTTACTATAATCAAAATCGAATAAATTTTTTGAAGCCATTTTGGTTTAATTTCATGGGCACAGATTTATCTGATTTGGTTTTATTAGTTGCCCAAAAATATTTAGTAATATAAAACATTCAGTGGATATATGCAGTTTAAAAAAAGAGAAAATTCTGGTTTGAAACATTTTGAAGAATCTATAAGTATTTTGAAGGGTTTGAATGCTGATAAGGATATTCATTTAATCAAAGCAGATTCATATGAATTAGAGTTACCTGCAAGTATTGTAAAGAAAGAACATGAATTTTCTGTTACAGCCAAAAGAAGCATTTCCGGTGGGTTGTTTTATAAACGTAAAAGATTTAAAACAATAATTGCAAAATGGTCGGATGCTGAGTTTGTTATTGAAAGGATATTCACCACCAATCTTTTCCGTGATGGATTTGAAGCAGAGGTTGGTATAATAAAAAGTAAAGAGTTTTCTGAAAAGAAAAAGCAATATCAGCGTTTAATAATACCTGTAAAAAAGAAAGTGTCGTTCTTCTTTATAATTGAAGACAGAACTTTTGAGACACCGATATTACATAGCCGGGGCTGCCTTAGAGCAAATTTTGAAAATTACTTTCTTGATATTTTTCCGTACACAGATAAAGAGAAGAAAGAATTTTTAATAATTGATTGCACGGTTAAAATAAGCCACGATGAATTTGGTGATGCTGCTTTTGCCTGTTTGGTAACACTAGGGTATCTAACCGGTAAATTAACACAAAATGAAGGTGTATATTTTAGCTATTCCGAAAAGGAAATGATTATTCCCATTGCATTAAAGTTTTCATCCTTTCGCCCCTCAATTGATTCAATGCATCATCCGGTAAATTCAAATCCTTACGGGTTTAAAGTAAGAGGAAGAAAAGGCGACAGGCTAAATAAAAAAATGAACCCCATATCTGAAATTGAGTTTTCAAAACTTTGCCAGCAAGTATTTAATGAAACAGATTTACGAGCAGCCTTGTTATTATTAATGGAAGTGCTAAAAGAATCTATTTTTACAATGGCGGCTGGCATGGCTGTTATTTTAGAAACATTGACAAATTTATATGCAAAAGATAACCCTGATTATTTTGTTTATATTAAGCAGCCTAAAGTAAGTGCAGCTATACTTAAAGAACTACGTTTAGTTATCACAAATCATAAAACTGAGATTGGAGATGTGGCAGAAAAATTGACTGATAAAATTAACCAAATAAACCAGGTATCTAATAAAATAAAACTCTCTAAGCCTTTTGAATTACTTGGCTTTATTTTAAATGAAGATGATAAAAGAATTATTGAAAGACGAAATGATTTATTACACGGAAGACTAAGCCTTAATTATACTGATGATATTGAAAAAGCGGATAGTGAATTATACTTAATTGGTACAAAACTTTATACATTGATTAATGTTTTAATTCTAAAGCAAATTGGATTTTCTGGCTACATAATTAATTGGCCTGTTTATAACAAGCATGTTCATAAGCAAAAACTTAAAGAAGAAATATTCAGAATGATTTAACCTTTTTAGTTTTATATTAATTATTCTCCGCCTTCAATCTCCCACTTACTCCCCACATTGGATGAAAAAGCTATATTGGAATTGTCTCATTTCTTTATCACCAAGTGCTGCAGCCCCGGTTCACCCAGCACCCTTTCGATTTCTGCCTGAACCAAGTCCTGCACCTCCTGTTTTATTTGTAAATAGTTACGCTGGATGATGCTGTTATCCAATTTTCTCACTACTGGTATCTCTTTATAGGCTTCCTGTTCAGCTTTCAATGCAGCATGGTCGTTAATGATAGAAGAATGAAAGGTCTTTAGTTCAATCTTTTGATCAGGGTCATCGGCAATCATGCCTACAAATTCGCCGGAACTTAGCGCCGATATTTTTGATGGAGGAATGGCGGTCTCC
>JBGSWA010000193.1:0-5168 GCA_041752645.1 Gillisia sp. | reverse complement strand
ATTGCTAACTATGATACTTTTTTTGCAAAAAATAGGGTTTGCTATTTCTTTTAGATAAAGCAAAACGTGGGATTAAATTTTCAGGCGCTACTAATAAAATTATTATTGAAAAAATAAATAAAATGATGCACCACATCGGGTTTGAAAGGATATTAATTTTCCTGGAAGTTTTACAACTTTTATCCCGACAAAAAAACTATGTTCTTTTGTCAAGCCAAGCCTATTTATCCACTTTCAAAGAAATCAGGAACAGCAAAATTTTGCCAGTATACGATTTTGTAATGAATAATTTTAAAGAGAATATCCGCTTAGAAGAAGTTGCTAAAATAGCAAATATGAATGCTTCTTCTTTCAGCAGATATTTCGCCAATAATCAAAAAAAAACATTTACCCAGTTCCTGAATGAAGTAAGAATTGGCTATGCCTGTAAATTACTTATTGAAGAGAAGGCAAATATTACAGGAGCCTGTTACGAATGTGGATATCACAACGTTTCCAATTTTAACAGGCAATTTAAAATAATTAAGAAAAAATCGCCATCAGAGTTTATTAAACTGTATAAAAAGAACAATTAAGATAATGCCAATATTTTAGCGAGATAAATTTCTATAAAATAAAAATAGTTCGACTGCCTCAACACTGTCATCCACAATGTTTCATCATGCCAGCCTGTTCCGGGTGCGCCGTTAATAAATTTTTCAGATGAGGTAGCGTGGTTCATTTATTACTTTCTTCTTCAACTTTATGAATAGCTTTTTTTGTTTTTAACAATGAATCAGGAGTTACTGAAATACTATCAATATTGAGGTTTACAAGAAATTGTGCAAAGTCAGGAAAATCAGATGGCCCCTGGCCGCATATACCCACTTTTACATTGGCCTTTTTAGCAGTATCAATTAACATGCGAATCATTTCTTTAACAGCGGGGTTTCTTTCATCATAAATATGGGCAACCAATGAAGAATCCCTGTCAAGCCCAAGTGTCAATTGGGTGAGGTCGTTAGACCCTATGGAGAATCCATCAATGTATTTGGCAAATTCCGCAGCCAAAATGATATTAGATGGAAGTTCAGCCATCAGGTAAATTTCCAAGCCATCTTTCCCTCTCTCTAAACCATACTCATTCATTACTTCCTGCACCTTCTGTAACTCCTCCACAGTTCTGCAAAAAGGTATCATTACCACCACATTAGAAAGTCCAATTTCCTGCCTTACTTTCAGGATAGCCTTACATTCCAATCCAAATGCTTCTTTATATTTTTCCGAATAGTACCGGGATGCCCCACGCCACCCTATCATTGGATTTTCTTCTTTAGGTTCGAAATATTTACCCCCCAATAAATTAAAATATTCATTGGTTTTAAAATCAGAAAAACGGACAATAACTTTATGCGGATAGAAGGCTGCAGCAATTTTTGCAATACCATAAGAAAGTTTTTCAACAAAAAAGTCCTCTTCGTTATTGAACCCTTTGATGAGCTGCTCTATTGCCTGCGATAGTTCTTTATCACCGAGGGCCTAGTGTTGCATCAATGCTAAAGGATGTGCCTGAATATAATTATTAATTATAAATTCTTCCCGGGCAAGGCCAACACCTGCGTGGGGCAAATGAGAAAAGCGAAATGCCATAGAAGGAGATGCAACATTCAGCATAATAGGAGTTTTAACTACCGGTATTTGCGAAAGGTCTGTTTCAATTTTTTTGTACTCAATTTTTCCATCATATACAAAACCCTCATCTCCTTCTGCACAGGATACAGTAACGGCCTGGCCTTCTTTCAATATATCTGTAGCATTGCCACAACCAACAATAGCAGGAACGCCTAACTCCCTCGCCACAATTGCCGCATGGCAGGTTCTTCCACCTTTGTTGGTAACAATAGCTGATGCTATTTTCATTACCGGTTCCCAATCAGGGTCAGTCATATCAGTAACCAATACATCACCCGCTTTAAATACATGGCCTTCCCCTAAACGTTTATCCAAACTGAATAAAATAGAAACATTCCCATCCGACACTTTATCACCAACCGCAATACCCTTAACTATTGGTTTTAGCTTTCCGGTGTTTTCAATCAGGTATTCAGTAATCTTTGAGAAATCTTTTTGCGAATGGATGGTTTCAGGCCTGGCCTGCACAATGAATAATTCTTTACTTATTCCATCCACAGCCCATTCTACATCCATTGGGCACCAGTGTCCTTTTAATTCAGTATAATAATCTTCAATTTTCATAACCCATTCTGATAATTGCAATATCATATTATCCTGCAAACAGAATTTTTCCTGAAGTGGTTTTTCAACTTGTATTATTTTAACCCTTTCATCAGGGTCATCACCATATACCATCATCTTGGCTTTAGCACCTAACTTTTTTTCAATGATACTTTTAAAGCCATTTTTTAATGCAGGTTTAAAAACCAGGTATTCATCCGGTGAAACTGAACCCTGTACAATCATTTCGCCTAATCCATAGGAGGCGTTAATTAGTACTACATCTTTAAATCCGCTTTCTGTATCAAGAGAAAATGCAACACCGGATGCACCAAGGTCGGAACGGACCATTTTTTGTATGCAAACTGAAAGCCCGATACTAAAATGGTCATAACCAAAACTGTGGCGATAACTAATAGCCCTGTCAGTAAACAGTGATGCAAAACAATTTCGTACAGCGTTTATCAATGAGGCAGGCCCACGAACATTCAGGTATGTTTCCTGCTGCCCTGCAAAGGATGCATCGGGAAGGTCTTCTGCTGTTGCAGATGAACGGACTGCGACATCAGTTTCATCCTGGGTATAGTTTTTCGAAAGTTCATAATATTTTTCAATAATCATTTTACTCAGTTCCCGGGGAAATTTAGAGTTTTTGATTAATTGTCTTACATGCAGGCCACCTCTTCTTAAAGATTCTAAATTATTGAAGTCAATGCCATTGATGATAGACCTGATAGTTTCGTCCAGCATATTTTCTTCAATAAATTTTCTGTAGGTAGCCACAGTAATTACAAATCCGTTGGGTATTTTTATACCAAGTTTATGTAAGTTCTGGAGCATTTCTCCTAGCGACGCATTTTTACCGCCGACAGTTTCAATATCATTAATGGCTACATCGTTCAGATTAACTAAAAATTGATTCATAATTTAGAAAATGAGTATCTCTTGAATATTTTGAATTGTTATTTTACTAATAAAATGAAAAAAGTATAAAGTTTGAAATAACCCCAAATACAAATTTTCAAGGCCGAAATACAAGAACGAAACTTTATTATTTAGTATCCCTGCAATATGAATTACCCTTGCGGCAGGTTTGATTTAAAGGGAATGAAACATCACAACCATATTGCCCCAACACTTCCAATGCAGCAATACCAACTTGCGGATAAAATTGGTCATTATAACAAGCAGTAAACACACCAACTTTAGGCATTTTGACACTATTTAATATAGTTTGAAATTATGCTAAACCATTAGTTATTGTATCCTGTATCACAATCAGGGTAGGCATCTAAACAGGGCAATTATTAACCTTAAAAAATAATTTCACCTAATTGGTGAAGTAAAAATTAAGCGTCAATATAAAAATTGCTTACTGTTTTTTTATCATCGTTTTTTTATTTCATTACTTATAAAACTAGGATATGGCGAGCAGTTAAATACCTGAAATAATTTTTGCAAACTCTTTCATCATCACTGGTGCACCTCCAATAAAAGGGCTTCTTTCATGAATGGCAAAGGGGATAATATCAAGAATATTCAAAACACCATTGGTAGCTGCACCACCAGCCTGCTCTAAAATAAAAGCCATAGGATAGCATTCATATAGCAGCCGTAGTTTTCCCGTAGGATTCTTCTGTGTAGCCGGATAAATGTAAATGCCCCCTTTTATAAGATTACGATGAATATCCCCCACCAATGAGCCAATATACCGTGCTGTCAAACGTTTTGCCCTGCAATATTCAAGGTACATTTTCATATCATTACTAAAATCTGCTGAATTGCCTTCATTACAAGAGTAAATGTTACCGCTCCGGGGAGTTTGAATATTTTTGTGAGATAATAAAAAATCACCCAACGAATATTCATAGGTAAATCCATTCACCCCTCTGCCTGTGGTGTACACTAATATCATTGATGACCCATATAAAATATAACCAGCAGCTACCTGCTTTCTGCCACCCTGTAAAAAATCTTTTTCAGCAATCGTTTCTCCAGGTAAAGTAATACGTTTGTAGATTGAAAAAATTGTCCCGATTGGCAGATCTACATCAATGTTTGACGAACCATCTAAAGGGTCAATGGCTACAACATATTTTGCATGGAGGTTTCCGGTATCTATAATATTTTCTCTTTCTTCAGAAACAATTCCTGCTACCTCTCCTCCATTTTTCAAGGCTCTCATAAAACGAATGTCTGCAATCACATCCAGTTTTTGCTGGCTTTCACCCTGGATATTTTGTGAATCTGCAGAGCCGGATATATTTGATAGTTCACCCCTGATAACTTCCCTGTTTACTATTTTTGCTGCCAGGGCAATGTCCCGTAAAAGCTGCGATAATTCTCCGGATGCATGTGGAAACGAGTCCTGGTTTCTGCTTATGAAGCGGTCAAGTGTTGTTCCAACAGGTAAGATTATTTTTTCCTCAAAGTTCATAATGCCATCAATAGTTTGTCAAAATTTTTTTCTCAATATTGCAATGTAAAATGATGTTTGCCGGAACCTACTAAGGTTGTAATAAATAAATACCAATTTTATTGGAAGAATTTTCATATACCAATTCTTTACCCTGAACCTGGCAAGAATTTAAACTTCTAATAATCCCCTATTAAGCAATACATTTTTGTATTGCTTAATAGAAATAATTATTTTTTATAAAAATAGCAATCATTAGTATGATTGCTATCCTGTGTTGACCTGACTAACACTATAAAATGCTATCCTGATAATACGCAAAACTGTGATTGTTAACAAACCAGTACCGTATCCATTTCAAGCAATTGTCCCAACTTTTTTATTTTTGAAAAGATGTGGCCGATACCCACCGCACAATGATGGGCAGGGCCGTGGCGGTTCCAGTCGTTTATAAATTTTATTGCACCAATGCGAAATTTGTTTAGGCTGTTGGTATTGGCGATTTATAAAATGGGGCCGGCAACAGATTCTCCATCTG
>JBGSWA010000192.1:0-16753 GCA_041752645.1 Gillisia sp. | reverse complement strand
GCTGCGTCATACTGCCCATATATGGTGTCGTGAAATTCCCTGAAGATTTCCCACCTATTTTCAGGATAGTCAGTGGTATTATTTTTGATCATCCCCGGCAGAAAAGGATCGGCAATAAGCCCCCTGCCAATCATCCAGTTGCAAATCCCAGGAAAACGCGCTTGCCTGCTTTTAAATTCCGCTACAGAGCTGATATCGCCATTGTAATACAGGCTGTGTCTTGTATTGTCTATACAGGCTTGGAAGGCATCGAGATCTACCCCTCCTTTATACAATTGTTTTCCAATGCGGGCGTGAATTGCAATATTTTTAAGAGGATATTTATCCAGGACCGGCAAGACCCTGAGAATTTCCTCGCTGTTTTCATAGCCCATACGCATTTTCATCGATACCACGATATTTGTTTCCGAATGCACCCTCTGGAGGATATGATCAATTTTATCGGGA
This sequence comes from Gillisia sp., assembly GCA_041752645.1. Lineage (GTDB taxonomy): Bacteria > Bacteroidota > Bacteroidia > Flavobacteriales > Flavobacteriaceae > Gillisia. The sequence goes on along the minus strand of JBGSWA010000192.1, from coordinate 16,306 downwards.
TCACTTATAAGGCCGGAACCCATCCCCCGTTTTGTCACCATAGGATACGGACAACCCAGGTTCCAGTTGAGCTCTTTATATCCGAATGGCTGAATATATTTTGCAACAAACAAAAATTCCTCGGCGTCATTTGTGATTACCTGCGGAATCAGCTCCGGGGTTGTATTGTTTTGTGGCAGAATATCGCGCTCATAAGACCCCTTAACAACCAACTTTCCATTGAGTCGAATGTAAGGGGAATAAAAGGTATCAATACCTCCAAAGTAGTGATGGAAGGCATTTCGAAACCGGAAATCGGTAAATCCTTGTAAAGGGGAAGCATAAAGTTTAAAACCCATAGTTTCTTAATTACCGCAAAGATAGGTTGAAAAGTTGATGTTGGCATTTTAGTATCGGAAGGCGAGAAATCCCAAATTCTTTTAAAAAAATTTACCTTCACAACTCCAAGCCTCCCCCGGGGCTAAGGGCAAAATCACATGGAGCTTCAATAAATCGGGTTTTGTGATCAAATATTTTTGGTTTTAAATTCCTGTTTCAGCCATAAATGAATTGCAGGGTTTCTGCTTATCCTTCTTTGTAAGGCACTAAAAACCATAGGTCTCCGTCATTTTTTGCCTTCTGAAAAGAATGTAAAAAGGAGTTGTTTTGGCGGTTAAAGAAGTAATGGTCGCTTGATCAAAGGATATATTTACAAACAAGAAAATGCTTCCGGGCTTTGTGCAAAAATAAACCCATAAAACAATGGAGTTGAAAATCCAGAGAGCCCACATCATCAACATAAAAAAAACGACCTGCCACAAAAAATTTGTGTTATTTATGGGTTGCCTTTTTCCTGGCCCAAAAAATGGGAAAGGCATTGGGATGAGCTAAGGTATTGCAGTGAAAAATGCAGTGAAAATAAAAACCAAACTCCTGCAACCCATTAAACTTATTTTTCCACAACAATTATTTCAGCAGAGCCCATTATTTAGGGTGGAGGATCCGGATTTATTTGGTTGAAGATTTTTATTCGGGTTTCTGCACAATCATTTTTTTATACCTTGTTCCAATTTTTTCCCGTCATTTTTTGATACCACTAATTAATATTCTACTTTAGGATGGAGTTTATAGGAGACCTATTCTCTTCTTAAAAAATATAAGATGAAACATATTGTTGTACTTACCGGGGCCGGAATAAGCGCCGAAAGCGGAATAAACACCTTTAGGGACGCCGGTGGATTATGGGAAGGGCATGAGGTTATGGAAGTTGCTTCCCCGGTTGGATGGAAAAATAATATGAAGAAGGTGCTTAATTTTTATAACCTTCGGCGCCAGCAATTGCTGAAGGTAAACCCAAATCCCGCCCATTATGCCCTTACCAGGCTGGAGGAAAAATTCCGGGTAAGCATTATCACTCAGAATATAGACGATCTGCACGAGCGTGCTGGCAGTAAAAACGTGATCCATTTGCATGGTGAGCTGTTAAAAGTAAGAAGCAGCTTTGATGATGATTTGATCATGGACTGGAAAAAGGATCTGAATGCAGGGGATTTTTGTGAACATAATTCCCAGTTAAGGCCTCATGTGGTTTGGTTTGGGGAAGATGTACCGATGTTTCCCAAGGCAATTGAAATAACAGAAAAAGCCGATATTCTAATAATTATTGGCACCTCCATGCAGGTCTATCCCGCCGCTGCGTTAATAGATTTTGTAAGGCAAGGAACCCCGATCTATTTTATCGATCCAAATCCGGCTATAAATTCAATTCCGAAACTCACGATAATTGGCGAAAAGGCTTCCCTCGGGGTGCCAAAATTGGTCAGCCTGCTGCTGGACTGATAATTGATTTCAAAATCAGTACTTGCTGGATTATGCCTTGGTTTATTCAAAGATTAAATTTGAATCAAAATAACCTATGAACTGTCTTTTTAGCCTTCGTTAAAAACTTATCTTTACCGATTCAATTTTAAACTGATAAAAAATGACACCTCTTACTGCAATTTCACCAATAGACGGGAGATACCATCAAAAAACAAAAGATTTAAGTATATATTTTAGTGAGGAAGCGCTTATAAAATATCGCGTAAGGGTTGAGGTTGAATATTTTATAGCGCTTTGCGAATTGCCTTTGCCTCAATTGGAAGCCCTCGATCACAAAATTTTTCCAGAACTGCGGCATCTCTATGAGAATTTTACGACCCTTGATGCCGCAGCGATAAAGGAGATCGAAAAAACAACCAACCACGACGTAAAAGCCGTTGAATACTTTATAAAAGAAAAGTTTGAGGAACTGGACCTTGGCAAGTATAAGGAATTTATACATTTTGGCCTGACCTCCCAGGACATCAACAATACAGCTGTTCCGCTGAGTTTAAAGGAGGCGCTCACCAACCTTTATTTGCCCTTGATTGAAAAAATTCAAAACAAATTGGCCAATTTGAGCCTTGATTGGGCAAAGATCCCGCTCCTTGCCAGGACCCATGGGCAACCGGCATCTCCCACCCGATTAGGGAAGGAAATAGAAGTATTTTTTACCCGAATTGAAGCACAGCTGGATCTTTTGAACGACATTCCCTACGCCGCGAAATTTGGTGGGGCTACCGGGAATTACAATGCGCATAAAGTAGCCTATCCGGGAATCGACTGGAAGGAATTTGGCTCCAATTTTGTCCAAAATGTATTGGGCCTGCACCACTCCTACCCCACAACCCAAATTGAGCATTACGACCATATGGCGGCCATTTTTGACAGCCTGAAGCGTATTAATACCATAATGTTAGATCTCGACCGGGATATGTGGAGTTATATCTCGATGGAATATTTTAAACAGAGGATTACCGAGGGAGAAGTTGGATCCTCGGCGATGCCACACAAGGTAAACCCCATCGATTTTGAGAACAGTGAAGGGAATTTAGGGATGGCAAATGCTATTTTCGAACATTTATCTGCAAAATTACCTATCAGCCGATTGCAACGCGATCTGACTGACAGCACCGTTTTAAGAAATATTGGAGTGCCTATCGGGCATACCATGATCGCTTTTCAATCCACCCTGAAAGGCCTGGACAAACTGCTTCTCAACCAAGGAAAGATCGAGCAGGATCTGGATAACAATTGGGCTGTGGTGTCAGAGGCGATTCAAACCATCCTGAGACGGGAAGGCTATCCAAACCCCTATGAGGCCCTGAAAGGCCTTACCCGGACCAACCAGGCTATCACAAAAGAGAGCATGTCCAATTTTATAGAGACCCTGAGGGTGTCCCCGGAGCTAAAAAACGAATTAAAATCCATTACTCCTCAAAATTATACCGGGATATAAGAGCCTGTTTATTTTAAAATATTGACCCCGAAACCTTCAGAAGATTTCGGGGTTTTTCTTTGCTTTCTTTGTTTTCTATATTACTTATCGGCCTGTTTCTCAGTAAAGAGTGTGGTCATGCCTTTTAAACCCTCCAGATCAAGATCGCCTTTTTCCATGGATTTTATAAGTGCCAGAATATCGCTTGGGTTCATGTCATCCCCCAAAATACGCGCCATTCCCATTCCCCGGTTTTCGTCGAATCCATATACGATAATTTCATCTACAGCTTCCTCATCTCCCGTATAATACACTTCCAACCGGGCATCGCCGCCGCCATATTTCATCAACAACTGATATTTTTCATCTTTTAAAATCTCAGCAATGGCACTTTTTTCAGCTGTGATGATCTCTTTATTTTCTGGTTTTGTTGGAATGGCCAGCACATTGATCTTTTTAATGCTCTCCAGGGTTTTTTGTTGCTCCGGCTGCAAAGATTCCGCATTGGCAAACATACTGGCGGGGATATCCAGGGCCATAAAATCACTGTTTTCCTGATTGGAAACATAATATTCCTGCAAACTCTGCCCGTCCTGACAGGCCATTGCCAACAATACAAAACAAACCGCACTTAGAATTTTCAAGGATTTCATACTTAGGATTTTTTATTTACTTTTTTCAATTCCTCGGCTCCCGGAACTTTTAGATCCGTGGCCAGTTTTGACAATTGCGTTAAATCGATATCTCCGGTAATACTCAGGATAACCGCTATGGGCTTTCCGTCTTTTTCACCTTCCATAAACATAAAGAGCTCGCTTACAAAATTTTCATTTCTGCCTGGCTTAGAATAAAATTTAATGTTTTTTCCATCTTCATTTACCCTCATGAGTTGCTCCAGGGAACCTTTGCCTAAATAACTGGAAACATCGGCAGCCATTTGCGCAGCAATGGCAGACTGATCTGTGGTGAACATCCGGATCTCTTTCAGGTTTTCTATCAATTTAATGTATTGCTGGGCCTCTGGGTCGGTGGAACTTAAATCTACCTTGGCCAGGAGTTTAAACATTTTGCTGGTCATGATCATGGCATCCACTTCTTTCATATTCTCGTATTTCGCAAAATTCTGAGAATACCCGGCAAATGATACCAGACCCACTAATAGTACAATTATTGACTTTTTCATAATCCTAATTTTTATTGATTTTTAATAAATTTATTTTTGGTATTATTGAACTCATTTAAATATTCCAGATCCTCCCTGCCGGTATTAAAAACCTCTGCCACCATTTGCAAGGCCTCCTTGGTTTTTTGATAGGCTTCCTGCGTGTCTTCAATGGTACCCAGGGAATGTTCAGATATTTCCTCCACAGCGTTGTTTTGCCAGGAGAAAACACCAATGGCCAAAAGTATACTCGCAGCAATTCCAAGAAATAAAAATCGCCTTTTTTTGGATCTCAATTGGATTTTGCCCGGATAAGACCTCTTTTTCTCATTCGCGCAATAGGCAAACATCATTTTATAGGCACGCAGATGTGCCGGTATTTCTTCTGAAGAAAAATAGTCCTGCAACCGCTTTTCTTCGTCCAGGGTTGTAGCTCCCTGCTCATATCTCTTTAGCAGGGATTCCAGTTTATTTAATTCCATGGTTGTGTTTTTTTAATAATTCTTCCCTTATTTTTTTTCGAACTCTTGAAAGCGCCACTCGTATGGCAGTTTCGTTCATTTGGGTGATCTTGGCTATTTCTTCAAATTCATACTGCTCGATATCCCGCAACTGAAAAATCATTTTTTGCTGTTCCGGCAGGCCTTCCATTATCAGGGATACCTGTTCCAATTCGTCGGATATTTCCAATTGATCGTGGATCGAGGGTTCAAGACTTTCATAATTGTTGTGAACCATTTTTAAATTGTTATTTTGCTTTGATTTTAACTGGTCCAGGCAATAATTCCTGGTTACCCTCATCGCAAAAGCCTCCAAATTGGCATAATCTTTGATTTTTTCATTCCCGTCCCATAATTTAAAAAAAACCTCCTGGGTAGCGTCCTGAGCCGATTCTTTAGATATAAGCAAGCGCAATGCCAACCGATACATTTTATCCTTTACAGGATTCATTAAACTAATGAAGGTGTTTTGATTCATTTATATTTGATTGGTTAGGACCTCCTTATCATTACGACGAATGATATATTAATTTGTTACAATTTTTTTTGAATTGCCAAGATAGTGATTACTTTTAGGATCTTAATTTTATAACCAATTACAAAGCGTATGAAAATTTTCAAATTATTTTTATTCACACTGCTTTTTGGAGGATTTTTCACCTCCTGTTCCGATGATAACGATGATGCTATTGATACCCCAGGTGAGGGTCGGGATCTAAGCGTTGAAAACTTTATTTACCGGGGATTGAATGAAATTTATCTATATAAGGCCGATGTCCCGGAATTGGCAAATGATTTTTTTCCTACTCAGGCCGAAAAAAACGACTTCCTGGACAATTTCCCAACTCCTGAAGATTTATTCTATGAAGGCTTGCTTGCCCCGCAGGATAACTTTAGTTTTTTGGTAGCCGATTATGTGGAACTTGAAAACCTTTTTAGCGGAATAAGTACTACCAACGGGCTTTCTTTTGGTCTGGTGCGTTACTGCGAGTCTTGCACCGATATATTTGCATATGTGCGCTATGTACTTCCCGGTACCTCTGCAGATGCCCAGGGGATTAAAAGGGGTGATGTTTTTTCCAGCATTGACAATCAACAATTAACCGATTCGAATTACAATGATTTATTGGCACCTGACTCCTATACTATTGGCCTGGCCAGCTTAAATGAAAGTTCTATTACTCCAACAGGGGTAAGCGCTACCCTGACAAAACAAGAATACACCACAAACCCGGTGCTGGTATCAAAAACACTCGATATTGGCGATAAAAAAGTCGGTTACCTTTTTTACACCAGTTTTACCGCAGACTTTGACCCTCAATTAAACGCTGCTTTCGGGGAATTTAATGCCGCGGGGGTTACAGAACTTGTTCTTGATTTGCGCTACAACGGAGGTGGATCCGTGAGGACCGCCACAGATCTATCTTCCATGATCACAGGACAATACGCCGGTGAAATTTTCATGAGAGAACAGTGGAATGCAGACTATCAGGCTTATTTTGAAAGTACCGATGATTTAAAGAAAAGACTTGTTAACAAATTCAATACTACCTTAAAAACCGGGGAATTAATCAATAGTTTAAATTTGGAAAGGGTTTTTATATTAACCACCTCAAGATCTGCTTCTGCCAGTGAATTGGTGATCAATGGGTTAGACCCCTATATTGAGGTTGTTCAAATCGGGGAAACCACCACAGGGAAATTCCAGGCTTCAGTGACCCTGTACGATTCCCCTGATCTTGGAAGATTGAATGCAAATCCAAATCATACCTATGCAATTCAGCCTTTGGTATTAAAATCGGTAAATTCCGCAGGAGTATCAGATTATATCAATGGACTTGCTCCTGATTTTCAAATTAGCGAAGATTATGAAGATCTGGGACAATTAGGGGATCCGCAGGAGCCTTTTCTTAAAGTAGCCATTGATGTGATGCTGGGCAACAAAATCTCTATTCCTGCCGGGGTGGAAATCTTTAAACCCGTTGGAGAGAGTGGAATGGACCAGCTTGATTATCAAAAAATGTACATCGATCAGATCCCCGCAAATATTGAAAAATAAACTGGGGATTGCAATAAATAAAAAAGGGTTTCGAATTTAATCGAAACCCTTTTTAAATTTATGCCTTTCTCAGTCTTAGAAATTTAAAGCCAGTCCCAGGCGGGCATTCCTTCCGCGGGTACTATACCTATAGATCTCCTCATATTTCTCATTGGTGAGATTATTCAGCCCGGCGAATATTTTAAGGTGATCATTTACCTGGTGAGAGATATAATAATCCAGGACTCCAAACCCCTTCAGGACCACCAATTCATTTTCAAAGGTTTCATTGTTATAAAATGAATCCGTCCGCTCATCGTTGAACTGATAACTCAGCGTGCTAAAGGTGTTCTTAAAAATGCTAAGGCCCAGCTGTGCATTTATTTTATGCCTGGGGATCCGAAGCGCGAACTTTTGGTCGACCTCGGTAAAGGTGTAATTCCCTGTAAAATCCAAATTGCCTGGCAGCTCCAGGGTGAGCTCCACCTCCACTCCGCTTGCGCTAAATTCTTCGGCGACATTTTGATATTCTGAAATAAAATTTGCAGGATCCACGGTTACAAAATCGATAAAATTCTCAGAATTCCTTTTAAAGTAAACCGCGCTTATCGCAGCTTTTTTTGATTGGAATTCCAGGCCGGCCTCAAAGGTGGAGCTTTCTTCGGGATTCAAATCGGGATTTCCATAATTCGGGGCAAAAAGCTGGTAAAGCGAAGGGGTGATATAGGCAGTACTGTACGAAGTCAGGGCTTTTAAATAGCCTTCTTTTAAGGGATAGGTGTAAGATGGATTCACATTATAGACCCAATGCTCCCCGTATTGGCTGTGAATGTTCAGTCTGGTGCCGGCATTCAGATTGAAACCAAATCCGGAAACATACACCGCATTGATATACGGATCCACAATTTCAAAATTGGCTGTTGTATCACTAATTGCCTGTTGAAATTCGGTTTCCCCAAAAGGAATATCGAAGCTGTTGAAATCGCTGAAGATTCCGTTTACCCCAAGGATTGTATGGATCTTTTCTTCAAAGACATATTTGTTGTAGGCATCAAAAGCATAGACCCTGGCATCGTAGGTATTGGGGAAATCGGATTTCACTTCCCGATCCAATTCGGAGTAACTGTCGTTAAAAATAAAACTGCCGTTCTTATAGGAAACTTCCCAATGGCTGCCTGCCCTGAACTGCTCACTTTCAAGCTCATTATCCGCATCGGCATACATAAAGGAATCGTCAAATGACGAACTGAATTCATCAAAATTCCCATAGACATAAAACTTCAGTTGCTCATTTATTTTATAGCCCAAACGGGCATAGACACTGTGTTTTGAAAAGGGATTCTCTTGAAACCCCTCCTCTTCCCCGGCAGGTTTTATAGCCGACATATTCTCTGATTGCCGATGGCTTAAATTCACCTGATAGTTAAATTTTGACAATCTCCCGCTCAGACCAAGGGCATTGTCAAATTGTGCGGGCACATACTCCTGCGCCCCCTGGGTTTGATTTGTTCCCAGGCTTGATTGCAATTGAATTCCGATCTTTTTATTCGCCGGCTCCTTGGTGGTTATGCTGATAACAGCTGTTGCCGCTCCGGAACCATAGAGGGTGCTGGAAGCTCCCTTTATAATTTCTATAGAAGCTACCTGGTCCAGGGGCAATAGCCTTAGGTCAAAATCATTTGAAATCGCCGATGGATCGCTTAACTGGATCCCATCTACCATGATCACCACTTGGCGGTTCCTTCCCCCGCGTACATAATAGCCCAAATTAAGGCCCTCAGCACTTCTGGAGCCGTTGATCTCGATCCCGCTCACCCGGTTAATTATCTCGGCAATACTTTGCCCAGAGCTTCTTTCCAGTTCTTTAGCGGTAATTTTAGCGACCACCTTGCCGCTGTTTTCACGTTTCAGCTCGAATTTTGAATCGATAAGGACCACTTCGTCCAACGATTCAACACGTGTTTGGGTTTGCTGTGCTTGCGACAAACCGGTGCACAGCAGTGCACCATAAATCCATAATTTTTTGAACATACAATAAATTTTAACCAGGAAAAAAGATGTAGTAAACTACACCAAACTTTTATCCCGAAAGTTTGACATTTTTTTTGTGAAATGTGGCAGGTTTCCTGGCTTGCGTCCTGTTGTTTACCTTCCCATCCCTTTGTTAACAGGACAGTGGTTTTAGAAGTAGTAACAACAAGCGCCACGACTAAAGTCGGGGCTAAGCTCACAGTTGCGGGAACAGCTCAGGCATTTTTTATGGTTAGAGGTACGGATAACAAAGTAAAAAAATCACTTCTAAGTTTTGAGTTCTAACTTTAACCTGATTCCCTTTTAATCGATCCGGTTGTTATATTTTTTTATAAAACCGTTTCAAACCAAAATTTCAGTGCAAAGCTAAACATTTATGTTTCTGTGACGTGAAAAATTTTAATTAATCTTACTTTTGAAAACTAAACCTGAACGCTTTTGAAACGACTCTTATTTTTCCTTTTACCGGTTTTTTTTGTTTTCGCATGTAAAACCGATAAGAAAAACAGTCCTGGAGTAAATCAATCGGGAGAAGCATTAGCTGTCAATTATGCCAAAGGCTTTTCATTGGTTCAATATGAAGGCTATAAAATTTTGAACATTAAAAATCCCTGGCCGCAGGCCGATAAAACCTACAGGTATCTGCTTGTCGAGAATGAGTCAAAGCTGCCCTCAGGAATCCGTTACGATCACCGGATCGATATTCCGGTAACCAAAATAGTAGTGACCTCCACCACCCATATTCCCTCGCTTGAAGCTTTAAACCAGGAAAGCAGCCTGGTGGGTTTTCCTGGCCTGGATTATATTTCTTCCCAAAGGACACGGCAACGCATCAGGGAAAATAAAATTACCGAATTGGGGAAAAATGAAGCGATCAATACCGAGGTCCTGCTCTCCCTGGAACCGGATCTGGTGATTGGCTTTGCCATAAACGGAAACAACAAAACCTTTAATACCATTGAAAAAAGCGGAATCCCGGTGGTTTTTAACGGAGATTGGATCGAAGAATCCCCTTTGGGAAAAGCCGAATGGATCAAATTTTTTGGCGCTTTTTTCAATCGTTCAGAACAAGCGGAACAGCTGTTTAACAAGGTGGAAACCTCCTATAACGATGCCAGGGAATTGGCGGAATTGGCCGGGGACAGACCCAGTGTTTTAAGCGGTTCTATGTATAAGGATCAGTGGTATGTTCCCTATGGGAATGCCTGGCAGGCACGGTTTATAGAAGATGCGAATGCTCAGTACATCTATGCCGGGACCAGGGGAAGCGGGAGTATGGCACTTTCCTTTGAATCGGTTTTAAGCGAGGCTCAGGACACAGAATTCTGGGTGGCCCCGGGACAATTTAAATCCATTGAACATTTGATGGAAACTTCCTTGCATTACAAAGAGTTTGAGGCGGTAAAAAATCGAAAAGTGTTCACCTACAACAATACCCTGGGGGAAACCGGCGGGGTTTTGTATTACGAGCTGGCGCCTAACCGGCCGGATTTGGTTTTAAAGGATCTCATCTCGATATTTCACCCGGAGTTGATGCCGGATTATGAACGCACATTTTTTAAACTCCTGAAATAAATGTCCGGTTCTAAAAAATACAATGGTCTTTTATTGATCTTATGTTTTACAGTAGTGGTGATGGCTCTGGTAAATATCAGTTTTGGGTCGGTTAACATCCCCTTTAAAGACCTCCTGGCAACCTTGTTTCAGGGGGAGGTCAGCAGGGATAGTTGGCGATATATAATTCTGGAATACCGCCTTCCAAAAGCCATCACCGCAATTTTAACAGGTTCGGGCCTTGCGATCTGCGGGTTATTGATGCAAACCCTGTTTCGCAATCCCCTTGCCGGGCCTTATGTACTGGGATTGAGCAGCGGGGCGAGTCTAGGAATTGCCCTGGTGATTATGGGTTCTTCCCTTTTTGGCGGAATTACCGCCACTTTCCTGTTGTCAAAATGGAGCCTGGTGCTCGCCTCAAGCATTGGGAGTTTACTAGTATTAATGGCAGTTTTACTGGCCTCTGCCAGGCTCAGGGATACCATGGCCATTCTTATCATTGGGTTGATGTTTGCCAGCCTAACTGCTGCGATTGTCAGCGTACTGGCCTTTTTTAGCCCGGCCGCCCAACTGCAGCAGTATATATTCTGGTCCTTCGGGAGCCTGGGGAACCTCGCATGGAATGAGGTTTTTATATTGGCAATCTTCTGGATTACAGGTATATTATTATCCATTAGCTGTATCAAAAATTTAAATACGCTTCTCCTGGGGGAACAATACGCAAAGAGCCTTGGGGTCAGCATTAGAAGAAACAGGATACGTATTATAATTGCCACCAGTTTATTGGCTGGGAGCATAACGGCTTTTGCAGGCCCGATCGCATTTATAGGTTTGGCGGTGCCGCATTTGATCCGGCAGATAATCCCGGTAAACGATCACCGTATTTTATTGCCCGCCGTGATCCTGGGCGGTGCTATTTTAATGCTGCTTTGCGATGTTGTCGCCCAATTGCCGGGAAGTCAGTACACCTTGCCAATAAACGCCATCACCTCCTTAATCGGAGCACCGGTGGTGATCTGGTTATTGGTCAGAAAACGAAAATTTTTATTTTAGCTATCAAAACATTCAACTCAAATATCGTCCTGAGCACCGAGAACCTGAATATCGGGTATCGAAATAAAAAGGCAGAAACCCTGATCGCTTCCAATATCAATATAGGAATTGGCCAGGGGGAATTGGTTGCCGTTATTGGAATAAATGGCGTGGGAAAATCCACCCTGTTGCGCAGCCTTAGTGGGGTTCAGGAAATTCTCCAGGGGGAGATCTCCATCGATGGGCTTCCCCTGAAGAAACACTCTCCCCAACAACTCGCCGAGCAAATAAGTGTGGTGCTGACCGGGCAGCCATTCTCCAAGAATTTAAGCGTTTTTGAACTGATCGCCCTGGGAAGACAACCCTACACCAACTGGATTGGAACGCTCTCCCCGCATGACATCAGCCATATTAAAAATGCCATAAAATTGGTGGATATAGAGACGATCCAATATAAGAAATGTTATGAGCTAAGCGATGGTCAACTCCAGAAGGTTCTAATCGCAAGGGCGCTTGCACAAGATACTCCTTTGGTCATTTTAGATGAACCTACTACCCATCTGGATATATATCACCAGGCCTATGTGCTTAAATTGCTCAAAACCCTGACGCTTCAAACCAGGAAATGCATCTTGTTCGCAACCCACGAAATCAACCTGGCACTGCAACTTTGCGACAGGATCATCCTGATGGAAAAGAATAATGTGACCATCGGAAGTCCTTCGGAATTAATTGAAAATGATGTTTTTTCAAACTTATTCCCTTCAGATCTGATCGTATTTGATAAAATCTCCAATTCATTTAAGATAAAAACTTAAATTTCCATGCAGCTCAGAATTCAATCTAAAATAACCATATAGAATATCAAATAAGTATATTTGAAAAATGATTCGCTTTTTTATGAATGAAACTATCTCGATCTCCCTCATAATTATCGGTGCTCTCGCCATTGGCGCCTACCTTGGCAGGCTCCTGGCCAACCTGAAAAACAAGGCAGAAACGGGTGTGATCCAGGAGCAGACCAATCAATTAAGACTTCAGATTGAACAAAACAAGGATCTGTATTCCAATAATTTAGATGCTTTAAAGAAAGATGCCTCCGAGGTGAAATTTCAAATGGAGAGGCAACTTTCAAAAACGGAAGAAGCTCGGGAAGCCATCCGAGAGGAAAAAGAGTTTCTGAGCCGCGAGCTCACCCGGCGAAATGCTGAATTTGAAAACCTGCAGCAAAGAAATCAGGAGCGAAAAGAAGAAGTGGAAAGGCTGCAGGAAAAATTCAGCAAGGAATTTGAAAACCTCGCCAATAAGATCCTGGATCAGAAATCGGAAAAATACACCCTGCTCAACAAGGAAAACATTCAGAATATATTAAATCCGTTAAACGAAAAGATAAAAAACTTCACGGAAAAAGTTGAAAAAAACAGCAATGATTTTATCGACCGGCACGCCCAACTGGGAGAATCGCTTAAAAATTTGAACTCGCAAAGCATCAAGATCAGCGAAGAGGCCAACAATTTGACCAAAGCCCTTAAGGGAGAAAATAAAACCCAGGGGAATTGGGGAGAATTAATTCTCGAGAGGGTATTGGAGCGATCGGGATTGGTAAAGGACCGGGAGTATTTTGTTCAAAAAGCCTATACGGATGCCCTTGGAAATAAAACCCTGCCCGATGTGGTGATTCACCTCCCGAACGACAAGCGAATGGTCATAGATTCTAAGGTCTCCCTGACCGCCTATGAAAGGTACGTCAATGAGGAAAATGAAGCCTTGAGGTCAAAATATTTAAAGGCACACGTAAAATCCCTGAGCAACCACATCACGGAATTGAATTCCAAGAAATACGAAGAGATACACAAGATAAAATCCCCGGATTTTGTCCTGATGTTCATCCCGATAGAGGCCGCGCTATATCTTGCCCAAAATGCCGACAATTCCTTTTTTTACACGGCCTTTCAAAAAAACATCCTGTTGGTAAGTCCCACCACCTTATTATCTACCCTAAGGACCATAGATACGATCTGGAGCAATGAAAAGCAGCAGCAAAATGCATTGGAAATAGCCAATCACGCCGCTTCGCTGTACCACAAATTCAAATTATTGCTGGATGACCTGGAAATTGTGGGGAATCGTTTAAAATCAACCTCCACGGCCTATGAGTCCTCGATGAAAAAACTCACCGGCAATCAGAATTTAATAAAGGATATTAAAAAGCTGGAAACCCTTGGAATTTCTCCGAAACAAAAAATTGGGCAAAACTAGCCAACAAATTGGATGCACCGTGTAAAACTTTAGATAACGAACACTTAATTTAAGATGAAAAAAACACTATTCTTTATCCTTGGGGCAATTTTCCTTTTATTTATTTCTTATTTCGCCTTTGTATATTATGTCACCTATAGCGAGGGAACACGTTCCGGGGAACTCATAAAATTCAGCCGCAAGGGCGTACTTTTTAAAACCTGGGAAGGGGAGATCAGCCAGGGAATCAGCGGGGCGCAGATCTTTCAGTTCTCGGTTTTGGACAAAGACCAGGAGGTGATACAAAAACTTCAACAAAACGAAGGGAATTACGTGAAGCTCACCTACGTGGAGCGGTATGCCACTTTTGTGTTTTGGGGAGATTCCAAGTATTTTGTCAAAGAGGTAAAAGAAGAACAATCCCCACATTTTAGAGATCGATAATGAATAAAGAATTCAAAAAAATAAAAGATTCCCAAATTACCCTCTCCGAGTTGATGCTTCCCTCCTATTCCAATTTCAACGGGAAGATCCACGGGGGATATATTCTCTCGCAGATGGATCAAATCGCATTTGCCTGTGCCTCCAAGCATTCGAGGGCTTATTGCGTCACGGCCAGTGTGGATACGGTCGATTTTCTGAACCCTATTGAGATCGGGGAATTGGTCACCATGAAGGCTTCGGTCAATTTTGTCGGCAACAGTTCTATGATCATAGGGATTCGCGTGGAGGCTGAAAACATCCTCACCGGAGTGGTAAACCATTGCAATTCTTCCTATTTTACGATGGTTGCCAAGGATAAAGATGGAAATTCCATTGCTGTCCCGGGATTAATACTCGAGAATGACGATGATATCCGCCGATTTATCAAGGGTATTAAAAGAAATAAAATAAAATCAAAACGAAAAAAGGAATTTGAGCAAACCATCTTTTCTTCAGAAGATTATCTGCATTTACTGGAAGATTTCCATGTACAGATTACATTTAAATGAAGGCGCACGGGTTTATAATCGCCTTATTTCTGGCTATCTTATTGGCGTACCTGTTTCCAGCTGCCTTGAGCGGTCTGCCTTTAAAACTAATTACCAATCTGGGGATTGGGCTGATTTTCTTTTTCTACGGACTTAAACTTGCACCTTCAGAGCTGAAATTAGGCTTTCTAAACTACCGTTCCCATATTTTAATACAACTCACCACCTTTGTGGTGTTTCCTCTTCTCTGCCTGTTGTTTGTCCCGTTTTTTGACGGGGGGATGCAATCCAGGCTTTGGTTGGCCATCCTATTCCTGGGAGCCCTGCCCTCTACGATTTCCTCTGCAGTGATCATGGTAGCAATAGCCAGGGGAAACCTCCCGACCGCGATTTTTAATGCGAGCATCTCCGGACTCATAGGAATTGTGGTTACCCCGCTCTGGCTGAGTATCTTTATGATGAAATCCGGGGAGTTTGAAATTTTGGATATTATATTTAAGCTTTTCCTTCAAATTCTGTTGCCCCTGTTTATCGGGATGCTCTTGCAAGCCTATCTAGGAAAAATGGCGCGTTTCCATGGTTCCAAATTAGCCTTATTTGACAAGGCGGTCATTGTCCTGATCGTCTTTAACAGCTTCAGCAATTCCTTTAGCTCAAATTTATTTGACGCTATCAGGGCGGTGGACCTGTTGAAATTATTTGGGATCGTGGTGGTCTTGTTCTTCCTGGTTTACGTCTTGATAGGGTATATATGCAAACTAATGAACCTCAGTAGAGAGGATACCATTACCGCCAAATTTTGCGGAAGCCAAAAATCCCTGATTCACGGAACGGTGCTGGTAAAAATTATTTTCGGGAACTCTGCCAGTGTGGGACTTTTCCTATTGCCAATTATGTTTTACCATATCCTGCAATTGCTGTTGATCTCAATTTTCGCCGAAAACTACCGGAAGCGATTGCTATCTGAGAACAAGTAATCCCCAGGACTTGTCTATGTCCTGGGCTTTTAAAGATAAACCGCATACCAGGAGGCATTGATGATAAATAAGATCCATCCCAATACCAGAAGCAGTCCCCCCAGGGGGGTTACCGGGCCTAAAAAATGGAGTTTTTTTCCATAGGCTGCACCAAAAGTGAGTCCGTAAATGCTGAAAGAGAACAAAAACACCCCAAGGATAAGACTCCAACCCATCAATTGCTGTGAGGTTTCCAGAAACGGAAACGAGATGCCCGTTATGATGAGTAAAAGGGCATGGTAGATTTGATATTTGACCCCGGTTTCAAAACTTTTTAGCTGCGCTTCGGTAAACCGCGATTTTAACGCATGGGCACCAAATGCTCCAAAAATTACTGCCAGCCCCCCGTAAAGACCCCCAAAAATTAATATAATTTCCTTCATCTGAATAAATTTTTTAGCCTTTTAGCATGGCCTGGTTTTTGAATAAGAGCCAGGGGCAGGCTTATAAAAGCTAAAATTAAGGTAAATAAAAACCTGATCCTCCG
>JBGSWA010000191.1:0-17816 GCA_041752645.1 Gillisia sp. | reverse complement strand
CGTTAGATAAACAAATTATAATTTTGTAACCTTTAGAGTTCGCTTCAGTTTCAATTCCATGAATAGCCATTGCAAAAAAATGAAAAAGTAGGTCGGGGACAATAACTCCTATTGTTTTGGTTGTTTTGGATTTTAGGTTTTGAGCAGATTTATTGGGGGTGTATTTATATAATTGGGCGGTATTTTGCACCTTGATCTTGGTTGATTTACTAATTTCCGGACTATTGTTTATAGCCTTTGAAATAGTGGAAACTGAAAGGTTCAATATCTTGGCAAGGTCTTTTAAGGTGCATTTTTTCTCCATGATCAATGAATTGTATAATGAATACCTGATTGTTCCCGGATGGTTTTAGCCGCCTGTTCAGCCGTGATGTCCCGTTGCGGGCTTGCGAATAATTCGTAGCCCACCATAAATTTCTTGATAGTTTTTGAACGCAATAAAGGCGGATAAAATGACATATGAAAATGCCATTCGGGATGTATTTCTCCATCGGTGGGTTGTTGATGGATCCCAGATGAATAGGGGAAAGAGGTTTCAAAAATATTGTCGTATTTAATGCATAATTTCTTGATGATCTCAGCAAAAGCCTGCTCTTCTTCAGTATTTAATTGCCCAATATCCTGATAATGTTTCCTGGGAACTATCATCGCTTCATAAGGCCATACCGCCCAGTAAGGGATCAATGCCACAAAATGTTCGTTTTCAAGGACAATTCGCTCTTTCAGTTCCAGTTCCTGCTCTAAATAAGCCTGCAGCAAACTCCTTTTCTCAGTTTCCCAATAGTCTTTAAAATGAGCCGATTTTTTAAGGATTTCTGGCGGAATGGATCTTTGAGACCAAATTTGCCCGTGTGGATGCGAATTGCTGCAGCCCATAATTTCTCCTTTGTTTTCAAAGATCTGCACGTAATTAATATTTGGATGCGCACCCAATTCTACATATTCCTTCTTCCAGGTTTGTACCACTTTTACAATATCTCCTACTTCCATAACCGGAAGCGTAAGAGAATGATTCGGAGAAAAACAAACTACCTTGCAAATCCCGGTTTCAGATTCTGCGATTAAGAGTCCATTGTCAATTTTCTCTTCATTTCCTTCAGGCAAGAGGGCGGGAAAATCGTTTCCAAATGAAAAAGGTTCCTTATAATCTGGGTTCACTTCTCCGCTGGAACGTTTGTTTCCGGGGCATAAATAACAATCACTAACATATTCCGGATTTTTTTTATCATTGTGTTTTTCCGTTTTTCCTTGCCACGGACGCTTGGTTCTGTGTGGAGAGACCAAAATCCATTCCCCTGTTAAAATATTGAAACGCCTATGTGAAGAATCTTGTAAATTAGTATTCATTTTGTTTAATTTTAATTATTTTATTATATGTGTTCCGTCAGAAAGTTTAACAGCATAAATAGAACATTCTTTGTTAAATGCATTTTTATATGCTTCAGAAACGATTGTTTTGAAAGATTCTGTTTCTGTTTTGGAAATCAAATTAATAGTACAGCCTCCAAAACCCCCACCCATCATCCTGGCACCTAAAATATTTTCGTTTAATTTAGCTTGAGCCACTAAAAAATCCAATTCTTCGCAACTTACTTTGTATTGATTTTGTAATCCGTCATGAGAAGCATATATCAGTTTACCTAGGGTTTCCAAATCGCCTTGCTGCATTGCTTTTGATGCTCGAACAGCACGGTCGTTTTCCTGAATTACATAAAGTGCTTTTTGATAATTTTCAGGAGTGACTCTATTTTTTATAGATTCTAAATCGAATTCTGTGGCATCTCTTAAAGCCTTCACATTTAGCATTTCTGCAACCGATTCACATACAGAACGTCTGTCGTTATACGCGCTATCAGACAAGCTATGTTTTACATTTGTATTTATTAAAATAAATTCGTGGTCTTTAAAATCGATTTCAAAAGGTTTTGATTGTACCGTTCTACAATCCAATAACAACGCATTATTTTTTATACCAAACATACTGGCATACTGGTCCATTATACCACATTTAACCCCAACATAATTATGTTCAGCTTTTTGCGAAATTAAGATCATGTCATGTTTGGATAATCCTAAATTAAAAAGTTCATTTAATCCATATACTACACTATTTTCTAAGGCTGCTGAAGACGACATACCTGCTCCTCCAGGAATATCACCACCAAAGGCAAGGTTAAAATTGCCAATTGTTTTACTTCTGTTTTGAATTTCAGAAACAACTCCCAGTATATAGTTTTGCCAACAACCTTGGGCCAATGGTTTAAGGTTGTTTAGTGAAAATTCTATAGTCTCATCTTTATCGGCAGCATAAGCCGAGGAGGTATTTGAGTCGCTTTTTTGAATACCAGCAAGAATGCCTTTATCTACAGCAGCGGGGAATACAAAACCATCATTATAATCGGTGTGCTCACCTATAATATTAATTCGTCCAGGCGAAAATATCATAATAGGTTCACTTTTAAATTTAGTTACAAAACTGTTTTTAATATTGGTTATCAAAGATGTATTCATTATTTAATCGTGTATTTTAAGGTTCCAAGTAATGTTATAACCCTGATTAGGTTTTAATGTTTTTAAGCCTATACTGTTATTAAAGCTATCTGAAATTCCTGTAGTTGGTTCAATAGCAAGGGTGTTAAGATGTGGTGGTGTGTATAGCTGTAAAAAGCAATCTTTTTCAGTTGACGTTAAAACAAAACTGTATTTAGGTGTTTCAAACAAAATTTCATTAGTGTCTAAAACAAAACAATCATCTAAAGTTTTATCTTCAATTTTAAATTTACCATCTAGTGATATATCTTTTAGTCCAAGAGTTATGTTTTTTTTATTAAACGCTACTGTTTTATTGGAATTAAAATTTACTGAGCTGTTAAATAAATCACTACTTGCAAAATATGGATGCCAACCAATTGTAAATGGAAATGTTTTAGTGTCAGTGTTCTTTACCGTGACATTTAAATCAATGCTATCTTTGGTAAGAATATATTTTAAAAGGATGGTATAGGTATATGGAAATCCTTTAGCCCGTTTTTGTTCCTGGTATCTAAGGGTAACCATTACTTCTTTGTTTGATTTTTTTTGGTCAATCAGCTCAAATGTTTTGTCGTAAATTAATCCATGCAATGCATTATTCTCTTCTTTTTGATTGACATCTAAAAAATATTGCTTTCCCTCAAATTCATAAATACCATCTTCAATTCTATTGGCAAATGGAAATAAAATAGAAGAGGCATACGTGTTATTATAAGTTAATGGATGTAAATCCTTAATAATAGAGAAGTTATTAAGAATTAATTCCTGTAAACTCCCGCCTAAATTCAAAAAAATTTTTGCATAAGTAGTTTTTTGAGTGTCTTCAATTTCAATAAAGTCCAGCTTTTTCTTTAAATCTTGTGTATGTTTAATGAGGTACAATGTTATATATTTTAAGTTATAATGAATTTCTTAGTATTAAGGTATTAGTATTTTCTATCTGCAATTGTTCTTTATTAAGAATCATTTTTGCCAATCGTTCTCCCATGATATTGAAATCTGTCGATATAGTAGTGATACCACCCTCGACAATTTCTTTAAGTAAAGTGTCATTATAGGAGATTATGCCTATGTCCTTGGAAAGGGTTAATTGGACTTCTTTAATTTTCTTGATAATGCGTATTAGGTTTTTGTCATCGGGTAATACATAAACTTCACCTATGTTGAGATTTCTGTCTTGTAATGAATTAACAACTTCACTTTCTATTGCATTTGCTTTACAAAATTTGTCAAATCCTTTTAGCATACCTTGAGGTTGTATGTCCTCAGAAAAAAGTAGAATTAATTTTTTATAGTTTTTAATTAGTGGTAACGCCTTATTTAGGTTGTTGAAAATATCCTTTTCAAAGTTTTGATAGATGCCTGAATATTCAGATAATTCTGGGTGCATTTGGTCTAAAATATACACCTTCTCTTTTGGTAATTTTTCTATAACCAATTTGGTGTTTTTTAAATTAGCAGGCATTATCACATAATAGTTGTAAGCACCAATATTTTCATGAATTAATTTACCAAATATGTCATCGTTGAAATGGTGAAAAAAAATATCCACTCTAATATTCTTATCTAAGTGATTAATAAAGGCATTGTATAAATCTTCCTTGAAGGAATTTAGTTCATCAAATAATAAGAATATTTTTTGTGTAACTTCAATATTGTCATTTACTATATAATAGCCTTTTCCAACAACGGATTGAATGATGCCTCTTGTTTTCAATTCGTTGAACGCCATTAATACGGTGTCCCTGGAAAGTTTATGAGTGTCCCTAACGCTATTTAAAGACGGTAGTTGATCTCCTTTTTTTAATGTGCCAGATAGAATTGCATCTTCAATTGAAGCAATAATTTGCTTGTATTTAGGTGTTCCTGTTTTTTTCTTAACGCTAATCACACTCATATTACAAAGATATGTAAAAATTGTTTAAACAAACTGGTAGGTACTAGTATAGTTTTATGAAAAATTTCTTTATATTTGATAAAATATTGCGAGTACCAGGTTTTTAAGGCGAACAATAGTTTTCTATGTGCTTTTGCAATTTTATATTGTTTGTTTTGGTAGGTAACTTGTTCAAATTCATAAATTAAATTATTTAATAATAAATAATGAAACAAAAAATAATAGTTACAGGTGGATTAGGATTTATTGGCTCGCATGTTGTGGTAGAACTTCAGAATGATGGATTTGAAGTCGTGATTATTGATAATCTTTCAAATTCATCAGAAAACGTTTTAAAAGGAATTACGGCTATTACAGGAAAGCAGCCATTGTTTGAAAAATTGGATTTAAGGGATAAAGCTCTAGTCATCGATTTTTTCAAGAGACATCATGATGTTGGTGGTGTCATTCATTTTGCAGCTTCTAAAGCGGTTGGAGAAAGTGTGAATCTTCCTTTGTTGTATTATGAAAACAACCTGAATACCCTAATTTATATTTTACAAGAATTACAGAAAAAGGAAACTTCCAATTTTATTTTTAGTTCATCTTGCACCGTTTATGGGCAAGCAGATTCATTACCTATAGCAGAATCTGCACCGATAAAAGAAGCAGAATCTCCATATGGAAACACCAAGCAAATTGGTGAAGAAATTATAAGGGATACTTGTAAAGTGTCAGAAAATTTAAAGGCAATTGCTCTAAGATACTTCAACCCAATTGGAGCACATGAATCCGCAAAAATAGGCGAGTTGCCAATTGGAACTCCGCAAAACCTTGTGCCTTTTATTACACAAACAGGATTTGGTTTGAGAGGGCAATTATCTGTTTTTGGGAATGATTATCCAACAAAAGATGGTACTTGTGTTAGGGATTATATCCATGTGGTAGATTTAGCTAAAGCGCACGTGGCAGCTTTAAAACGTCTTATAAATGAAGACAATTCTGGCAATTATGAAGTATTTAATATAGGAACCGGACAAGGCTCATCGGTATTGGAGGTAATTTCTGCGTTTGAAGATGTTTCAAATCAAAAACTTAATTACAGAATAGTTGAGAGGCGGGTTGGTGATGTCGTTGCCGCTTATGCAGATACTTCAAAAGCCAATAATGTGTTGGGATGGAAAGCAAAATTAAACTTAAAAGACGCGCTTTTATCGGCATGGAAATGGGAACAGAATATTAACAGGGATTTACACTAAATAATTATAGGATTTTAGGAGTATTAAAATGGAATTAGCATAACGTCTATCTCTAATATTTTTTGATAATATTTTAATTTTAACCTTAACCCTAAAGAATATATTTTTAATCTTTGTTCTTGGTTTAACATCAAGTTACCTTGAAGGATTTTTTCTGAATTATATAGTAAATATGAAATTTAAAAAGAAAACTATAAACATATTATTACTATTGTTATTAGTCATTTTTGTTTCTTCCTGTAATGAAAAACCCGAATATGTTAAGGTTTCAGAAACTGATGGTTTTGCTTCAACCAAACAAATCTCGGACAGCCATTTTCTAGGAGATAACAACTGTAAAGAATGCCATCAAGAGCAATATAAGGATTGGAAAGGCTCGCATCATGACAAGGCGATGCAGTTAGCGGATAGCACTTCTATTTTAGGTAATTTTAATGATGCAACATTTATTAGTCAGGGAGTAACCTCCAATTTTTTTAAAAAAGATGCTGATTTTTATGTGAATACCGAAGGTCCTGATGGGGAATATCACGATTATAAAATTGTTTACACTTTTGGAATAACGCCCCTCCAGCAATACATTGTTAAGTTTCCCAATGGTCATTTTCAATGCTTGAGAACCGCTTGGGACCCAATTAAAAACAAATGGTTTGATTTATATCCGGATTTTAAGGTCGTACATTCTGAATGGTTACACTGGTCTCGTGGTGGTTTAAACTGGAATAATATGTGTTCAGATTGCCATTCAACCAATGTTAGAAAGAATTATGACCAGGAAAGCCATAGTTATAATACTGAATATGCTATAATAAATGTTAACTGTGAAGCATGTCACGGACCAGGAAAGCAACATGTAGAAGACGTAAAGCGATTGGGAGATGCATATGCTCCTACAGGAACCATGCATATGACTTTAAATACGACACCTAAAGAGTTGGTAGATCAATGTGCGCGCTGCCACATGCGTAGGGAACAATTCTCGGGAGCCTTTAATTTTGAAGGCACCATGCTAGACCATTATTATCCACAGCTTATAGAAGAACCTACCTATTATCCCGATGGGCAGATTTTAGATGAAGATTATGTATATGGTTCATTTGTTCAAAGTAAAATGTACAAGAATAATGTAGCCTGTAACAACTGTCATAATTCACATTCGTTAAAATTAAAATTTGAAGGCAATACCCTATGCGCACAATGCCATTTACCTCAAAATTTTAATACACCAAAGCATCATTTCCATGAAATGGGTACAGACGGTGCAAAATGCATTAATTGCCATATGCCGGGGAAATACTATATGGGTAACGATTTTAGGCGCGACCATAGCTTTAGGGTGCCAAGACCGGACCTTAGCTTAAAATACGGAACTCCAAATGCCTGTGCCGGATGCCATGAAGATAAGGATGATGAATGGGCGTGGGAAGGGTTTCAGGAGCTGTTTGGAGCGGTTGATTCGATTCATTTTTCTGAAAAACTTGTTCCAGGAATTATAGGACAACCAAATGCCAATTTGGGATTATTGGATCTTATAAATGATAAAACACAAGCAGAAATGGTGAGGGCATCTGCTGTTAAAGCATTATCCCATTACAGTGTAGAAAATATTAAGGGATATGTATCCTGGTTAAACGACGAATCGCCATTGGTTAGAGGAGCAACTGTTGATATTTTAAGCGAAATCAATAATACGGATCATGTTAACTCATTTTTGCCGCTTTTAAACGATCCCAAAAGAAGTATCAGAATTAAGGCTTTTTACGGTTTAAGTGGTCTAGGTGAAAGTGAGGTTCCTGAAAAATATAAGGAAGTATATCTAAAAGTAAAGAAGGAATTTTTTACGCATTTAAATACCAATTCAGATTTTGTTGGTGGACGCGTAAAAAGAGCTAATTATTACCTTAAAAAAGGGGGTTTACAAAAAGGAATTGAGGGTTATGAAAGCGCCTTAAAAATGGACAACATAAATAACCAAGCTAGATTAACATTGGCTAATTTATACTACAACGCTCAAAATTACGCAAAAGCCGAGGAAGCCTTTAAAACGGTTATTGAACAAGAACCGGAATATGGCCCAACATACTATTCGTTGGCATTATTATACGCAGAGTTAAACAAAACCGATGAAGCCATTGAACTTTTAAATATTGCAGTTCAGAAAATGCCGGAAAACATTCGGGTGTATTATAACCTAAGCTTGCTTTACGATACTAAGCAAGACCAAAAAAATGCTGAAAAGACACTTGTTAAAGGTTTGGAAATAGATGGAAACAACGAAAGTTTATTATATGCACTGGCCTATCATTATTCCAAATACGACCAGCCAGAAAAGGCAAAGAACATATTGCTCAAATTAGTTCAGTTATATCCAAATAACACTCAATATATGAGTTTTTTGCAGCAATTAAATTCCAAAGAGTAATATTTGTTATATTGATTTACAAGACCAATTCAATTATACTAAAATGTGGATTTAAGGGAAACTACACCAAAAAGTTGTTGTTAACTATCCCTATTTTTTGTATCCCTGTTTTTTAAAATAGGATTCTTTTAGCTGTCTCCCAAGGCTTTTCGTTTCGTAGAGCCTTTTAATAAAGAGAATCACCTCAGATGCTTTCGCTTTGTTGTCATGTAAATACTTTTTCAAGTATCTTCTGTCATGTTTCCAGCATCCTATATGCGTGATTTTTTCTGGTTGATGTGAAGTTTTGCTTTTGTGTATTCTAATTCATCAGCCACATTTTGTCAGATATATTTTTAACCCTCTGTATTTTCAGTAGGTTCCAGAATAATTTCATGAATGGGGAAATGAGAAGGCAAAGACAGAATTCTTTCAAAGTATGGCCCCTTATTTCAACCTAACAATTTTTCAAAAAAATTGTTAGGACAATAAAGAGTCTGAACAACTAGGACTTATATGCTCTTTTATATTTAGAAGGGGGTACCCCCATGATTTTCTTAAAAACTCTCGAAAAGTAATACTGATCAGAGAAACCAACTTCAAAGCAAATTTCTTTAATACTCATGTTTGTAAAATATAAAAATTGACAAGATTTTTGAATTCTTAATTTATTAAAATAATAGACTGGCGGATAACCGGTCTTTTCTTTAAATAATTCAGAATATCGAGAAACAGATAAATTTTGGTTTTCTGCAAAATCTTCAATTTTAAAATCCTGATCTAAGTTATTTTTCATGAATTCAATTGAATTGGTAACCTTATTCCTCTTTTGTACATATGGGGTCAATTCAGTTTGATAAATAATTGAGCTTAAAAAATACATCAGTTTAAGGTTAGCAATTTCCAAAGATCGCTGGTCAAAACTATGGTCTAGGATTTGAATAATATCTATAAAGTTTTTTATCCGTTCCTCATTATATGGAATAGGTTTTACAGGTGGAATTTCATTGGATGAGTATTTATCAAAAAGGATAGAGGCACTTTTGCCTGTAAAATGTACCCAGTATATACTCCAGGGGTTTTCTGTTGAACTTATATAATGATGTGGGACGTGAGGTGGGATAATTAAAAACTGGTTGGGTTCTACTTTTTGTTTTACGTTGTTTATAGTTACATTTCCCTCCCCCTCTGTGCAATAAAATAGGATATATTCCTTGGATCCAATTTCTCTTTTTCTATCATGGAATTTAGCAAGGGGATAATAGCCAATTGCTGTTAAAAATAAATTATTAATTAAGGTTTTTTTAACTATTACTTTCAAAATATCAGGGGGAAGAACTATCATTTGCTGCCCCATAAAGCCTTCCTTTTTTTTAAAAAATGCCGTGTGATAATCCATATGTAATAATTCTTAGCTATTAATAAATTTTGCTATATCGTTATCGTTCTTCTGCAATTTAGCTTAAAGATACACTATTATACATAATATTTAATTCAACCTTAAATTCGCAAGTAGTTAGTTTGTCTTTATAAAATCTATTTTATGGGCAGATTTAAGTGGATATGGAGGGGATGCATCACTAAAGCTGAATACCCCTGCTGACGGGCGTTCTCCAAGAAGTATGAGATCAGTGCGTAAAGTTATAATTGGTCAAATTTGGCTGAAATAAAATTAAGCCAGCCAAAAGATTTTATATTATTGGATGAAATTGTAATTTTACTTGGCAAGGATATTTTCACCTAAATTTTGAAAATATTTAAATCGGAAAAGCCTTTGAACCTCTAGTTTTAGGGGGCTTTTCCTTTTCTTTTTAATTGAAACCTTCATATTTAAGGATATAACTGTTTTTAGTAGTATTAAGAATTTTTTCACTCATAATTAGCTATCATATAACAAAGCGTAATATAATCCATCATTTCAATTATTCTATCCATTTACATCTGGTCAACAAAACATTATTTTTGTTATAATAATTGTTAAGGAATTTTAAATCGAATTATAATTCATAACTAAATAAATGTTGAAAATTTATCAATTAAATAAATTAATAGCTAATATTTTGTTTCTGGCATGTCTTTTAGTTAATGTGAGCCTTCCTGCACAAAATAAAAAGCATAAAACAAGTCCCCCAAATGTGGTATTTATACTGGTTGACGATATGGGCTGGAAAGATGTGGGGTATCAAGGTAGCGATTATTACCTCACCCCTAATGTAGATAAGTTGGCGACAAGCGGAGTGCGGTTTACAAATGCCTATGCAGCCAATCCTGTTTGCAGTCCCACAAGGGCCAGTATCATGACAGGTAGGGATCCTGCTGACAAGCATGTGAACATCACCAATTGGATTGGTGCAGAAAAATATGAGAATCGTATAGATGACAAGGTTATCCAGCCGCATGTCGCAGATCATTTGCCATTGGATGAGTTCACCATGGGCGAAGCTTTCCAGAAAAACGGTTATTCCACCTATTTTGTGGGAAAATGGCATCTGGGTGAAACAGCTGAGTATTGGCCGGAACATCAAGGATTTGATGTGAATGTGGCCGGATGGAGCAAAGGGAATCCAGGGAGTTATTTTGCACCCTATCACAACCCCAGACTGGATGATGGCCCTGATGGGGAATATTTACCTTTCCGCTTAGCGCGTGAAGTTTTGGGATTTATCGACACCCACGAAAAGGAAAATCCGGAAAAGCCTTTCTTGATGTATCTGTCAATGTATAATGTACATACGCCCATTGAGGCGCCCAAAAATCTGGTGCAACGCTTTGAGGAGAGGAGAATAAAGATGGGGCTTCCCGAAAAAGGGACTTACGAAACAGATAAGGGGGTTAAAAACCGCACTAACCAAAGTGATCCAACGTATGCCGCGATGGTTTGGGCCATGGATTCTGTTGTGGGGATGATGGAAAATAAATTGCATTCTCTCGGGATCGCCGACAATACGGCCATTGTTTTCTTTTCAGATAATGGAGGTCTTTCTGCACCAGGGTACGGTGTGACGACTAATCGGCCGCTTCGCGGCGGTAAAGGTTGGGTGACCGAAGGAGGAATACGCGAGCCACTGATAATTAGTTATCCTCCATTGACCGATAATTCAAAAAATAAGGTGGTAGACGAACCGGTGATCAGTTATGACTTTTATCCCACATTGCTGGATTTGGCGGGATTACCATTAGAACCAGAACAACATACTTCAGGAAAAAGTTTATTGCCATTATTAAAAGGAAAGCACATCAAAAAAAGGAATTTGTATTGGCATTATCCTCATTACAGTCCACAGGGCGGCACGCCAGCTTCTGCGATCAGAATTGGGAAATGGAAGCTCATTCACTTTTATGAAGATAATTCTTTTGAATTGTATAATCTTGAAAATGATATTTCGGAATCAAAAAATATTGCATCAACCTTTCCTGAAAAAGTTCAGGAAATGAGTAAGGATTTAAATGATTATCTGGTTAGTATAGGGGCATCTTATCCGGTTCCAAAAATTAAAGGCTAAAAATTGAGCTAAATACAACAATGAATTAATAATGGATTAGAAATAATATTCGAGTCCGGCAAACAACTAAGATTATGAAAAAAATTCTATTGACCTTTATGACGTTTTCCTTTCTGTTTTTGATAGGATGTTCCAAAGATGATAATGTAGGATCATCCAACATTAATTCCGAACCAGAATTTATGGAAGTAGATCAGGAGATTTCATCCCTTCCTGGAAGACAATTTACGATTAATGCTACAATTTCTGATCCTGCCGGAATAGAGTTTGTAAATCTCAAATATGAACCCTGGAATTTGGACAAAACTATTGAAAAAGATTCGCTTCCTACAACTTATAATTTACGTTATGCCTTTCAAGTGCCTGCGGAGGCACAGGAAAATTCCGAACATATTATTAAAGTTACTTCTACGAACATTGGAGGGAAAAGCACAAATATTGATGTTAAGGTGACTTTAGATCTGGATAACGTTAAACCGGGAATCAATCTGAACAGGCCGGCTAATGGAGCAACAGTTTTAATTAATGATGGTAACGAAATCGATTTCGAGATTACTGTTACAGATGAAGAACTTGCCCAATTCAAAATAGAAAGTGAACTGTTAAATGAGATCATTGAGATATCAGGAATGACGTACACCTATTCCAATAGCTTAAATGTTGAAGAAACGGGAACGTACACTTTTACTGTCTCTACTACAGATGCTACCGGAAACGTGAATACCCAGCAAATAACTGTGAATGTATTGGATGAATTGAAATTCGATAAAATGTATATAACTAATGTTGTTGATGCAAGTAAGCTTACCGATGATATTTTTGGTGTGCCGGCATTGGCTGAAGCAAGTAAAGTGGAAGGTGAAGTAGGTTATGTGTTCACAGCAAGATATTATGCCGATGAACCCAATACAGAACTTCGATTTGTACCGCAAAAATCTTCTTTTGAACCCTATACTCTTGGTGCAGATCCTGAAGAGGATGGAAAACTGATTAATGGATCTAGTCCAGATGTGAATCCAATTGTTCTACCTGATAAAGGATATTATGAAATAACAATGGATTTAAAAGACATGTCTTATGTGGTTACTTCTTATACCCCAACCGATGATACCTATGATTTTGTTCAAATAATAGGGACAGGTGTAGAGGTGGAAGGAGAAAGTACATGTGTATCCAATATAGATGGTTCCAATACTTGTTGGCATTTTAAATCAGGTAAAGAGTTGACACAAGACTCCGAAAATCCTTATCGTTTTTCAGGTACAGTAAAATTATTTGACGAACCGTCCAATGATGGAGATAATGGATTTATTCTTAATGCCAATCCTGACGGTTGGGGTCCTTTTTGGAGATTTGATGATGATAATGCCGTTCCAGGCGGTGGAGTGAACTTCACGTTTACGGAGGAAGAATTTGGAACCTATAAATTCGTTTTAGATACACATTTGAATAGGCTTACAATAACACCAATAAACTAAACTAACCCCCAATAATTTAAAAATTATCACAGATGAATTATAAATTAAAAAGAAAAAACTATATAAAAACATTCATTTTATCGGTAGCCATATTACTTTTCGCTCCAGCTTTTGCTCAGCAAAACAATGTAAAGGGTAATGTAAAAGACCAAGAAGGTATGCCATTATTGGGTGTAAATGTTATTGAGAAGGGAACTAATAATGGAACTATAACCGATTTTGACGGCAATTATGAAATCCAGGTATCCTCAAATTCAACTTTGGTTTTTAGTTTCGTGGGATACTTAGCAAAAGAAATTGAAGTAGGGAAACAAAACACTATCAACGTTAATCTGCCGAATGATTTACAAGCCTTAGAGGAAGTTGTGGTTATTGGATATGGAGAAGCCAGGAGAAAGGAGGTAACCAGTTCCATTGCCACTGTCAAAGGAGAAGATTTACAAAAAATAACCACTGGAAACCCGGCCGAAGCACTCCAGGGTAGAGCTGCAGGAGTTCAGGTTATTTCAGGTGGTGGTGCACCGGGAGCTGCGCCTGAAATATTAATTCGTGGTATTACCACTTTTAATAATGATAAATCACCGCTTATTGTAGTAGATGGGGTAATGTTGCCATCCGGAACCAATTTAAACTTTCTGAACCCTCAGGACATTAAAGATTTTCAGATTTTAAAGGATGCCTCCGCAGCAGCAATATATGGTTCAAGGGCTTCCAATGGGGTAATCCTTATATCTACCAAACGTGGTAAATTCGGGAAAGCTGTTTTTACACTGGATGTTTCCACAGGTGTCCATAATATTGAGAAAATAGAAATGGCCGGGTCGAGAGAGTATGCTCAGGTTGTAAATCAAAGAAGAATTAATGACGGCAATCTCCCTAAATTTACTGAGGAAGAAATTGCAGGTTTTGGAGAAGGAACAGATTGGTGGGACGAGACTTTAAGGGATTTTGCATCCGTTCAAAATTATAACCTCGGCATTTCCGGTGGAGGTGAAGATCTTCGGTATCTGGCAAGTATTGGATATTATGATGAACAGTCACAATATACCAAAGGCTTTAGGAAGAAATTAACTGCTCGGTTTAATATTGATTATAAAATTAGTGATAAGATTTCTTTAAAACAGGATTTGAGTCCCAGGTACGAAAAGTGGGAAGATAGTCCTAACTTATTTTTTAATATTTTAAGAATTGAACCTTTGACGGATGTATTTATTCCGATGGATGAACGTGAGGGGAAAAATGAGTTTAGTATTTTTGGTAGGTCAGGAATCGGTGTTCCTAACCCTGTAGCAGCAGTTGCAAGAAATTTTGGAGGACTTACATTTTTTGGGCTTTTCTCGAACACGCAGTTGAATTATAAGCCTATTGAAGGGCTGAACCTTCAAACTCAATTGGGGTTAAATTTTTCCAGTAACAGGAGGGATGTTTTTAATCCAAAATTCAATATTCATCCAAACGAGCAAAATTTAATTAATAATGTAAGTAGGACCGTTTCAAATAATATGGATTGGGTCTGGAATAATACGGCTACATATTCTAAAGATTTTGGGGAGCATGATTTTACTTTTACGGCAGGTTTGATTTTTGACGAACAGCGTTATAATTATGTTTCCGCTTACAGAGAAGATATCCCTGGACAAGAAGAAGCATTGAGGTATATTGATGCAGCCACTGGAGAAAATATGAGTGTTGGCGGAAATGAGAGCGTTAGAACAATGTTTTCTTATCTAGGTAGGTTAATGTATAATTTCAAGGATAAATATTTCTTAACTGCTGCGGTAAGAAGAGATGCTTCCTCCGTATTTCCAGAAAATAACAGATGGGGGACTTTCCCAAGTGTTTCTGTAGGATGGTCTATTGCGGATGAACCTTTTTTTAATTTTGACTTTATTAATTCTTTACGTATAAAGGCTGGATATGGACAGCTAGGTAATCAAAACATAAACCCGGCATCGCGCTTTTTTGGAATTGGCGATTCTAATTATTCTTTTGGAGGTCAAAGGGTTGTTACCAATACCTTAAACCGATTTGGAAACGTCGATCTGAAGTGGGAAACAGTAGAAGATATTAATGTTGGTATGGAAGGAGCGTTACTTGACAATCGACTTACCTTTTCTATTGAGAGATATAGAAGAACCTCTAAGGATTTATTATTCCAGGTGGAGCCACCAAATTATACAGGTATCCCGGGAACCATTGCTCAGAATGTTGGAAGCATGGAATCTCAGGGTTGGGACAGTTCTATTGGGTTTGCGGATGCAGTTGGTAAATTAAATTTTAGTATTAATGCTAATATTTCCACGAACGAAAGTAAACTAAAGGAAATCGCCCCGGGAATTGAAGAGCTTTTCGGTCAGAAAAGAGAGGATTTGGGTAATAGATTTTTAAAGATTTCCAGACCAGGGGAAATCGCAGGCTTGTTTTATGGGTTTGAGTCCAGCGGTATATTTCAAAACCAGACTGAAATCAATTCTCATTCAGGGGAAAATGGAAGTTTGTTACAGCCGAATGCTGTTCCCGGTGATCTTCGATTTGTGGATAAAAACAATGATGGAGGTTTAACAGACGAAGACTTAACAATAATTGGGAATCCTTTCCCAGATCTCACTGCAGGCTTAAATCTTGACTTTTCCTATGGTAATTGGGATATGAGTATGCAATGGTATGGTGTGTTTGGTAATGATGTTATTAATTATACAAATCTTTCTGCCTATTCAGCTATTAATGACGTTAATGTGAGGGCAGGTGCCTTGGATAAGGTTTGGAGCCCAACTAATACAGGTGCTGTCTTTCCAAGATTCAGTGAACTGGATAGAAACCAAAATTACCAGAGACCTTCAGATTTATTAGTAGAAGATGGGAGTTTCGTAAAATTGAAAAACCTTCAGATAGGATATAATATTCCTGTAAAAGGAATAAACAAATTACGTGTTTCTTTATCCGCGCAAAACTTATGGACGATTACAGATTATTCCGGATTTGATCCTGAGGTTAGTGCAGGAGGGGATGTGATAAATGGATATGGAGTAGACTTTGCTAATTATCCTTCATCAAGAACATTTTTAGCAGGACTGAATTTTTCACTTTAAAAATATAAACATGAAAAAGATATTAATTTTAACGATTTTCGCTTCGATATTATTTGGTTGTACTAAAGATTTTCTGGATCAGCCACTTCGGGGCCAGCAGGAGCTTAAAGATTTTTTTGCCTCTGCAGAAGCTAGTGAACGTTTTGTAAACGGGATTTACCAAAAAGTTAATGGTGAGAGTTGGTGGGAGATCAATTTCTTAAGGAGCATTAATGAAATGGCAACTGATGATATGTGGTCTGGGAATACCGAGCAGCCACGCGCCGATATCACCGGTATTGCCCATTACAATGTGTTTCCTGGGTCCACGTATATCAATTCATTTTGGGAACATAATTATATCGGGATTACCAGGGCGAATCTCGCTTTAGTTCAGATTCCTGAGGTTAATATGGACGAAGGTTTTAAGCAACGATTACTTGGAGAAGCTAAATTTTTAAGGGCCTGGTTTTATTTTGAACTGGTAAAAACTTATGGTGGGGTACCCATTGTAACCACCTGGGATGAACTTTTTTTGCCTGAAGTCTACAAATATGAAAGAGCCAGTATACCCGAAGTATATGCTTTGATTGAGCAAGACTTGAAAGACGCTATGGAGGTATTGCCTTTAAAAAGCGAGTACTCAGCGAAAGATATGGGTAGGGTTACAAAAGGGGCTGCCCAGTCACTTTTAGCAAAGGCATATTTATTTCAGGAAAAATGGGCAGAGGCTGAACAAATGGCCGGGAATGTAATTCAGTCCAATCAGTATCAACTAGAAGAGAATTTTGCAGATGTATGGAAACCTAATCATTTGTATGGGGTAGAATCAATTTTTGAAGTAGGATACATAAATAATCAATTATATCCTGAAATCGGTGGACAATACGCAACCTTACAAGGTAGTCGTGCCGATCAGGGTTGGAGCTGGGGTACACCTACCAGTAATCTGGAAAATGCCTTTTTGGAAGAAGGAGACCTTATTCGGTTAAGGTCTACCATAATAAAGCATGGCGAGCCGGTATTTGGTGATCCGGCTGTGACTTCGTTTGACGCAGCTCCAGATAGAAACAAATCGGGACGAATAAACCGAAAATTCTATATACCAATAGCTGATAGACCGGAAGTATATCAGAGAGGACAACATCCCTTGAGCCATATTCATATCCGATATGCTGATTTGCTCCTAATGCATGCCGAAGCTGCATATTTTAATGGAAATGAACAGGGGGCCATCCAGTCACTGAAAAAAGTGAGGGATAGGGTAGAGCTTGAAACGAACACTTCTTTATCTAGCACAGCCTTGAGGGATGCTATTTATAAAGAAAGACGTCTGGAACTTGCCTTGGAATTACATAGGCTTTATGATCTTAGAAGGCAAAAAATTAATGGTACTACAAGATTAGCTCTTATAATGGGACCTGATGGTAGTTTTGTTGATTATAATCTTAATGAAAATGAAGACCCGTTTGAGACTACTAATAAGGGAGAGGCTATGGATAAAGGGATTTTATTTGATCCAAGTATACACCTTTTATGGCCAATCCCGCCGGAAGAAATTCAACTTTCTCAAGGAAGTGTAACTCAAAATCCTGGGTACTGAGTGGCACGAATGCTAGTTGTGAAACAAGCAATGCTGTGTTAAAGATGAGGGTAGGCCCCTCGGCTCGGCATACAGGTGCTGAAGCCAAACCGCCTC
>JBGSWA010000190.1:0-54929 GCA_041752645.1 Gillisia sp. | reverse complement strand
ACATTTAAATCTTGATGCAGCATTCTTGCCAGTTCAACCTTTTCTTCCTGATCAAGTGTTTTAATAATATGTTCTAAATCCATGGCTGTTTTTTGAATATTATAAAGATACGACTTTTCTACATTATTCTAAAACATAACCATTTATAATTAGATTATTCCATTTAAAATTGTTTTTATATGATTCGTCCTTTCCATTTCCTTGTAAACCTCCTGAAAATTATTTTCTTCCATGAGATCTTTAAAACGGGTGAGATTGCTGATATATTCGGTTAATGTTTCCAATATATTATCCCTGTTTTGTTCAAATATGGGGGACCACATTGCCGGCGAACTCTTTGCAAGCCTCACCGTAGAGGCGAATCCACTACCTGCCAGATCAAAAATATCCCGTTCATTTTTTTCTTTTTCCAGTACGGTTTTTCCAAGCATAAAGGAGCTTATATGAGACAAATGTGAAACATAAGCGATGTGTTTATCGTGTGATTTTGCATCCATATACCGAATGCGCATCCCCAGGAGCTTAAAAATTTCCAAGGCTCTTTCCTGTAATTTGAAGGCTGTTTTTTCTACCTCACAAATTATCATGGTCTTATTTCGGTACAGATCAGCCTGCGCAGCCTCGGGTCCGGAAAATTCCGTACCGGAAATGGGATGGCCCGCCAGGAAATTCCTTCTCTTGGGATGACACTCAAGAGCTTGACAAAGCCCTGTTTTGGTAGATCCGGTGTCAATTACCAGGCAATCATCCTTTACTTTGTCCAAAACCTGTCCGACCACCTTGATATTTACATCCACAGGAATTGCCACCAACACGACATCTGCCTGTTCAAGCTCCTCCATGCCTGAAATACAATCGATCAGGCCAAGGGATTTCGCTTTAATCAAATGCTCCTGGTTTGCATCGACCCCAAAGATCTTTGCCTGGGGAAATGCGGATTTAATATCTAAGGCAAAAGAACCTCCTATTAATCCTACTCCAATAATATAAACATTCATGGTTTTATTCGTTTTATTGCCCGTTCTATATTCTCTGTGGTCTCACATAATGAAAACCTCACATAGCCTTCTCCCTGACTTCCAAAAATAAAGCCCGGCGCTAGAAAGATGCTGTATGTATGCAACACATGCTCTACAAATCCTTCCGAGGTCGACCCCTGGGGCACCTTAGCCCAGATGAATAATCCCGTTTGTTTTTTTGCCGGGGTACATCCTAAAGCCTTCGCCAGCTCCAGGATTCTTTCCCTTCGGGATGCGTAAAATTCATTTTGGGAGGCAAACCATTGCCCTGGCAAATGCAAGGCAGCTGCGGCTCCAGCCTGGATTGGGTAAAACATACCGCTGTCGAGATTGGTTTTTACCTTTAAAACAATTTTTAAATGTTCTTCGCTGCCGCAAAGCATTCCCACCCGCCACCCGGCCATATTAAAGGTTTTGCTAAGGGAATTCAGTTCCATGGCCACCTCCGTGGCTCCTTCCACCTTTAAAATACTCTTGGGATCCTCATTGAGAATAAAACTATAGGGGTTGTCATTTACAATTAAGATCTGATGCTTTCTACCAAAATCCACCAAGGCCTGAAAAACGGCATCAGTCGCCGAGGCTCCGGTAGGCATATGTGGATAATTCACCCACATCAGCTTGACCTTGCTCAAATCGGTTTTTTCTAGCTCGATGAGATTTGGCAACCAATTCCCGGCTTCATTGAGATCGTAAAAAACCGCTTTGGCCCCTACTAATTTAGTCACAGAGGTATAGGTGGGATACCCCGGATTTGGAATTAAGACCTCATCCCCTTCATTTAAAAAAGCCAAGGAAATATGGGTGATCCCTTCTTTACTGCCCATAAGGGGCAGAATTTCCGCTTCAGGGTTCAGCTCCACCTGGTAGTGATTCTTATAGAATTCCCTGATGGCATTCCTGAATTCGAAGGTTCCTTTATAAGGCTGGTACTGATGCGCTCCTGGATTGACAAGGGCCCGGTTTAATGCCTCAATAACCTGTGGCGGCGGCGGCAAATCAGGGCTTCCAATTCCTAGATTGACAATATCTTTTCCCTGGGCTTCCAGGACGCGCACCTCTGCCAATTTTGTGGAGAAGTAGTATTCGCTCACCTGGTTTAATCTGTTGGCCTGAATCATTATAAGCTGTTTTTATAGGTTCCTAAAACTTTTAGTTGCTCTGTCATGACCTCGAGAATTTCAAGGGCTTTTTGAAATTCCGGATAATCCTCAAAAATTACATCCACGAAAAAAGAATATTTCCAGGGGGTCTCAATAATTGGCATAGACTGAATCTTGGTCATATCTAGGTTATAATCCCTCAAAATATTTAGTACAGAAACCAGGCTTCCACGAGCACTTTCCAATTCAAACTTCAAAGAAGCCTTGTCTATTTTCACCCCGTTGGGCTCTCTTTTTTTCATGCTCAGGATCAAAAACCGGGTGGCATTGCTCTTTTTGGTATGAATGCCTTCAGCCAGAATCTCAAGATCAAAAATTTGTGCTGCGGCCTTACTGGCAACTGCAGCCACTCCAATGGATCCCTTTTGAGAAATTCGTCTCGCAACCTCTGCCGTATCCGTATCTTCAATTAATTTTATGTGCGGATAGCCTTCAAAAAATTCTTTACACTGCAATAAGGCCATGGGATGGGAATACACCTTCTTTATATTTTCGATGCGTTGTCCCTGAACTGCCATTAAATTCATATTAATGGGCATATAATGCTCTCCCACTATCTTTAAATGATGCTCGTCAATCAGCGCGTAATTAGGCAAAATGGAACCTGCGATTGAATTTTCTATCGCCATTACCGCTTCCTGGGATTCTCCCGATACCAGGCTCCTTACCAATTCTCCAAAAGACATGCATTCCTGAACTGCTACATTTTCTCCGTAAAATTCCTGTGCCACCAAATGATGAAAAGAACCCTGAATACCTTGAATTGCTACTTTTTCTCTCATATTTTATGTTAACTCTTCCAGGCTTCTGATCCTTCCTGGGTTTAAACCCTGAAAGCCTGTAATTTAAACGTATATTAAATTAGACCAAAAAAAATCCCGATGTTGCCATCGGGATTTGAAATATAATTTATTGTATAATTACATGGCCTTCCCGATCTTATCTCCGCTATAGAAATAAAAATAATAGAAAGCGTTCCAGGTAATATTAATTTGCATTTTTCTTTTTATGATTTTGCTAAAGTAGAATTAAATTTTAAAATGAGGTACAATTTTTTGATTTTTTTTACGATAACAATTTCAACAGGTACCCTTGAGAAAATTTCAATAGTTCCAAACTATTCCAAGGTGAATCCCTTACTTTTGAAAAAAGCTAGCTTATGAGCATAACTGTTCAAGGAATATCAAAATTTTACGGGGGCCACAAAGCCCTGGACAAGGTTTCATTTTCTGTTGAGAAAGGTGAAATTGTAGGATTTCTGGGCCCGAACGGAGCCGGAAAATCTACCTTAATGAAAATCCTGTCCGGATATCTGACGCCTTCAGAAGGTTTTGCAAGTGTAAATGACCTTCCACTTTCCGAGAATTTGCTCGAAGCACAAAAGAGCATAGGGTATCTGCCGGAACACAATCCTCTTTACACAGAGATGTATGTACGGGAATTTCTTTCTTTTAATGCTTCAATTTATAAAATTGACAAAATTCGGATTGAGGAGATGATCTATCTCACGGGCCTTAGCTCTGAAGCAAATAAAAAAATAGAACAACTTTCAAAAGGCTATCGCCAACGCGTTGGGCTCGCTGCGGCCTTGCTTCACGATCCGGCAGTCCTGATCCTGGATGAACCTACTACAGGCCTTGACCCAAACCAGCTGGTGGAGATCCGAAATCTTATTTTGAGCATCGCCAGGGAACAGGCAGACGGAGGCTCCGGGAAAACCATTTTTCTCTCTACACATATCATGCAGGAGGTGGAGGCAATTTGCGACCGGGTGATCATTATCAATCACGGAAAAATTGTAGCCGACAAAAAGATGAATGAGCTGCGCGAGGAGCAGGAACAAATTATTCACGTAGAATTTGATTTCATGATTGAAGAAAGAGCGCTTCAGGATTTGCCGAATCTCGCCTCTGCAAGAAATATCGGTGGCTTTCATTACGAATTAAGATTTGACTCAAAAAAGGATATGCGACCTGCTGTTTTTGATTTTGCTCATGACATGGGCCTGAAAACCCTTCAGTTAAACCGAAAAACAAGAAATCTGGAAAGTTTATTTGCAGAATTGACCGCCCCAAAAGGGGAGGCATAAAATTATTCTGCTAACAGGTTTTATCACATGAATTCCCCCTCCAAGTGGCAGGAGACTGCATTTTTCCCCATTGTGGGTAATTAGGGTGCTTCTTCAAAAATGAGCCTTCCGGAGTAAAAGGTCTCCACTTGTACCAGTGGCGGACGATTTTTGGCAATCACATCCCCAAGACTTCGCAATTCCCCCTTGATGGATTGCATGGGATTCAGGATCATTTTATTGGTACCACGATGGAACAGCTCACAGTGCTGCACAAGCAGATCTGCTGCCTCCAATCGGCCATCCCCGGCTGCGAAAAAAATATCGAGATTTTCCGCCCTCCCGCTGAGGAAAAAGTTGGAAACATTATCGCTGGTAATTCGCAAATTCTCAACCTCAAGATCGAGGACAAAATCTCCATCGGTATGGATCCCGGGATCCTTTTCCTGGTTAAAGGATCGCAGCCAAAGAGTGTCAAATTTCAGGGTCCCAATGCTTTCTATGGCACTTCCACTGCTGTTTTGCAGCCAGGTTAGCCCAGGGGTGGTCACAAAAACCCGGGTGATCTCATAATCCCGAAACAGGTTGCAGGAATTGGTGTTTTTGAGGCTCAATCGGTTGTTTTCCACTACGATGCTCACTCCCTCGAGTAAATTTGCTCCGGTTTCAACAACTACTTTGTATTGTGGCCCCTGCTCGACAAACAATTTCACCCTTTGGTACACGATGATTTCCTCAAAGGGGGTGAGCTCAAATTCTTCGGTAATAATGGCTCCTTCAGATTTCAAACAATCGGGAACCTTTTCTGTATCACAACCAAGGCTAGCGAACCAAATAAAAATTAAGAAGTATATCTTTTTCATTTTAATGCCTTATTATCCGGGTTCACAATCTGTAACCTATTGAAAATTCAAGGGCCTCCGCATTGGCATAATGAGAGCGAATCGTCACAGCACCCCATAAATTTTTACTGATCTCATATTGAAAGCCTATCCTATTGTATACTCTATCCACATAATGTTCGTAAGGGAAATACAGATAATATCCCAGGTGGGTAAGGAGCGATAATTTATCGATAGAGAGCTGGTGGCCAATAAAAACTCCCACTCTTTTTGAATCTTCATCCCCTGTGGTTTCCCCGGTGGGAAATGCCATGGACTGGTAATAAATAAACTCTTCCAGGGACTTGGAGAAAAACAGCTCTGCGCCTGCCTGCAGCGTGCTTTTATGGCTTATCACCTTATCTGCGAAGGTCGAGACTGTCAGAAAAGGAGCTTGTTTTGAACCAATTATCCCCATGCTATTGACCCCTGCGCGAAATGCAAAATTAAAATGAACGGGCTCCGTATATTTTTCCCTTTGCTGCTTCGGAATAATTTCAGGGAAACTTCCCGGGTCTATCATATAATTCAAGCCAACATTGAATGCGAAGGTATTTGTACTGTTATTGGGGGATTTAAAATCAGCATTGGAATAATGAATCAAGGAAATCCCGCCCTGGATCCCGAAACCTTTAAAAATATTTTCCTTCTTGTAATTAGCCATCAGAAAAGGGGAGATCAAAAGCTGGGTCCCATAGGCTTTGTTAAAGAAATTATCCTCCGGATGATACGGATTTGTGGCATAAGCCAGGCCGCTCCCTAATCTCAGCATTGCATTGCGCCCTAGGAAATAGAAATTCAGATGGGCATATACCCCGTAATTCTCTCCTAAAGAAGGATTCCCCAGGTCCTGATAAATAAAGGAAAGCCCCTTATCCGGATAATTATATCTGCGCTCCCAATCCTTAAAGCCAAAGGTCTTTTGGTTAATTCCAAGGATCACCCCAGAGGGATGCCCGGTAATAAGATGTGCCAGATCCGGGTTGTGTTCTATCAGGGTTCCGTATAAATAATTGGCATCCAGAGTGTAATACTTTTTGATCCCGTTTTGAGAAAAGCAAACCACAGGGGTAAAAAGAAAAAGGCAGAGAATGATTTTCTTCATAGCCCACAAATGTAACCCAATAATTTAAAAAATTGCCGAAGCTATTTTCTGGATGTTTGAACTTTTCCCCATAGAATAATAATGCAACACCGGGACTCCCCTGGAGATCAGCTCCTTGCTCTGAGCAATACACCATTCTACCCCTACCTGGCGCACCTCAGCGTTGTCCTTGCACTTTTCTACTTCACAGATCAGCTCCTGCGGCATATCCACATGAAAACGATGCGGCAGCACGCTGAGCTGCGATCTGGTGGCAATTGGCTTTAATCCCGGGATTATTGGAACGCTGATTCCCTGTTCCCGGCATTTCTCAACGAATTCAAAAAATTTACTGTTATTAAAAAACATTTGGGTTACTACATATTCAGCGCCTGCATCCACTTTGACCTTTAGCTTTTCAATATCATGCTCTAAACTCGGGGCTTCCATATGTTTTTCGGGATAACCCGCCACGCCCACGCAGAAATCGGTTTTATGACTATTTTCCAGGATGGTATCGAGGTAGCTTCCTTTATTCATATTGGTTGTTTGCAGTACCAGATCATTGGCGAAACAATTCCCATTGGGTTCGGCCTTAAAATAAGTTTCACTCTTGACTGCATCCCCGCGAAGGGCCAGTACGTTTTTTATACCGAGGAAATCCAGGTCTATTAAAAAATTTTCAGTATCTTCTTTGGTAAATCCACCGCAAAGAATATGTGGAACCGCATCCACCTTATATTTGTTTTGAATTGCCGCACAAATTCCTACCGTCCCCGGACGTTTTCGAACAACGCGCTTTTCCAACAGGCCGTTTTCCTGCTCGATATAAACATATTCTTCCCGATGATAGGTAACATCGATAAATTGCGGGTCGAATTCCATTAAAGGATCAATTCCGTCAAAAATTGATTGAATGTTCTGGCCTTTAAGCGGGGGTAAAATTTCAAAAGAAAACAGGCTTTTTCCTTTTGAAGCTTCAATATGTTCGGTAATTTTCATCGATCTTTTATTGTTCTGCAATTGCAGGGTTTAACCATTTTTCGGCACTCTCTAATGCTATTTCTTTTCTTTGTGCAAAATCTTTTACCTGGTCTTGGGTGATTTTCCCAACTCCAAAATAACGGGCCTCGGGATTGGCAAAATAATATCCGCTTACGCTTGCTGCAGGCCACATGGCCAAACTCTCCGTGAGTTCCACCCCGATGTTTTCTTTTACTTTTAACACCTCCCAAATACTTATTTTTTCCAAATGATCTGGACATGCAGGATAACCCGGGGCGGGCCGAATTCCTTTATAGGTTTCTTTTATCAAATCTTCGTTGCTCAGCGCTTCCTCGGAGGCATAACCCCAGTCCTGGACCCTTACCTGCTTGTGAAGATATTCTGCAAAGGCCTCCGCCAATCGGTCTGATAAAGCCTTTATCAGGATCGCGTTGTAATCGTCGAATTCCGCTTCAAAGCTATCCGCGAGTTCCTGGGTACCAAATCCAGTGGTCACACAAAAACATCCCATATAATCCTGAATTCCGGTTTCCTTCGGGGCGATAAAATCTGCAAGTGCAAAGTTTGGTTTTCCCTGGTGTTTTTTCAATTGTTGTCGAAGGCTGCGGAATATTGCGGTTTTCCCTTCAGAGTGCTCCCTGTATTGTATCTCAATATCATCGCTGTTGATCGTATTGGCAGGAAATAACCCAAATACTGCTTTTGCACTGAGTAGTTTTTCGTCAAAAATTCGATTCAATAAAACCTTGGCGTCCTTAAAAAGGGCAGTAGCTGATTCGCCCACCAGCTCATCCTTTAAAATATCCGGATACTTGCCGTGCAACTCCCAACTCCTGAAGAACGGAGACCAGTCTATATACTGCTCGAGTTTCCTTAAATCGAAATCTTCAAGTACCTGAATTCCCAATTTTCGGGGTTTGGTGATCTCTGTAGTTTCCCAGTTGATTCGAAAATTATTTTTTCTTGCTTCCTCAATTGGAAGATAGGATTTTATCTTTCCCCTCTTGAGGAAATTTTTTCTGAATAGCTCATATTCCACCTTTAGTTCCTCCCTGTATCCTTTACAGGAATCTTCTTTCAGCAAATTACTTACCACGGTTACTGCCCTGGAGGCGTCATTTACATGAACCACCGTGTTTTTATATTGCGTGTCAATTTTTACCGCCGTATGCGCCTTGGACGTGGTGGCTCCACCAATTAATAATGGGACCACGAAATTTTGGCGTTCCATTTCTTTGGCAAAAAACACCATTTCGTCCAATGACGGGGTTATTAATCCGCTAAGGCCAATGATATCGACATTTTC
Organism: Gillisia sp.; assembly: GCA_041752645.1. Lineage (GTDB taxonomy): Bacteria > Bacteroidota > Bacteroidia > Flavobacteriales > Flavobacteriaceae > Gillisia. The sequence goes on along the minus strand of JBGSWA010000190.1, from coordinate 46,403 downwards.
GGATTTAGCTCTTTCTATAATTTTTTGCGCGGGAACCATCACTCCAAGATCAATGATTTCGTAATTATTACAGGCCAATACTACCCCCACAATATTTTTCCCGATATCGTGAACATCGCCCTTTACAGTGGCCAGTAGAATTTTTCCAGCCGAGGATCTCACCCCGGACTTACTGGCTTCTATAAACGGCAACAAATAAGCCACCGCCTTTTTCATTACCCTGGCAGATTTCACCACCTGCGGCAAAAACATTTTCCCGCTTCCAAATAGATCCCCCACCACATTCATCCCTACCATCAGCGGGCCTTCAATCACTTCAATAGGTTTTTCTGCTTCCAATCTCGCCGCTTCAATATCTTCGAGAATATAGGCGTCAATTCCTTTTACCAGGGCGTGGGTAATTCGCTCCTGCAGGGGGTTTTCCCTCCAGGAAAGATCGACCTTGTTCTCCCTCACTGCCCCCACAACCGACTCGGCTAAAGCCAGCAATCGCTCGGTGGCATCGTCCCTGCGATCCAGAATCACATCTTCCACGTGTTCCAGCAGCTCCTTGGGGATATCATCATAGACATCCAACAAGGCTGGATTTACGATCCCCATATTCATCCCGGCCCTTATGGCATGATACAAAAATACCGAATGCATCGCTTCGCGTACCGGATCGTTTCCCCGAAAAGAAAAGGACACATTGCTCACTCCTCCACTAAGGCTGCAAAGAGGCAGGTTTTGTTTTACCCAGCGGGTAGCCTCGATAAAATCTATGGAAGCTCTCCGGTGTTCCTCCATTCCGGTGGCTACAGGAAAAATATTCAGATCAAAGATGATGTCTTCCGGCGGAAAATCGGCCTTTTGGGTCAAAACATCAAAAGAACGCTGTGCAATTTCTATTCGCCTTTTATAATTATCGGCCTGTCCCACCTCATCAAAAGCCATGACCACCACTGCGGCACCGTATCTTTTTATCTTTTTTGCCCGTTGTATAAATTCCTCTTCCCCCTCTTTCAAGCTGATGGAATTTACAACACATTTCCCCTGAACCACTTGCAAACCGGCTTCAATAATATCCCATTTGGAACTATCGATCATAATTGGGATCCGGGCGATATCAGGTTCAGAAACGATGAGATTCAGAAATTTGACCATCACCTCTTTCCCTTCAATAAGGCCATCGTCCATGTTTACATCCAGTATCTGGGCACCACCCTCAACCTGATCCCGGGCAATTGTAAGGGCCTCCTCAAATTTCTCTTCTTTGATCAGTCGCAGGAATTTTTTGGATCCAGCGACATTGGTGCGTTCCCCAATATTTATAAAATTGCTTTGGGGAGTAATAATTAAAGGTTCCAGGCCCGAGAGTTTTAGAAAAGGGCCTTCTAAGCTCCTCAAAAAGGAGGAAGACTCTTCAGAAAAATTAATAGCATCAGCCATTTTTTGTATCGTTTTTTTGAACTCTCCCTCCTAAGAGTGAAAGAGTTCCTGAATAATTGTTTTTTAAGATTTATGCCCGCGGCTCGATTGAAGGTCGTGAGAAGGGATCTTCCTTGGTTTATAATCTTTGGCTATTTCTGCAATAGCGCGTATATGCGCCGGGGTGGTGCCGCAACAACCTCCTATTATATTGACCAATTCTTTTTCCAGATATTCCTGAATTTGGGAGGCCATATCCTCCGGGGATTCCTCGTATTGCCCAAATGCATTTGGCAAGCCTGCATTTGGATAGGCAGAAACAGCAGCACTGGATCTCTGGGCCAGGGTTTCCAGATATGGAGTCAGTTGTTTGGCTCCCAAGGCGCAGTTAAAACCTATGCTCAGGAGTGGTATGTGTGATACCGAGATCATAAATGCTTCCGGGGTTTGCCCGGAAAGTGTTCTTCCCGAGGCATCGGTGATTGTGCCGCTTATCATCACCGGGATCTCGCTCTTAAGTTCTTCCTTTAATTCATCTATGGCAAATAGCGCGGCCTTTGCATTGAGGGTATCAAATACCGTTTCCACCAATAAAATATCAACCCCGCCATCTATCAGTGCCTTTGCCTGAGCCCTGTAGGCCTGTCGAAGTTGTTCAAAGGATATTGCCCTATAACCGGGATCATTGACATCCGGAGACATGCTCGCAGTTTTGTTGGTAGGTCCCATGGCTCCCGCCACAAACCTGGGCTTATCAGGATTTTCCAGGCTGAGTTCTTCTGCTACTTTTTTGGCGATTTTAGCAGAGTTGTAATTAAGTTCATATACGAGTTCTTCCATCCTGTAATCAGCCATGGCAATACTGGTTCCGGAAAAAGTGTTGGTTTCAACAATATCGGCCCCTGCCTGGAAGTATTTTCGATGAATATCGGCTATGGCCTTGGGCTGTGTTAATGACAATAAATCATTATTCCCCTTTAAAGATACAGGCCAATTGGCAAAGCGTTCCCCTCGAAAATCTTCTTCGGTAAACTTATATTCCTGAAGCATAGTGCCCATGGCACCATCTAAAACAAGTATTCTTTTTGCGAGGAGCTCTTCTAATTTTGACATGTTGTTATATATGAATCACTATCAAAAAAGAAGGAAGGAAAAGCATTCTCTTGTTATCTATCTGCGCAACTTGCGGAGTAGAAGGTAGCACCTTCTCCTTTTAACGGAGGGTTGCTAAGGTTTCATTGGGTCTATCCCTCAACCTTTCTTGATAACGATGTTAATTTTATGAACTTGGAAGTGCAAAGATAAGGTGAACCCACAAGCAATCCCAACTATTTTAAGGGAATTTCGACTAATTAAGGATTTCTCCGTTTAAAGATATCACATAGGTTATATTCGCAGTTTTTTCCAACATTTTTGCGACTGAGCAATATTTTTCAAGGGAAAGGGCTACCGCTCTTTTGGCTTTTTCAGGAGAAAGATCTCCTGTTAGGAAAACTTTCAGGTTTATACCGGTAAAAACATTGGCAGCAGCGACCTGCTGACGGAAGCCTTCAACTTCCATTTGGAAATCCTCCAGTTCTATATGCTGTTTTCGCAAAATAAGTACAATATCAATCCCGCTGCACCCGGCAATTCCCATCAGCAATAATTCCATAGGGCTTGCTCCCTGTGGATTTGGCTCCGATTTATTGTCCAAATAAACTACATCTCCTCTTTCATTCTTAGTTTCAAAATGATAATTATCATTTAATCTTTTTAGGCTAATTTTCATTTAATTCGAATTTTTGACAAAGTTAGGTAAAAAGAAGGTTTAAAAAAATCCTGTGGATCCTGTAAAACCTGGCAGATCTTTGAGACCCCTCAGGCCCCAGGCCTCAAAATCCCCATGTGGGTTTGCCTTCCGGCTTTACCCGATACTTTGCACCACTTCCTTTTTGGCCTGCTTTTTACTGCCGTCAAATCCTTCTACGCCCCCAACGGTGGTGTATTTTAAAACATACCTTTTATTTGGGTGAATCCTTTGATACGCACTTTGGCACATTATTGCTGCTTCATGAAACCCGGATAAAATCAGTTTAAGTTTTCCTTTATAGGTATTGACATCGCCAATGGCGTAAATACCCGGAATATTGGTCTGGTAATCGTAGGAATTATCCACCTTAATCGCATTTTTTTCAATTTCCAGCCCCCAGTTACCCATAGGTCCCAACTTTGGGGAAAGCCCGAACAGAGGAATAAAATAATCTGTTTCCCTGAATTCTTCTTCACGGGCGAGGTCTTTATGCCGGATCACCACCTTTTCTAGATAATTTTCCCCTCTTAATCCAACAACTTCCGCATCAGTAACAAGCTCTATTTTCCCTAATTTGGATAATTCCGATACCCTTTCTACCGAATCCAGGGCTCCCCTGAATTCGTTTCTTCGGTGTACCAATACCACCTCAGAAGCTATATCGGCTAAATAAATAGCCCAGTCTAAAGCTGAATCGCCTCCCCCTGAGATTACCACCCTTTTATCCCTAAAAACTTCCGGATCTTTAATAAAATAAGACACCCCTCTATCTTCAAAATCTTCAATATTGGAAATAGGTGGTTTTCTGGGTTCAAAAGACCCGAGCCCACCCGCTATTGCCACTACCGGGGCCTGGTGTCTTGTCCCTTTATTGGTGGTGACAACAAAACTGCCATCCTCCTGTTTTTCAATGGTTTCGGCACGTTCCCCAAGAGTGAATCCGGGTTGGAAGGGTTTAATTTGTTCCATTAAATTCTTCACCAAATCCCCCGCCAGTATCTCGGGAAATCCCGGTACATCATAAATTGGCTTTTTAGGATAGATCTCTGCACATTGTCCCCCGGGTTGTGGCAAGGCGTCAATTAAATGTGTTTTTAACTTCAACAATCCCGCTTCAAAAACCGTAAATAAGCCTGTTGGACCTGCCCCTATTATTAATATATCTGTCTTAATCATAACTCTCTCTTTTGTATTAATGTTTGGGTTATTTCATTGAGTTTATTTACTTTTTCCCCAAAATCCCCCTTAATTGTTTTTCTGTACTGATTTAAATTTTCAACCATTTCATTGATGTCTTCAGGGATTACTTCCTCAAAAAACTGCCGCAGGCGCTTGGCGGTGGTCGGGGATTTCCCGTTGGTGGAAATCGCTATTTTTACGTGGCCTTTATTGACAATGCCTCCCATATAAAAATCGCAGTATTCCGGGGTATCGGCTATATTGGCAAGCAAATACCTCTTTTTGGAATCCAGATAAATCTTCTTGTTTAGCTCCCTGTCATCGGTTGCTGCAATTACCAGGTGCCGTTTCTTTAAACACCTCCGCCGATAGCCTTTTTTAATCAGCTTTACCCCGTGTTTTTTTGCCAGAGCCACCGTCTCGGGCAGAAAGCTTTTTGCCAAAACCTCCACATTGGCATTGGGACTGGATTTCAATAAAAAATGCAGTTTTTCAAGCCCTACATTTCCGCCCCCTATAATGAGGATATTCAGGGTATTCACCTTCAGAAATATAGGATATAACTCGTTTCTTTCCATTTTTTAAGCTGAAATAAATTTTGTTTCTGAAACTCCCGGAAGGCTGTTGATATTTTCAAAAACCGACCCAAACTGCAGCCTTTCCCGTACCACCTCTCCTATCACGATAATTGCGGGAGAAGCCAGTTTTTTCTCAGCCACGATTTCCTCAATAGTGCTGATCTGCCCAAATCCGGAACGTTCATTTTCTGTGGTCCCGTTTTGAATAATTCCTACCGGGGTTTCCCCTTTCCCGAAATCTTTAAAGGTTTGCACAATCTCTGCTAGTTTTCCCATGCCCATCAAAATAACAACCGTTGCCGAAGATTGGGCTGCAAGGCGTACATCTGCCGAGAGTTTTCTCTGGGTAGTGGTGCCGGTGATCACCCAAAAACTTTCAGAAATTCCACGTTTGGTAAGCGGAATCCCGAGATTTGCCGGCACTGCAATGGAAGAGGTGATCCCGGAGATAACAGCTGTTTCCAGTCCTTTGCTTCTTGCAAATTCAATTTCCTCAGCCCCACGGCCAAATATAAACGGATCCCCGCCTTTGAGTCTTACCACATGACCACGCTTATAGGCATATTTCACTATTAGCTCATTAATTTCATCCTGACTAAAAGTATGCAGGTCTTTTCGTTTGCCTACAAAAACATGTTCCGCCTGTGGCGCATATTCCAGCAATTCCCTGTTGATGAGCGCATCATACAACACCACCTGTGCAGATTTCAACGTGTTCACCGCTTTAATGGTGATCAGCTCCGGGTCTCCCGGGCCAGCGCCAACAACGCTAAGTTTTGGTTTATTCTCCATTTTGTACCTCCTTTGTTCTATATGCATCTATCTTTTTAAGGAACAATTGCGCGTCATCTAAAAATTTATTTGCGAAGGCCTCCGTAGGTTCATTTTCATTTAATTGATATGCGAATTCCTTAAATGAAGTGGAAAGCTCAATTATACCTGTTGTGACAAAATACTCATCAAACTGGGAAATAATCCCCGCCTGGGTATTTGTGTTTTGATTTTCGGCAAGTAAAAGTGCTTTTGCCGAATTCACTATTGAGGTGTAGGAATGGTAGATGCTGTCGGCCCAGGCCCTTCTTTCCAAGGCACTTTTGGCATTTTCTGTTTTTTCTTCGCTTTCAAATAAAAGTGTTGCGATCAAATCGATGATCACCCCGGCACATTCCCCCACCCCTATGGCGTTGATATAACTTTTTTCATGTCCCCAGTCAATAAAGTCCGCCTCGGCTAAATTTGAGGTATCCGCCAAATCTTTCAACAAATCATAAAAATAGCTTTTGCCTTGCCTATCGTAGTATTTCGAAAATTTCTCTTGCGGTTGGGCCAGGGCTTCAAAATCATTCAATAAAACCCGTAATGCATCTGGCCCGCGTTTACTTGGGATCTTGATTATTTTATCTGCAAAAAGACCATTCCCATCTCCCAAAACCCCGCCGCCAAGCAAAATTTGCAGGGCCGGAGCCACGGCTTTCCCTACTTTTATGGACATTCCCTGAAAGCCGATCTCAGCCATATTATGTTGTCCGCATGCATTCATGCACCCACTTATTTTGATGGTAATATCCTTTCCGTTTATATATTGCGGGTATTCTTCTTTTAAAACATCTTCCAAGACTGTGGCGATTCCCGTACTACTGGCGATTCCCAGGTTACAGGTATCTGTACCTGGGCAGGAGGTGATATCCACGGTTTTATTGTAGCCGGGTTCGGCAAGTCCCAATTCCTTTAATTCGGTAAAAAAGAAAGGCAGCAATTCTTCCCGCACATGGCGCAATAAAATATCCTGTCTCAGGGTTAACCTCAACTCATTTCCGGCGTATTTCTGAATCAGATCGGCCAATTTTACCGCTGCCCCGGTATAGAAATCCCCCAAGGGAACCCTGATCCCAATGGCAAATAATCCCGCTTGCTTCTGCGGAATTACATTGGTGCTTTTCCATGTTTCATATTCTCTTTTGTCTTTTATTTCAACTGAAGGAATCTCTACATCCTGTAATGGCGGTTCTTTTTCAAAAGCTTTGAGATCAAATTCCACAACTTCTTTTGAAAGAGCTTTTTTCTGTTGTGCCATCAATTCCATAAAAGCATCTTTTCCGATGTCTTTAACAAGGTATTTCATCCTGGCCTTTAACCGTTTTGATCGCTCCCCATACCTGTCAAATACCCTTAAAACGGATTCTATTAAAGGAATTATTTTTTCGGCTTCAATAAAATCAAACAGCTCATCCGCGTGTCTTGGCTGAGATCCCAAACCTCCTCCCAACATCACTTTAAATCCGCGTTTTCCGTCCTGCAATTTTGCAATAAATCCCAGATCGTGGATATAACTCAGGGCCGAATCTTCTTCAGAAGCAGAAAAAGAGATCTTGAATTTCCTACCCATTTCCTGACAAATCGGGTTCCGAAGAAAAAATTCAAATGCGGCGTGTGCATAGGGCGAAACGTCAAAAGGCTCATTGACATCTATTCCGGCAGTTGGCGAGGCGGTAACGTTTCGCACCGTATTTCCGCAGGCTTCCCGCAGGGTTATATCATCCTTTTCCAATTGTGCCCAAAGCTCGGGAGTGCGGTCCAGGCTAACGAAATGTATTTGAATATCCTGCCTGGTGGTTATGTGCAGCCTTCCAATTGAATACTCATCAGAAACAGCGGAAATTCTTTTCAACTGCTGCGAAGTTACTTTTCCGAAAGGCAGTTTTATACGTACCATTTGAACCCCGGCTTGTCTTTGACCGTAAACGCCACGGGCTAGCCTCAAACTCCGGAATTTGTCCTCATCGGCTTTCCCTTCCCTGAATTCCCTGATATTTCTCTCTAAATCCAAAATATCTTTTGCAACTACTGGATTTTCTATTTCGCTTCTAAAACTTTGCATGATCTACAGATTTTAATGGTGATCCCATAATGGGTATTAATAAAAAAAAGTCCTTTTAAGCTGGAACACTTAAAAGGACTTATATAATTGATTCCTATAACAGTGCTCTCAAGTGTAGGGTGTATGATGCATACACATCATCATCAGGGGAATTATGTTTTTTGTGTATTTCATATATAGATATTTATTGTTTTTTATTGGTCATATGCAACATCCTTCTAATCATTTTCCCGGGTGAGAAATTTTTATTCTCACAGATGTTGCAATTTTTCTTTAATTAATAAAACCTACACCAGCAGTGGTGTTAGTTTGACTATCGATTAAAATGAACCTGCCATTTTCCTTATTCTTTTTATATGTATCGGTATAGATAGCTTTGCTCAATTTTATCGATACCTGGCCAATTTCATTTAATTTAAGCGATGAGGCCTGAATGGTTTCGCTAAAATCCGTTGAAATATTTGTATCGATCTTATCGATCCTGGCCAGTACACTATTGGTGTTGTGCTGCAGCACATATTTGTTTCCGGGCAAGAGCGGCCTTCCATCCATCCAACAAATGGTGGCATTCAGAATTTTAGTTTGCTCCGGCAGTTCATCAAATTTTACAAGCATATCACCCCTGCCCACGTTAATATCATTCTCGAGGGTAATTGTTACAGAACTCCCTGCCGGTGCCTCGGTGTATTTCTTATCAAAAAAGTAAATTTCCTTGATTCTAGAGCTGGTGAGCGATGGCAGCACGGTTACTCTGTCACCGACCCTCAGGCTGTCCCCGGTAATTTTACCAGCATAACCCCTGAAATCATGGTATTTTTCACTTTTTGGTCGAATTACCGTTTGCACAGAAAACCTGGCCTGACTTATTTCATTAAAATCTTCAGCCTTAATGTTTTCCAAATGTGTCAATACGGTTTCCCCTTCATACCAAGACATTGTATCGGATTTCTCCGCAATATTCTCACCCCATAAGGCACTTACCGGTATAAAAGTGATGTTTTGACCTTTAAACTCACTTTTGGTTTGCATTTGCTTAAAATCTGTGACAATTTCATCAAAAACAGCTTGTGAATAATTGACCATGTCCATTTTATTCACTGCCACAACCACTTCTTTAATCCTGAGCAGGTTATTAATAAAAAAATGACGATAGGTTTGTTCAATTACACCTTTTCTGGCATCTATCAGGATGATTGATACCTGGGAGGTTGAAGCCCCGGTCACCATATTGCGGGTATATTCCACATGGCCCGGAGTATCGGCGATAATGTAACTTTTCTTTTTAGTAGAAAAATAAATATGTGCCACATCAATGGTGATTCCCTGCTCCCTCTCGGCAACAAGGCCATCGGTTGCCAATGAAAAATCAAGATAGTCAAATCCTTTTTTCCTGCTACTTTTTTCTATGGCCTCCAGTTTATCTGAAGTCAGCGAATTTGTATCGTACAACAGTCGTCCTATCAAGGTACTTTTGCCGTCATCCACGCTGCCTGCCGTTGCTATTTTTAAAACTTCCATTTTTTCTCTATTCTTTATTCTTTATTAAATTCCCTCCGGGGTCTGGGGGCTGTCCTAAAAATATCCCTGTTGTTTCCTGGTCTCCATGGCTGCTTCAGAGCGTTTGTCGTCTATTCTTGCCCCGCGTTCAGAAATTGAGGATTCCCTGATCTCCCGGATCACCTCCCCGATCCCAACGGCATCAGATTCAACCGCCGCGGTACAGGTGATGTCTCCTATGGTCCTGAACCTCACCATGCGGGTTTCTATAAGCTCAGCTTTATCCCGGTAAACGTGTTCAGAGGCCGTCCACAATAAGCCATCCCGCTCAAATATCTCACGCGGGTGAGAAAAATAAATGGATGGGATCTCTATTTCTTCCAGGGCGATATAGTTCCATACATCAAGTTCTGTCCAGTTGGATATTGGAAAAACCCTTACATTCTGCCCTATTTCAATTCTTCCATTAAGCATATCAAAGACCTCAGGGCGCTGGTTTTTTTCATCCCATTCCCCAAAATCATTTCTCACTGAAAAAATTCGCTCCTTGGCCCGGGCTTTCTCTTCGTCCCTTCTTGCGCCACCAATACAGGCATCAAATTTAAATTCTTCAATAGCGTCTAAAAGTGTGGTGGTTTGAAGAATGTTCCGGCTGGAATATTTTCCGGTTTCCTCAACAACTTTACCCTCATCAATGGCGTCCTGCACATACCTGACAATGAGCTCAAGGCCCAGTTCTTCTGCCAGCCTATCCCGGAATTCAATAGTTTCAGGAAAGTTGTGCCCCGTATCTACGTGCAATAGCGGAAAAGGAATCTTTGCCGGGTAAAAGGCTTTTTGGGCCAGTCTTACAAGGCTAATGGAATCCTTTCCTCCCGAAAATAGCAATACGGGATTTTCAAATTGCGCAACCACTTCCCTAAAAATATAAATGGCTTCACTCTCCAGTGTATTATTTTCTAAGATCTCTTTCATTTTTATACTTGTTTAAGAGTGTAAACCACATTCTCTGTTTGACAATACTTTTGTTGGATCAAAATATTTAAACTCGTTAGGAAGCTCATTCTCAACCAGGTAAACATTAAGTTTTTGATCACTCCAGTGATAAAACGGGCTCACCTTTAAAATCCCTTCTTTGCTATAACTCAAAATATCGATGCTGTCCCTGAAGGTCGTTTGGCCGTTCCTTAAATTGGTAAACCAAAGATCCGGGTTTTGTTCTTTCATAGCGCGCTGAAAAGGTTCCAGTTTTACCTGCCTGCTGAATTCTTCGAACTCCGGGCTATCGAGTTGGGGAATCCCGCCCATAATTGCATCCCTATAGGCTGCGGTTTGTTCCGGGGTATACAGCCTGACATTCAGGTCTAAAAGTTCGATGACCGCATTGGCGTGTTTATAGGTTTGGGGCGTGTTATATCCGGTATCACACCAAATTACTTTTATATCGGGTTGAATTTGAGCACACGCGTGTAAAATAGCAACTTCGTAAGGCCGGAAATTGGTTGTTACAACAGGATTTTGTTTATCAAGGATTGCCCATTGTATAATTTCAGAAGGGGGAACTCCCTTTAATTGCTGGTTAAGCCCTTCTAATTCTTTTTCAGTATACTTCTTCATGATTTTTCTTTTCCCAATGATATTTTATTCCAAATTCTTTCGTGACCAAAATAGAGAAGCATTTTTGAAATTACCTCAATTGATCCAATTGCAACAGCTGTTTTAATTTCACCTGTCAACAACCAGGAAATAAAAATGGTGTCTGTGGTTCCCACGATGCGCCAGCTTATTGCCTTTGCAATACTACGCAGAGGTTTATCGGTACTCTTATCCTTAGTATAACTGGTTTTCGTTACTGACTGATCTATTAACATAACTCTGGTTTTTATAATTTAACTTAATACCCTATCGGGTTACTAGGTTATTTGGCAAATATAAACTTCATCTCATTAAAAGCCAATTAAAACTGGCTTAAAATTTCAATTTTAACATTTTATATTTAATTACTTGACACTTCCGGCAATATCTTCAAGGGTATTCTCACCTAACACCCTCAAAGTACAGTCCCGAACCTGGATCATTAATTTATTTACAGCACACAAACTTTCATTCGGACAATCGGAACATTTCTCATAATAATTCAAACTCACGCAAGGCAACATCGCGATTGGACCTTCCAAAATCCTGATTACATCGGTCATAATAATATTCTTGGGTTCCCTTATCAAATAATATCCCCCGCCTTTTCCCTTTTTTGAACCCAGAAATCCCGCTTTTCTCAAACTGAGTAAAATACTCTCCAAAAATTTAAGTGAAATATTCTCGCTTTGTGAAATAATTGTTGTCTGAACAGGTTTTCTATCAGGTCGTCTCGCGAGATATGTCAAGGCTTTGATCCCGTATTTTGTCTTTTTTGAAAGCATAGCACGAATATAATTAATAAAAATCTCTCCATAGCCTTAATTAATTACAAAATGGAGATCAGCTTAATTACACCTTGTGCTAACGTGGAAGATTCAACAATTTAAGGCTTGTTTCAAATCCCCAATAATGTCATCCACATGTTCCAATCCAACTGAAACCCTCACCAAGCCCGGGGAAATTCCCGTTTCCAACCTTTCCTCTTCACTTAATTTGCTGTGTGTGGTAGAAGCAGGATGCGTTACTATGCTCCGGGTATCCCCCAGATTGGCCGATCTTGAACAGAGTTGAATGGCATCTATAAACTTCCTACCCGCCTGAATTCCTCCTTTTATTTCGAAAGAAACTATATTACCTCCCAGTTTCATTTGTTTTTTGGCAATTTCATATTGCGGATGCGATTTTAAAAAAGGATATTTCACATTTTCTGTATTGGGATCTGCCTCCAAAAATTCGGCCACCTTCAGGGCATTCTCACAATGTCTGTCGAGCCTCACCGGCAGAGTTTCCAGACTTTTTGAAAGTACCCATGCATTAAAAGGAGACAAGGCAGGCCCCGTATTCCTTGAAAAAAGGTAGATTTCCCGGATCAATTCTGAATTTCCAACGGTAACCCCCCCTAAGACCCGCCCCTGGCCGTCAATTAATTTTGTCGCTGAATGGATCACCAGATCAGCACCAAATTTTATCGGGTTTTGCAGATAAGGGGTGGCAAAACAATTATCGATGATCAGGATCAGATGATGTTTTTTAGCAATTTCTCCCAGTTTTTCGAGATCCAGAATATCCACACCTGGATTGGTGGGGGATTCTGCAAATAAAATTTTGGTTTGTGGGGTGACCAGGCTTTCAATTTTATCTGTTTCAGTTACGTTAAAATAACTGTGTGAGATATTCCACTTTGGGAAATATTTTGTGAACAGGGCATGGGTTGACCCGAAAACCGACCTGGAAGAAATTATATGATCCCCGCTATTTAGCAACGCTGCCAGGGTTGAAAATACCGCTGACATTCCCGTGGCAAAGGCAAATCCTGTCTCAGCGCCCTCCATTTTTGCGATCTTTTCGACAAATTCAGAGGTATTTGGATTTGAGAACCTGCTGTAAATATTGCGTTCTTTTTCTTCTGAAAAGGAAGCCCTCATATCTTCGGCATCTTCAAATACATAACTCGAGGTCAGGTAAATGGGCACGGAATGTTCCTGATATTGGGATCGTTCACTTTGAGTCCTGACGGCTATTGTTTCAATATTGGGAATTTTCATTCTTATGATTTTTATTATATTTTTTAATTCAATCGCTCTGATAAGCGCAAAATATCCGATACCACTCCCCTGGCGGTAACCGCTGCTCCCGCACCGGCGCCCTGGATCACTATTGGCCTGTCCCCGTAGGATTTTGTGTAAATTTCAAACGAAGCATCGGCCTGTTGCAGACTACCAAAAGGGGAGGTTTTCTTTTCATGCACCAATTTTACCTCGAGTCTGCCGGTTGCCACATCCAGTTCCCCGATATGCCTGATCACTTCATCCGATTTTAATTGAGCCTTTAAAGCGTCAAAATCGGAATTTAAATCGATTTGATGTTTCTTAAAATATGCGACGGAGCTTCCACCATTCAAATGTTTTGGCACAAGGTCATCAATTTTTATTTCTGAAAGTTCCTTTTTCAATTGAAGTTCGCGAGCCAAAATTAATAATTTTCTGCCAACATCCTTTCCCGAAAGGTCAATTCTTGGATCGGGTTCAGTTAAACCTTTTTTCCCGGCTTCATTAAGAACAGCGTCAAAGGATCTCTCTGTCTCAGAAAATGTATTGAAAATATAACTCAGGGAACCCGAAAAGACCCCCCTGACCCTGGTCACCTCTTCCCCTGCCGAGTATAAATTCTGGAGGGTTTGAATCACCGGCAAACCAGCTCCCACATTGGTTTCATAGAAAAATTGTTTGTCGTGTTGTTTCAGGTCGTTTCTCAAGGCCTGATAAAAATCTGTAGAAAGTGAATTTGCCACTTTATTAGCTGCCACAATATTGAAACCGTTTTTTATGAGATAGCTGTATTTATTGGCTAAATCCTCACTGGCGGTGGCATCCACGGCAATAAGATTCTCAAAGCCCTGCTTTTTGACATAGTGGACGATTTTTTCCAGTTTATAGGGAAACCCGAAAGCTTTAAAATCGGTTTCCCAGGAAGGAGCAATGCAATTCTTGTCAAAAAAAGCAGTGGTGGAATTTACAATTATAGGAATATTCAGCTCCAGATCGCCCGCTAGCTTAAATTGTTCCCGTGCTTCCAAAATTTGTTTTATCAGGGTGCTTCCTATGTTACCGATTCCAAAGAGCACGAGATTTACTTTCTTCATGTTGTGTTTTGTTAGAATTAAAAATCGGTTTTAGAAATCCCGATAATTGTGAGTTCTCGATCAAAAATGCATCGTGGCCATGGATGGATTTTATCTCGTAAATGTGGATGTTTTCTTTTATCAGGGAAAGATTTACATAGGTTTCCCAGTTTTCATCTGCCAGGAAAAACCCGTCAGAATTTACCGTGACTATATGAATTGTTCCTTCTATTTTTGCTGCTGAATTTATATAATCTCCGCTGCCGTTGCTTATATCGATGGTCGTGAGCAAATGATTTTTCAGCTTATAGGTTGCCAGGTCAAATCTTTCTTCCAGCTTATTTCCGTGATGCTCCAGCCAGTCTTCCACATCCCAACTGTCCAAATTTTGATTTGGCGTTGGACTGAACTTTGCCGAAAGCGACTGCGGACTGCGATAAAAAGTCATCGCATGCATCCTGGCATCTTTCACGGGCTCTGCCGAATTGTTTAAAATTTGATCCTGCACCTTGCAAAGGGCGCGCACCCATTGGGTCGCCTTATAATCCGCCGCAATTGGAATGACATGCCGGATTAAATTGGGTTCTAAAACCGCCAGTTCCCAAAGCAAAGCCCCACCAATGGAACCGCCTATTCCGGCAAAAATTTCAGTTATCTCCAGCTTTTTTAATGCCAAAGACTGAATTTTGGCAATATCCAGAAGCGTAAACTCCTTGTAATTATGTAACAAATTTGAAGGTTTCCGATCAAAACCGTTCCCCGGCATATCAAAGGCCAAAATTGTGTAATTCCGGGGATCTATACTTTTTCCCTCTCCCACAATGGCATTCCACCATCCGGTTTTCCCGGTGATCTGGGAATTTCCGGTAAGCGAATGATTTATCAGTACAATAGGAGCTTCTCCCAGCTCAAGCCCAAAAATCTGATAGGTAAACCTGATGGTTTGCAAGGTGCCTGCCGAATTTGTAAATCCTGAAATTGTTATTTCCTGAAGCATTTTTTTTGATTTTTTATGCTGAATTAATTTAATTAAAACAGGCAGGGAATTTTTTCAATCCTACCCACTTTTGGCGAACCATCACTAATTATAGCAAAACTTTTTTATTTATTTTGACAAGCGCCTGTTTTAGATCTGATTTCAGATCTTCGAGCGCTTCCAACCCCACAGAAAGCCGGATAAGATCTTTGGTAACCCCCGCTGACAATTGCTCGGCTTCAGACAATTGCTGATGGGTGGTGCTTGCAGGATGGATTATCAGGGATTTTGTATCGCCAATATTGGCAAGAAGTGAGAATATCTGGGTTTCATCTGCCACGACCTTAGCAGATTCAAAACCACCTTCTACCCCGAAGGTCACCACGCCACTTTGTCCCTTTGGCAAATATTCCTGTGCGAGTTTATAATAAGGGCTGTCCTCCAATCCGGGATAATTCACCCAGGTAACCTCCTCCTGTTTCTGAAGCCATTTTGCCAATTCCAGTGCATTCTCGCTGTGTTTCGCAATACGAATTTCCAGGGTTTCCAGTCCCTGGATAATCTGAAATGCATTAAACGGACTCAAGGCAGCGCCAAGATCGCGCAAACCTTCTATTCTTACCTTGGCGATAAAAGCAGCTTCCTTTAAGGCATCGTGATAAACCAGGCCGTGATAGCCTGCAGAGGGCTCCGTAAATTCCGGGAATTTTCCGTTTGCCCAATTAAATTTTCCGGCGTCAATAATCACTCCGCCAAGTGCCGTTCCATTACCGGTGATGTATTTTGTAAGGGAATGGATCACGATATCCGCCCCGTGGGCAATAGGATTAAGTAAAGCCGGGGTAGCCACCGTGTTATCCACTATTAAAGGAACATTCTGAGCTTTGGCAAAGGTGGAAATTGCCTTGATATCCAAGACATCCAGTTTTGGGTTTCCCAGGGATTCAATAAAATATACCCTGGTATTTTCCTTGGAAGCTTTTTGAAAATTTGCCGGTTCGGAGGGATCCACAAAGGTAGTGGTAA
Organism: Gillisia sp.; assembly: GCA_041752645.1. Classification (GTDB taxonomy): domain Bacteria; phylum Bacteroidota; class Bacteroidia; order Flavobacteriales; family Flavobacteriaceae; genus Gillisia. The sequence goes on along the minus strand of JBGSWA010000190.1, from coordinate 30,311 downwards.
TCCCAAAACGCGGCAGGGTAACACTTAAAAAATTATAGGTCCCGCCGTATAAGCTATTGGAAGCTACAATATGGTCGCCTGATCTTAGCAAGGTGAGTAAAGCAGTGCTGGTTGCTGCCGATCCCGAAGCCGTTACCACGGCTGCAATCCCGCCTTCCAGGGCTGCCAGGCGTTGCTCCAGGATATCGTTTGTAGGATTGTTGATCCGGGTGTAAATAAATCCGGGTTCAGCCAGGGAAAATAAATTTGCGGCATGTTCAGAGTTTTTAAATACATAGGAGGTAGTCAGGTAGATCGGAACCGCCCTGGTCCCTCCATTTGAAGTTACATCGTGTCCTGCGTGCAGTGCGTTTGTTGCGAATTTTTGAGTGCTCATGGTGTTTTCTTTTATGGGTTGTTGTTCGTTGATTTCTGTTTTGGATTCTCTTTTGTCGTTGCTCTTTCCTCTTTGGGACTTTGTGGCTAAAAAAAATCCCTTCAGCTAGTCTGCCGAAGGGATTTAGGAATTGAATTATAAAATATTAATTTATATCCTGAATTTTTGGCAAGAGCGGGTTGTTGCGCACATCATACAGATTTGCATCATTCCACACATCATTTTTTCTATTGCAGGATTATTTTTCATTTTTAAGTCTTTTATTTTATCGTTTATTGTCTTGGTTCTATTACTCTTATTTTCTATTTCTCCCCCCTCAGGGGCTAATGCCTCACATGAAAAAAGCCGCTGCGGGTGGCAGCGGCTTTCGTAAATTCTTATAGTTTAAGTTTTACACAAAGGTCTCCGCTGCAGGGTTTTCCCACATCATATAACACATATTGTAAATCCCTTGAATCATTTTCTTGTTTTATAAAGGCAAATATAACAACAGAAAAAGATAGAAAACAAATTTATTTTAATTTTTTTTCAAACCAATTTTATATCTCACCTAAGAAGCAGGCAGGAATTTATAGTGTAATTTAAATTGACCCCGAGGGTTTCCCTTATTTGAATTAGTAATTTCTGCTATCATAGAATTCATGGTATTACACCCTATCCTCAAACCATGGTTCCTTTTTGTTTTGGCACTAAGGAGTGAGCGACGCTGAGCTCATTTAATCTTTTTCAGGTCCATAAGCGAGCCGGGAGCGCCTGATAAGGGCCGCCTGAGGGTGAAAGCGGCTTTTCTTTGAAGCAAAAGTGTACCACACTTTGTAAAATCTAGTTAAATCAAGCTGCTATTCATTCAATTTTTATACATTTGCACCTGAAAGATCACAGGGAATAATTTGACTGATTGCAACCCTTAAAAAATGCTAAAGCAGTGTAAACTCCTCTAGCCTTTCAAGTCAAAGCCCATCAGTACTATTAATTTAAATACAGAAAATGGCTTATTTATTCACCTCGGAAAGTGTTTCTGAAGGGCATCCAGATAAAGTCGCAGACCAAATTAGCGACACTCTATTAGATAATTTTTTAGCATTTGACAAAAACTCCAAGGTAGCTTGTGAAACTCTGGTAACCACCGGGCAAATTGTATTGGCCGGAGAGGTGAAAAGTGAAACTTACCTGGACCTGCAGCAAATTGCGAGGGACGTGGTAAACGATATTGGATATACCAAGAGCGAATATAAATTTAGCGGGGAATCCTGCGGGGTTATTTCCCTGATCCACGAGCAATCCCAGGATATTAATCAGGGGGTTGACCGTCTGATCAAGGAGGAGCAAGGTGCTGGCGACCAGGGAATGATGTTTGGATATGCTACTGACGAGACTGAGAATTATATGCCCCTGGCATTGGATATCTCCCATAAGATCCTGATGGAACTGGCAAAATTGCGAAGGGAGAATAAAGAGCTCACCTATTTGCGTCCCGATTCAAAAAGCCAGGTAACCATTGAATACAGCGATGAAAATGTACCCCAGCGTATCGATTCCATAGTTATTTCCACCCAGCATGACGAATTTGACACGGATGATGAAAGAATGCTGTTAAAGATCAAAAATGATTTGATCGGGATCCTGATCCCCAGGGTTTGCCAACAATTTCCGGAATATGTCCGGAATTTGTTTAATGATGATATTACCTATCATATCAATCCAACAGGAAAATTTGTGATTGGCGGGCCCCACGGGGATGCAGGACTTACCGGCCGAAAAATCATTGTGGATACCTATGGCGGAAAAGGCGCTCATGGTGGCGGAGCATTTTCAGGAAAAGATCCGAGTAAAGTGGACCGTTCAGCAGCTTATGCCGCAAGACATATTGCAAAAAACCTGGTCGCCGCAGGATTGGCCCCGGAAATTCTGGTACAGGTTTCTTATGCCATTGGGGTGGCAAAACCGACTTCTATTTACGTTGACACCTACGGCACTAAAAATGTGGATCTTACCAATGGCGAGATCTCCAAAAAAGTTGCCGAAATATTTGATATGAGACCTGCGGCAATAGAAGAGCGCCTGAATTTGCGCAATCCTATTTACCGGGAAACAGCAGCTTACGGGCATATGGGAAAAGAACCTAAAATAGTTACCAAAATTTTTAAAAGCCCATATAACGGAGAAATAACCAGGGAAGTTGAATTATTTACCTGGGAGAAACTGGATTATGTGGATAAAGTAAAAGAGGCTTTTGATTTAGCCTAAACTCCGGCAACCAAAGGTCATAATAAAAAGCAAACCCCTCAGTCTTTAAAAACTTTGGGGTTTATTCTTTAAGGGTATACCCTGGACTACATCCTGCTTACAGGGGAACCTTTCCGTCTGGAGGTACGGCTACTTTCCATTAGCTTCTTAAACTCCTTAAGGTCGTTCTCAACTACTTTTTTAAATGCGGGATTTAGCAATTTCGCCGCCATTTCCCCTGCCCTACCTAGTGGTGGCCTGTAAGAAATAGTGGTTTCTACTAGGGTGCTTTTCCTGTTTCCTGAATCCTGAAATCTCACTTCCCCTGAATTCTCTATCTCAGAATCTGGGAGGGATCTCCAGGCGAGTAATTGGTTTTCCTGCTCCCATACAATTTCAGCTTCCCACTCAATATGTCCGAGTCCTCCCGGAACCTGGGCAACCCAATGTGATCTTTTATTATTTACCTCGACAACCTCCTGAATATGACTCATAAAGTTAGGCAGGTTTTCAAGATCTCGCCAATATGAATAAAGTTCCTCCTTTGGTCTTTTTATCACCATCGTACTCTTAATCTCTACGATCGCTTTGCGGTTGACAGCCTTTATCCCTGAACCGTTGAGCGATTTTACTGCTTTAAACAGCAGGGCTCCCCCTGCAACTATTCCTAAAGCGGTAAGAAACTTGTTTGTGTTCTCACCATTTTCCCTTGAGGAATTTCCTTCCTCATCCCATTTTTTTTCCACCTTAGCCTCCTTTGTGGATTCTGTAGCTGTAGGATCTGTTGCCCGCGTTTCAGTCTTAAATCCTCTTTCTTGATGCTGCTGTCCTGTCTTTCCTCCGGATCTTGCAGCTCCCTTTTTTTCATTTTGTGTTTCCATCATTGCTGTTTTTAATTTATCCTATATATTATTTTAAATAGTGGGGCTATTATGCTAACTCCTTTTTCAGGAAAACCTGGTTCATATAAATTTAAAACATTAAGGATAAGATAATTACAAATTGATTATAAACTTTTATTAAAATTTATACCATTTTTGCTAAAAATTTAAATAGGAAAAGCCCTCACAATATCATATATCGATTTAGGGAAGCCAAAGTATTAACCTTATCAACCATTGCTCCGCTTCTATCGGCTATTTCGGAAAGTTTTAACAAAGGCATCCGCTTTAAATCCTTATTTTTAGGAAAAATCAAAACCATCCCCATGTCAATTCTAGACAAAGTAAAAAATACCATCAATTTATTAAGGTCTGTCGATATGGACCAACTGGCAAAGATCAACGAAAAAATAGACCTGGGCGAAGCCATGAAAGCTATGGGTTCTTTAGACGAGAACCAGTTGAAAGGATTGATGAAAATGCTGAAAACCAAACAACGAAAAGGACAACATGACCTTCCTCCTATTGACGGGGATTTTTACAATCTGGATTTAAAACTCACCCCGCAGCAACGCGATCTGCAACTGAAAGTGCGCAATTTTATGGAAGATGAAGTGCGGCCTTTGGTAAATGACCATTGGAACCGTGCGAAATTTCCGTTTGAGATCATCGAAAAATTCGCAAAACTCAATATTACCGGGGTACCATACCAAGGCTATGGATGCCCAAATCTTTCATTTTTAATGGAAGGAATTATCGCCCAGGAAATTTCCCGGGTTGATGTTTCCATTTCTACATTCTTTGGGGTGCACAGCGGCCTGGCAATGGGATCTATTTACCTTTGCGGCAGCGAAGCACAAAAACAGGAATGGCTCCCGGCCATGCAAAAACTCGAAAAAATTGGTGCCTTTGGCCTTACCGAACCAAATGTAGGATCCGGGGTAGCAGGAGGAATGGAAACTACATGTAAAAAGGACGGGGAAAACTGGGTGATAAACGGGCAGAAGAAATGGATAGGTAATGCAACTTTTGCCGATGTAATTATTATCTGGGCCCGGGAGGAAGGAAGCAATCAGGTAAAAGGATTCCTTGTCAGAAAAGGAAATCCGGGGTATAAGGCCGAAAAAATGAAGGATAAGATGGCCTTGCGGATTGTTCAAAATGCCCTTATTACCCTAACAAATTGCACGGTTCCTGAGCGAGACCGCCTCCAAAAAGCCGATTCGTTTAAAGATACCGCCAAGGTTTTGAGGATGACACGTGCAGGGGTGGCCTGGCAGGCAGTTGGCTGCGCCCGTGGGGCTTATGAAAGCGCTTTGAAATATACTAAAAAACGGGAGCAGTTTGGCAGGCCAATCGCTTCCTTTCAGCTAGTGCAAAATCATTTGGTTGAGATGTTGTCCAATCTTACGGCTATGCAAACCATGGTGTTCCGACTTTCTGAAATGCAGGATCAGGATTTACTTACTGATAAGCATGCATCCCTTGCAAAGGTTTTTTGCAGCATGCGTACCCGTGATGTTGTGAGCCGTGCCAGGGAAGTGATGGGTGGGAATGGTATTTTATTGGAATATGATGTAGCCCGTTTTGTGGCAGATGCCGAGGCCATTTACAGTTATGAAGGCACCAAGGAGATCAACTCTCTCATTGTTGGCCGGGCAATTACCGGGTACAGCGCATTTGTAAATTAAGCAATAATAGTAAATAAACCATAAAAATGTCAGTTTTAGTGATCAGTCCGGGCAGAGATCCGAAACCCTGGGTGGAAGCCTTTAAAAAAGGAAATCCCGGAATCCCTGTTTATGCGTATCCTGAGGCCCACGACCCCGATGAAATAGAATACGTGATTTCCTGGAAACATCCCCGCGGGATCTTCAAACATTATCCCAACCTAAGGGTGATCGCCTCTATGGGTGCGGGAGTTGATCATATAATCTGCGATCCCGAGATCCCGTTACATGTGGTTATTACCAGGATCATTGATGAGCAACTAGCTGAAGATATGTGCGATTTTGTTTTGGCCCTTGTACTGGATCACCTCCGAAATATCTCCTTTCATCATAATATTCACGCCTGGGAGCCAATACCATATAAAAGGATCGAAGAACAGCACATCGGGATCATGGGACTGGGATTTATGGGAAGTGCGGTGGCACAAACCTTACTCAAAAACAGGTTTAAGATTTCGGGATGGGCCAAAACCCCAAAGAAATTGGCAGGCATTAACACCTATAGCGGAGAAAAACAACTGGAGAAATTTCTGAAAATCTCTACAATTTTGATCTGCCTTCTGCCTCTAACGCAGGAGACTGAAAATATCCTAAACAAGGAATTGTTCAAAAAATTGCCTAAAGGAGGGTATCTAATCAACGTAGCCCGTGGGGAGCACCTGGTGGAGTACGATTTGCTCGAAATGATAGACAAAGGTCATTTATCCGGAGCAAGCCTTGATGTTTTCAGAATTGAACCCTTGCCCCGGGAACATGTTTTCTGGGATCATCCCAGGATCAAAATTACCCCACATATTGCCAGTATAACCAATCCTCCAATGGTAGAACCTCAATTGACAGATAATTACAGAAGAATGAGAGAAGGAAAGGAACTGAAAAACACCATTGAAAGAAATTTAGGATATTAAAAGGTTTTGATGATTTGAAATTTGATGATTTGAAAATTGAATGATTTGAATTGTCCCTGAGCCCCTGGATTAATTTTAGAGTCGGATGCCCGAATATTTGATTTTAGGGTTTGGATACTGAGCTTTTTTAAACGAACTTTTTTTAAGTCCACGCATCAGATTTGGAAATTGGTTTCGAGAAGAGGAAGTTTTAAAAATTTTGCTTGTGAATTGATCACCTTAAATTCAGGAGTAACCAGCTTACCAAAAAATACATACCTGCAATTAACACATCGACTGAGAATACAATTTTTTACACAGGAAAATGATTATATGGATGTACCATATGCCCTCTAAATCAATACTAAAAACAAATGAAAGCAATAAAAAATATTCTGGTAGCAGTAGATTTCAATGACAACATTGGGGATTTGCTCGGGTATGCTGAAAGCATTGCCACAAAATTCGATTCTAAAGTTTGGATGATCCATGTTTCTGCCCCTGATCCCGATTTTGTTGGCTATGAGCCAGGCCCACAATACATAAGGGATTCACGCGCGGAAGAATTAAAGGAGGAACACAAAAGATTACAGGATCTGCGTAAAACCCTTTTGAGCAGGAATGTAAGATCTGAAGCACTTTTAGTTCAGGGATCTACGGTTGAAACCGTATTGGAAGAAGCGAAAAAATTAAATTCGGATCTTATGATCGTAGGCACGCATAAATATGGGTTTATCCAGAATTTCTTTCTGGAAAGCGTTTCATTAAAATTATTCAAAAACGCAAACATTCCTTTTTTGGCCATCCCAATTGGTGAAGAATAAAATCTCGCCAGAATCTCCCAAAATAGACCTCGTCCACTGAAATCAAATCATATTTAGGATGTTGATGGATAAAGTTGGAACGATCCTAAAGGATCCAAAATATTCAAGATTCTAAAAACAGTTCACCCATTGAAGGGCTTTATCTATGAATATCTAGGGCATAAAAGTAAAGAGCCAGAGAGGCATTTTGTTTTGATAAGCCTATTGAATTTTATCTGTATCAAAACCATATTTTTTTGAGTATGTGCAACAAACAAAATTTTTAAATTTTGTACAATGGGGTAAACATTATGAAGATAAAATTCATTAATTCGTATTTGATACGGGAAAGAGAAACCTGACAAAACAGAAAATTTCTTTGAATTTTTTTACTTAATAGGGGATTTGATCATTAATCGTTTTCAGAAATATTGATTTTTTTTCACAAACACATCTTAATTTATTTGCATAACTTTCTAAGAATTATATATTTATGGCTCTTAAAAACAAATTATGAAAAATTCAATCCTCTTGTTGATCCTTTTCCTCTATGGAAGTCTAATCCTCTGCGCCCAAAACAGCATTGAGGTGGAAATAACCAATTTTACCTCTGACACAGGGGTGGCGCAGATTGGTCTTTTTAATACAGAGTCTTCATTCCTGGATAAGGTTTACAAAGGAAAAGAAGTGAAGATCAAAGACAAAAAAGCGGTTGCAATCTTAATGAATATTCCCGATGGAACCTATGCGATCTCGGTCTTTCACGATAAAAATAAGGATAAAAAACTCAATACATTCCTTGGGATTCCGACAGAAAATTACGGGGCCTCCAATAATGCTCCCTCCAAATTTGGACCGCCCAAATGGTCAGACGCAAAATTTGAAGTCAGCAACGCTAAGATCGTAAAGCAGAAGATTACATTGTAATAGTCGCGCCTCAGGAGGTAGTTGTTAACTTTCAGGATGGAGATCTTAAATGATTTTCCCTAAAGCCCGGAGCAGGTTGTTGATAAATTTGTCGTGTTTGTCGGGCTTTTCAAGTATCCATCAATATTCCGTTATTTTTCTTAACCTGATTTTCTCAAGTCCTCAACTTCTTTTGTAAGTTATTAAAAGATCCAACTTTCGATGGATTTTGATCTGAACCTGGTAAGACCTGCTGAAAAGGCCTATTTAATTGATTATCTGATTAGGTTTTCTGCCTGTGAATTGAAGTTTTAAACAAATAACCCAGCAAAAAATGAATTTAAACCTCACCTGGAATTTCCCGGATTTAGAGGCTTATGGGTTTACACCTCCCCTAGACCCTTCTCATAAAACAGAAGATCTTCTTCCTCCCCCGGCAGACCGATGGTTTTGGTGAAGACAAGGCCCAGCCTTTCCAGTAGTTTTTGGGAGCCAAGATTCTTCCTTGCAGTGATTGCGTTTATTTTTAATAGTCCAAAATCCTCCCCCGCGGCGCGCAGGAGTTCCCTCGAAGCTTCAAAGGCATAGCCTTTTTTCTCGTGTTGAGCCAAAAAGGCAAACCCAATGTCAATTCCCTCGAGCCCCGGCCGGTCAAAAAGCCCGCAGGTCCCAACCTTTACACTATCCGCCTTCCTAATCACTGTATAATTGCCAAACCCCAAGATTCCAAGTTGTGGCAGCATTTTCGCCCGTATATATGCCAGTGCCGCTTCTTCTGTCTTTACATCGCGGTCCCCAATGAACTGTAACCATTTGGGAGTATTGAACAATTCGCAAATAAAAAGAGCATCGACGATAGAGGTCGGCCTAAGTAGGAGTCTTTCGGTCTGAAAGGTTTTGTAGAGCTGCATTGAATTTATCTTATTGTAATATTCAGGCTTTGAATTCGGGAGGAATCTTTCCTCTATAGATTTGGGAAGTTAATAAGTTAACTCCCTGGGGTAATCTCTGAGGATGAACCTTTGGGTATGTATCAGTCTTTACCATGGTATTCTGCGATATATTTAAGTCATTTTTTAACTGAAACCATCCAATTTATCCGAACTATTTTTCAAGGTCATTATCCAAATTAGAGTTAGATATTATTTCCCACGGGCCGATAGATTCCTTCCTTGTCCATTTTCTCGATCAAAATGAACTGAAAACTTCTCAGGAAAACTTTTAGGGTGTTTTTTTAATTTCGTATTGGTCAACATTTGTTTCTTTTTTAAATCCTTAATAAGGTACAATGTAACTCAAATTTTTTATGCGTTGATTTTATAGGTAAAGTCTTGATTAACGCAATTAGCACAGAGTAGGGACGCTATTTTGTCAGCTTGGTTGTTTGGTTGCCTTATCAGCTTACTTATATTGGCAGTTATCGGCTACCCCATTTTTTTTATTTATTTTCTTTAATCTCTTCTTAAATCGGTTATAATGTCTTTCAATCCTATCTAAATATTTTTTATCAGAAAATAATAATTCATCAAACATTTTTAGAATTCCCTCTGAAAGTTCAGATTGATATTGAAATGAATCTAATATAGGTCCTTTTAACTCCCTGAGTTCTTTTTCATCAAGCCCCTTAAATTCTTTTTTGTAGAAAGAGAGTGTTTCCCATCCATATACGATAGTTGCAACTATTTTTTCATTCAGGAAAACTTGTAAAAACACCCTTCGGCAATCGCATTCATCACAAAAAAGTTCACAAAAGGCATAATCCCCTTGAGGTAAATGAAATACTTTTTCAGTTTGTGGGGTTGTAATCACCCTTGTTTCTTTTTCAGCTGTCTTTGGACAAATTTCATGAAATGGTATGTACGCCATATTTTTATTTTTTAATTTAAATCAATCTATATCATCAGTCGTGTCTAAAATTTGAAACTTGAAATTCCACCCTTCAACTACTTTTTACATATCAATGAATTGTTCAATACTAATCTTTCTATTATCAATTTGAAAAAAATGATCAAATGCAGAATTTTTAAGGGTATCGTCGCATAGAATTCTACCAGCTACCTCAAGATCCCGGCCTATCGAAGCAATACCATCGTTATAATCCAAGTATCTTTTATTAACCCCTTTTTTAATTTTTTGCTTCAGGAGTAATTCTGCTTTTTCTATATCAGAATCAAAGTCTGAAAGCACATGAAAAACTCGTGGTTCCTGATCTGCATGGTTCTCTATTACCTCGAATGCTTCTGAAAATAAACCTGAGGGAACCTCGAAGGTCGCAATTTTAAAATGATACTTTTTGTTCCATTTATCAGTAATAAAAAATCATATCCTTCTTCAAGAGTACTATGGGTTATTGTATCATCTTCATTCATTGGCTTATGTTTATATCCCTATGTTCATTTTTCCTTTTGCCTTGCCCTCAACATATTAAATAACCTGCAATTTAGTCTTTTATCACAAATACTTGCGGGATAAAACAAGGCTTAGTATCATTTTTTGAGAGATTTACTAAATTTCCACCCCTCATTAATAAGCATCGCAATGTATCTTGTTTTTGAAATGGCTTGATACCGTTTATATTGAGATCCTATCAGAATTTTATTTATCAATATTGACATCCTTTATTTAGGATTCAATTAAATTAATGTGATTAAAACCGGGAACTAATAAAACAACATGATGGTCAGACTAATTGCAATGTATATCAGGCAGTTAAACAAGCAAGAGCCCCTCTACCTATGGTTAAAGAAGGGTTTTTTATGCTAATTTGCTAAATATTATGAAGCGTGGTTTATTCCACTCTTTTATTTCCAATGGTATTGTCAGTAGTTACAATATTAGACAACAAGAATTCTTCAATTGCAGCGCTTTCAAATTTGGATTGGTCAGGCACAGCTATAGTAATCACAAATCTAGGAATTGTCTTCCACGAGTTTTTAATTTGGCACTTCTTGTCATCATTATACGCAAAATAACATCCAAATCTATAACCGAAATGATTTGTTTTTCCAATGTATGCAATTTCTAGATTATCATCTAGAAACATGTATACTCCCGCACACCCGCAATCAATCCACTCATTTGGCCATGACTTTTCAGCTTTGTGTACTGACTCTTTTTCTGGACACAAGTCAAACAATCCACTTATTTCCAACCTTTGCAAATCTGGATGTCTAAAGGTGTTTTCATAATCACTAATCAGACTTAACGCTTTGTCTGTTTTTGCCATTTAAAATGAATTTTATGTGGTTATATTTGTTTATTTTTCAATGTTTCACAACTTGTTATACACAATAGCAACTTACTTCTTTATGCCAAATTATTACGGAAAAAAACACTTTCTATTATTACTATCTAATTAATTTACTAAATCTCTTCTTCCAACTCCTTATCAATAAGAATCGCAAAAAATTCTTCCATATCTTTATTCTGTTGATCGTTAATTTTGAAATTCAGTCATTCCTTCATTTATTAATAAACAATTAATATTTTGTGTTCATAGTTGGCATTGCCCAATCCAAGCCTGTCTGTAATAGTTCCTCCAAAAAGCGGATTTTCCCGAAATCTTCTAAACTTTCCTTATATTTAGCCCGATAAAATCCACCCACGGACAATTGTATGGCCTTGGCGCGCATTGGGAATTATGATTGCTTGAAATGGGTGGAAGGAGCAATATGGAAGCCCTGCAGGCAATAACCATTAACGGCGCTCAATATCTGGGAATGGACAAGGAAATAGGATCCCTGGAACCGGGAAAACTTGCCGATCTGATCGTGTTGGATAAAAACCCTCTGGAGGATATTCATAATTCGAACACGATTATTTATACCATGGTAAATGGCAGGTTATATGATTCCGATAGCATGAATGAAATTGGAAATCATCCGAAGCAGCGAGGGGAATTTTACTTGGAAAACAATAAATACAACGCATCATCCCCTGGCACGAAGACTCTCAGAGTTTTACCGCTCCGGGGTGTTCCTGTCAGGCAACTCATAATTAGGTAGTACCTGAAAAATCAAAAAGTTGCGGTACTGGGCTGAATATGACAATCAATGGAACTGGGATTCAAAAAATGATTTAAATTAATATTAAGAGATGAAACTTAAAAATCCTTTTAAATCAAGGCAAATTGACGAAAAATTTATTCGGGAGCATCTGGCCCTTGAGCGCACTAAATTGGCAAATGAGCGTACCCTGCTTTCATATACCCAGGCTGCCCTTTATTTTTTGCTGGGTGGCCTTGCCCTATTGCAACTTAAGGAAAATGAGGAATTGAGATACATTGGGTATCTGGCCCTGGTTTTTTCGGTGTTATTTTTCATTATAGGAATCTGGCGCTATATCGCCCTGGAGCGGAAAATGAAAAAACTTTTGCGGCCGCATAAAAATTTAGTCGTGGAAGAAAAACAAGGAGAAAACCCCTCAATAGATTAAAATATCGTGCTGCAAACCATAGTCCATTATTTTCTACATTTTATTGCCATTGGGGCAATTGCTCTCTGTTATGACAGGGAGCACTGGAAGAGAAACTGGCTTATTTTACTGGCCACCATCTTGGTGGATGCCGACCACCTGCTGGCAACCCCACTATTTGACCCTAATCGTTGCGGGATCGGTTTTCATCCTTTGCATTCCGAGCTTGCTATTTCTGCTTACATTCTCGGAGTTGCACTCCTCAGAGACAAAATCTTCAGACTGATATGTATCGGTCTGTTATTCCATATGCTCACGGATCTTATTGATTGCTTGTGGATGTTTTCTCGGTGTGAGGAATGTTATTTTTCTTCTGAGATTTATAAGTGGACAGAAATTTTCAGGAACTGAAATTTCAACTTTTCCCTTCAGTTTTTCGCTGCTCTTTGGATTGGAATTGGCAGGATGTTTTGTGTTCTAAATGCAGATTTACTTTTTCCCCACAGCGCTTTTAACTGAGCTATTGACATCTCAAGAAACATTTTATTCCTCTAATAATCGGTAATTTGCATATCATTACTGCCTTTTGATATCAAATGAAGGTATTTAAAATGATGAAAATTTTTATATAAATTGTACCTAAATTGTTATCTTTAATAATAAAGGATGGCAACAATTAAAGCGGTATTGAGGAAGCAGAAAAATAAGCAGAATCAATACCCAATTGCAATTAGGATCACAAAAAATAGAGAAACAAGTTATCTCTACATTGGACAATCCATTGAAGAAAAATATTGGGATCAAGTAAATCAGAGGCTCCGAAGTTCTCATCTTAATTATGCGAGAATAAACCAGTTAATATTGACAAAACTTAAGTCCTGTAATGAAAAATTAATAGAAAATGAAGCCTCAGGAACACCTATATCAATTAGAAAAATAAAAGGAACCATCCTGGCCAATAAGAAGATGTATTTCTTGGGAGTTGCTGAAATACATTTAAACAAACTTTTTTGGGGTAAGAAATCTAAAAAATACTTAACCGATAGAAACACTATAGAAGAATTTAAAGGTTTTTGTTTGAACCGGGATCTTGAATTCTCTGAAATTGACCCTAATCTACTTCAAAGATTTGATGTTTACCTCCATGGTGAAAAAGGACTATCAACAACAGCGGTTGCAAACTGCATGAGCTGTTTAAAAGCCATTTATAACCTTGCAATTTCAAATAATGATGCTGATAGAAATAATTATCCTTTTGGTATGGGGAAATAATAACAATGAACAGGTTCAATTTATTTTAGACAGGATATTCGCTACTTTTTTTAGGAAACAACAAGGCCAAGGATGCCCTGATGGACCTTATGGTTAAAGAATGGATCATACGGCTGTTGCAAACCAGGGCAAAAGCTATGTTGCTCGACAAAGCAATTCTTTTTGAGAATAACCGGATGGCATTTATTGTAAAATATTTGCGCGAGCATTTAACAGAAGATATCAGTGTGAATTCTTTGGCAGCGAAGGCTTGAATGAGTCCTTCCAATTTCCACAGAACCTTCAAAAATACCATAGGCGAGAGCCCAATTGATTTTTTGAACGGGCAGCGCATTAAATTCGCAAAAAATCTCATAGAGCATACTCCCGGCAGATTTACCGAGATCGCAGCTAAAGCAGGATTTAATAATACGAGTTATTTCAACCGCCTGTTTAAACGCTTTGAAAAGATCACGCCCAATCAATATCGAAACAAGGTAGGTTTGACCTCTAAATTGTGATGCCCGGTGAGGCAGGTATTCGTGGTATACCCTTTCCAAGGCTACGAACCTTGAAAAAGGTACTCCTTAGCCTACTTTATTAAACCGCTTCCATTTTCCTACGGATCTCCTCCAGGGCCAAATTCCCCAAACTCCCTGCGTGGGTGTGATTGATCTCACGCTTGGGTGTGAAGGAGCCGTCCGATATCTGCTGCCCAATTTGCTTGTAGGCGTCCCTGAAAGGGACCCCTGCTAAAACAAGATCGTTTAGGGTATCCACACTAAAGAGGTAATCGTATTTTTTATCCTCGAGGATGTTTGGTTTTACCTGGATGCTTTTAATGGAAAACATCATCATCTCCAGACAGGATTTTAATTCCTGGATCGCCGGCACAATAATTTCCTTGGTGAGTTGTAGTTCCCGGTGATATCCGCTTGGCAGATTGGTTGTCAACAGTGCCAGCTGATTCGGAACTGCCTGGATCTTATTGCATTTTCCGCGGATTAGTTCAAAAACATCCGGGTTTTTCTTGTGAGGCATAATGCTGGATCCGGTGGTTAATTCGTCCGGAAAAGAAACAAAACCAAAATTCTGACTCATATACAAACAAATATCCATGGCCATTTTGGCCAGGGTAGCCGCGACGCTGCTCAGGGCAAAGGCTGTGCTTTTCTCGGCCTTGCCCCGGCTCATTTGAGCGGCGACAACATTGTATTTCAAGGCTGAAAACCCCAATTCAGCGGTGGTAAAATCCCGGTCTATTGGAAAAGAACTTCCATATCCGGCAGCACTTCCTAGGGGATTTTGATCGACCACCTTAAAGGCTGCATTCACAAAATACAGGTCGTCTATCAAACTCTCTGCGAAGGCGGAAAACCACAATCCAAAAGAGGAGGGCATAGCGATTTGCAGATGAGTATATCCCGGGAGCAATACTTTTTTATGGGTTTCGGCCAACTTCATTAAGACCTCAAAAAGTTCCTTGGAAAGGCTCTTTATTTCCGAAAGTTCATCCTTCAAATACAAATGGACCGCCACTAAAACCTGATCGTTTCTGGAGCGTGCCATGTGTATTTTTTTTCCGGTATCACCCAATTTTTCGGTAAGCAGCACCTCTATTTTGGAATGTACATCTTCAAAATCATCTTCAATAACAAAGTTTCCGCTTTCAATGGTTTTGCCTATATTTTCCAATTCCCTTAAGAGGGATCCGGTTTCTGATGCTGTCAGTAATCCAATTTTACCCAGCATTTTAGCATGGGCCCTGGAAGCGATCACATCGTATTTCGCGATTACCAGATCCAGTTCCCTGTCTGATCCTACGGTGAAAATATCTATTTTTTTATCGGTGGTGAATCCTTTTTCCCAGAGTTTCATTTCTTTTATTTTAGTATCCTGAAGTTTTTCACAAGGACTGTGATTTAAATTTCAGGATCTCATTAAATATTGTTCTAAATTCTATGTATGCCTGTGCTGCTTGTTAGACGAACCTGCCATTGCCGGCAGGCAGGGCAGCGAATAGTTTTTTTTATTTAGGCTTTCCACCTTCCCATTGCTCCAAAATTCCCGTGCTATTTTCCAGGTCTTGGTTATTCTTTTTAGTGTTCCCCTGTTTTCTTGATGCTGTCTCAAGGCCTTAGCCCTAGGCGCCTAGTTCTGCCCTTCAACCACTTTTTCCAACAACTTTATATACAGGTCGATCCCTTCTTCAATTTCATTTATATAAATGAATTCATTTGCAGAATGTGACCGGGTGGAATCCCCAGGGCCTAATTTAAGGGACTGGCAGCTCAGCACCGCCTGGTCTGACATAGTGGGCGAGGCGTAGGTTTTCCTGCCCAATGCTATTCCCGCCTGGACCAGTTCGTGTTCCACAGCAATGGAGGAGGAGTTTAACCTGAGCGATCTGGGTTTTACCTCACAGGGTGCCCTTTTTCTAAAGACCTCTGCCACCTCAGTGTTGGTGTATTTATCGTTTACTCGCACATCCACCACCAAATGAAGGTCTGAAGGAACTACATTGTGTTGCGAGCCGGCATTTATTTGGGTTACCGTAACTTTTACCTCGCCCAAAAATTCAGAGACTTTTTCGAATTTAAAATCCCTGAACCATTCAAGGACCTCAATGGATTTATAAATACAATTATCCTTGTTTGGATGTGCTGCGTGGCCGGGTGTCCCGCTGACTTTGGCATCAAAAACCACCAGGCCTTTTTCGGCCACGGCAAGGTGCATCAGGGTTGGTTCTCCCACGATTGCCACATCAATTTTTGGAAGGCTTTTCAAAACCGAATTCAGGCCGTTTGGACCAGAGTTTTCCTCTTCCCCGGAGGCGACGAGCACCAGATTGTACAACAGATCTGTCCTCTCATAAAAATGGGTAAAGCTTGCAATAAGCGAACATAAACTTCCCCCGGCATCATTGCTTCCCAGTCCGAATAATTTTCCCTCTTGCACCTGCGGATCAAAAGGATCCCTGGTATAAGCTGCATTTGGTTTTACCGTGTCATGATGTGAATTGAGCAACAACAAGGGTTTTCCTTCCTGAAAATGCTTGTTAAAAGCCCAAATATTGTTGTTTTCCCGATGAAACGGAATGTTTTGTGTTTTAAACCAATCTTCAATATGTCCGGCAGTTTTGTGTTCTTCGCTGGAATATGAAGGCGTGGCAATGAGATTTTTCAGCAATTCAATAGCGCTGATGGTAAGTTCCTGCTGAGTCATTTTTATAGACGTATAGTGGTGAATTTTTGATTTTTTCCGCTGATCATATTAATACTTCCTATGCACACCTTTGATACATTTCTCTCCAAAGCATTAAAACAATTATGAAGTTTAGGCAACATTCCATCTGCGATGATCTTCTCCTGTTTTAATTGCCGGTATTTTTTACTGTCAATATGTGCTATCACCGAATTTTCATCAGCAATATCCATCAAAACTCCTTGTTTTTCAAAGCAATAATAAAGATCTGTTTCAAAATCCCGGCTCAAAGCGATGGCGATCTCTGAAGCGATCGTATCGGCATTGGTATTTAGCAATTGTCCGTTTTTATCATGGGTAATGGCGCAAAACACAGGCGAGATCCCATTGCTTAGTAGCAAAGAGATCATTTCCGTATTGACTTTTTCCACATCCCCAACAAAGCCATAATCAATTTCCTCAACCGGTCTTTTTACCGATACAATACTGTTCAGATCGGCTCCGGAAAGCCCCAGTGCGTTGCAGGAGGCTGCCTGGAGTTTGGCAACGATGGTTTTATTTACCAGCCCGCCGTAAACCATGGTGATCACCTTTACTGTTTCGGCATCTGTAATCCTTCTGCCTTGATTCATTCTGGTTTCAATTCCCAGTTTTCCGGCCAGTTGAGTGGCCAGTTTTCCGCCGCCATGAACAAGGATCTTCAGGCCTTCAAGTCTCGTGAAATCTGACAGAAAATCGTCCAGAATTTTTTCGTCTTCAATTAATGAACCCCCTATTTTTATGACTGATACTTTCCTTTTCATCTCCGGAGTTAATTATTTGTTTTCCAAAATTCGTTTCAACACCACCTGGGCGGCATAGGTCCTGTTATTGGCTTGCTGAATAACCAAGGATTGATCGCTGTCCAGAACCTCATCTGCCACCACCACATTTCTTCGCACCGGAAGGCAATGCATAAATTTAGCCTTTCCCAGTTTTTCCAGGGTCATCATCCATTTGGGATCGGTATTTTCAATTTTTCCGTAGTTTTTGTAAGAGCTCCAGTTTTTTGAATACACAAAATCGGCATCCTTTAAGGCCTCGTCCTGATCGTACTGAATTTTACTGTCTTTGGTGATCTTCGGATCCAGTTCATAGCCTTTTGGATGGGTGATCACGAAATCAACCTCCATCAACTGCATCATCTTGGTGAATGAATTTGGAACGGCATGCGGCAAAGCCTTTGGATGCGGCGCCCAGCTCAATACAACCTTTGGCCGTTTTTTTTGTTGAAATTCGGTGATGGTGATGGCATCTGTTAACGCCTGCAAGGGATGTGCGGTGGCACTTTCCATATTTACAACGGGAACCCCAGCGTATTTCTGAAAACTTTTTATGATTTTTTCCTGTCCGTCCTTTTCTTTATCAGTCAGCCCCGGAAAAGCCCTTACCGCGATAATATCCACAAATTGAGAAACAACTGCCGCTGCTTCCCTGATATGCTCTGCCGTATCGCCATTCATGATGTTGCCGTCTTCAAATTCCAAGGCCCATCCCTCGGAATTTATATTCATTACCAGGGTTTTCATCCCCAGGTTTTGCGCTGCCTTCTGGGTGCTTAAACGCGTGCGTAAACTGGAATTGAAAAATAGCATTCCAATGGTTTTATGTTTTCCCAGATGTTCATATTCAAAGGGATCTTTCTTGAGAGAAATAGCCTCTTCTATGAGCTGCTGAACATCTGGAATATCTTCTAAATCTAAAAATTGTTTCATTTTTGCACTAAATTTGACTTGGTAGTTTTTTAGTCACCGACCTGCCTTTTACCTCCGGAGGGTGCCCAATATTTTTCTTTTTCAATTGTCCTGTTTCCTGGCTCTTAATTCTTTCTTTTTCCAATGTTATGGCTTTCACGGTAAGTCTTTTTTTTAAGCTCATTTCAACCTCTCAATTCTTAGCCAAAAGACTGCCCAAGGCTTCAAAAAACCGGTCAATATGTTCTTTTTTAACCGTCAATGGCGGAAGTATCCTGATCAGATTTTTATTGTTGGAACCACCCGTGAAAATGTGTTTTTCGTAGATGAGTTTTTTTCTCAGTTCAGCAACCTCAAAATCAAATTCAAGGCCGAGCATAAGTCCGCGCCCTTTTATATTTTTTACCTGAGGAAGGCTTTTTGCCTTCTCAAAAAAGTACGCCGAAACCTCATTTACATTGTCGATCAACTTTTCATTTTCAATTACCTCCAAAACAGAAATTGCCGCCGCACAGGCCAAATGATTCCCGCCAAAGGTAGTGCCCAACATGCCGTATTTAGCCTTGATCCTGGGGTGGACAAGAATCCCTCCAATAGGGAAACCATTGCCCATTCCTTTTGCTATCGAGATAATGTCCGGCTCAATTTGGTGATGCTCAAAGGCGAAGAACTTCCCGCTTCGCCCGTAACCGGATTGCACTTCATCCAAAATCAGGATAACGCCGTATTTCCTGCAAAGTTTTTCAACCTCCTTAAAAAAACCGGTGGTTCCCTGATCCAATCCTCCCACGCCCTGAATGGGTTCTATAATAACGGCACACACATCATTTTTGGCCAATTCCTTTTCCAATGCCTCGGAATCATTCAGGGCTAAAAAAGAAACTGAATGCTGGCAATTCAGCGGGGCGTTTATTTTTTGGTTATCGGTAACGGCAACCGCGGCAGAGGTCCTGCCATGGAACGCGTTTTCAAAGGCGATGAGCCTTGCTTTTCCGGTTTCAAAAGAAGCCAGTTTTAAGGCATTTTCATTGGCCTCAGCCCCGGAATTGCACAAAAACAGTTGATAATCCCTACAACCGGAGGCTTTCCCCAGTTTTTCGGCAAGTTCAACCTGCAACGGATTCTGAATGGCATTGGAGTAAAAGCCGATCTTTTGGATTTGATCCGTGATCTTTTCTACATATTTAGGGTGGGAATGCCCAATGGAAATCACTCCATGCCCCCCGTAAAGATCCAGGTATTCCTGTTGGTTTTCATCGTACACAAAAACGTCTTTTGCCCTTACCGGGCTAATGTTATAGAGGGGATATACGTCAAATAGTTTCATATTTTTTTTAGATTTGGAGGGGAGAATTGGGATTTTAAATCTCCATTCTTCCTATGTTTTCGAAATCTGGTTTATTTTCTCGAACGAAGCGACAATTCCTTTAATCAAGGAAGAACTCAGTCCCCCGTGTTCCATTTCATTTAGTCCTTCAATGGTACATCCCCTGGGGGTGGTGACTTTGTCAATTTCCTGTTCGGGGTGATTGCCCGATTCTATGAGCAGATTGGCGGCACCCGAGCAGGTTTGCATCGCCATTTCCTGTGCTTCCTTCGCGTCAAATCCCAACTGGATCGCGCCCTGGGTCGTGGCGCGAATAAGCCGCATCCAGAACGCGATCCCGCTTGCACAGATTACCGTTGCGGCCTGCATCTTTTCTTCCGGAATGGAAATGCTGGTACCCAAACGGTTGAAAATGGCCTTTGCCAGATCGATGCGCTTCTTTCCCTTTTCGTTACTGCAGATACAAGTCATGGATTTTCCCACGGAAATTGCGGTATTGGGCATACTCCTGACAATATAATGATCGGTGCCGATAATGGATTCCATTCTTGAGAGTGTAAAACCGGTAATGGTGGAGATCAGTACATGTTTTTCGTTCAACAGGTCTTTTATATCCTGTAAAATAACTTCAAACTGACCTGGCTGCACCGCGAAGATCAGAATATCTGAATTTTGGACCGCGAGGCGATTGTCTGAGGTAACCTTAACATCTTTGTATTCTTTGTATTTGAGGATCGCATCCGTGTTTCGTTTTGTCAGATACAGGGTCGTTATCGCATTGGTGGTGATTAAACCTTCAGCCATGGCAATTCCCAAATTTCCGGCACCTATAATGGCTATTTTCATATTTTTTATTTTTTAGTATTTCTGTAAATTCAGATTAATTTCAGCAGTTTTTACAATTAAAAGCAACTCGCTTTTAATAGCAGCCCTGCGGTTTCCTCAAAACCGAACATCAAATTCATATTCTGTATGGCTTGCCCGCTGGCGCCTTTCAATAAATTGTCAATTGCACTTGTTATCAACAAAAGCCCGTCGTGTTTGTGTAAATGCAGGTGAGCATAATTGGTATTGACGACTTGCTTTAAATGAATTTCGTGCTCAGAAACCTGCGTATAAGGAGCCTCCGCATAAAAAGAGGTATACATGTCTTTTGCCTCGTCCAAACTCCCCTCAAACCTGGTATAGCTTGTGGAGAAAATTCCCCTTGTAAAATTCCCCCGCTGCGGGAGCAGGAAAATATCGGATTTACTGCCCTGAAGGGATTCCAGGGACTCCCCTATTTCCCCCAAATGCTGATGGACAAAAGGTTTATACCAGGAAATATTGTTGTTTCTCCAGCTGAAATGCGCCTTGTCATTTAATCCCACCCCAACTCCGGTACTTCCGGTTGTGGCATTTATATGAACCTCATTTATTAGTTTTTTTCCTGCAGCCAATGGCAATAAAGCAAGCTCTATCGCGGTGGCAAAACACCCCGGATTCGCAATGAATTGCGCATTTTTAATCTCCGATCTGTTTAACTCCGGCAGGCCGTAAACGAATTCTTTTCCCTGGAAATTTGAATCTTCCCGGAGTCGGAAGTCGTTGCTTAGATCAATGATTTTTGTGGTGGCCGAAAATTGATTCTCATTTAAAAAGGAGGTTGAATTTCCGTGGCCCAGGCATAAGAAAAGCATGTCCACCCCGGGATTTATCTCCCCGGAAAACTTCAAATCGGTGACCCCCAACAGATCCTGATGCGCATCGCTTACCGGATTTCCGGCCTTGGTGGTGCTGTAAACAAAATCCAGTTCTGCCTTGGGGTGGTGCAGCAAGATCCTGATAAGTTCCCCGCCGGTGTAGCCCGAGCCTCCTATTATTCCAACTTTGATCATTTTATTTTTTGTTTACCGATTGATAGATTTTTGTCGCATTGGATGAAATTTTAATAAAGCCCTTGGCATCATCGGCACTCCAGGCATTATTGACCTCGCCATATGTCCCAAAGCCGGCGTTCATCAGATCGTGTTTGGATTTTATTCCGTCAATGGCAAATCGGTACGGATGTAAACTCACCCAAATCTCTCCCGAAACATTTTTTTGTGAATCTATTAAAAATGCTTCTATGTTACGCATCACCTCATCCAGATAATTTCCCTCGTGAAGTAGCATTCCATACCAGTTGGCCAAATAGTCTTTATGGTGCAATTGCCATTTGGTGAGCACATGTTTTTCCAGACTGTGATGGGCCTTGATGATGATCAGCGGGGCTGCGGCTTCAAACCCGACCCGGCCTTTGATCCCAATGATGGTATCACCCACGTGAATATCCCTTCCAATTGCATATTGGGAAGCTATATCCTCGAGTTTTTCTATGTTTTCGGCAGGCTTCCCCTTCTTGCCATCTATTGCAACCAACTCTCCCTTTTCAAAAGTCAGTTTCACCTTCTGAGGTGCCGGGTTGGTGAGCTTGCTAGGATAGGCATCATCTGGCAAGGGAAGGTGAGAGGTCAAGGTTTCTTCCCCTCCTACGCTGGTCCCCCAGAGGCCTTTGTTGACAGAATATTTGGCTTTGGCCCATTCTAAATTGACGCCCTTGGATTTCAAGTATTCAATCTCCTCCTGTCGCGCCAATTTTTTATCCCGGATAGGGGTAATAATTTCAATTTCCGGTGCCAGCACCTGGAAGATCATATCAAAACGCACCTGGTCGTTTCCGGCCCCGGTGCTGCCATGCGCAATGTATTTTGCTCCGATCTTTTTTGCGTATTTGACGATCTCCAATGCCTGCACGATTCTCTCGGCACTTACAGAGAGGGGATAGGTGTTGTTTTTCAAAACATTCCCAAAGATGAGATACCTCACCACACTGTCGTAAAATGTCTGAACCGCGTCAATAGAATGATAGGAGGCTGCTCCCAGGAGCAAGGCTTTATCTTCAATTTCTTTAATTTCTTTTTTGGTAAATCCGCCGGTATTTACACTGACCGCGTGGACTTCAAAACCTTCTTCGGCAGTTAAATATTTGGTACAATAGGAAGTGTCTAATCCACCGCTGTAGGCTAAAACTAATTTTTTCATTTTTGATTGTCTTTTTTTAAGAAAAGGGATTCTTTAATGCTTTTAAGTCGTTTAAAAACCTTTCCGCTGAATTCGTGTTTGTGAGATTTGGCCTTTTCCTTTACCGCCGGATCATATAGCATTCCGGTACAAAGGCACATTTTTCTGTCGGTACGGGTTAAAATATCATAATTTTTGCAGGTTTGGCAGCCTGTCCAAAACGCGGGATCATCGGTAAGTTCAGAAAAAGTGACCGGTTCATAGCCTAAATCGTAATTTATTTTCATTACCGCCAGTCCGGTAGTGATCCCAAAGATTTTAGCCTCGGGAAATTTTTCCCTGCTGTATTCAAATGTTTTACTCTTAATTGCTGTGGCCAGTCCCTGTCCCCTGTAGTCTACAGCTACAATTAAACCGGAATTAGCTACGTATTTACCATGTCCCCAATTTTCTATATAGCAAAACCCAGCGAATTTATCGCCATCCAGGGCAATGATGGCATTCCCATTTTGAATCTTGGTGATGATATATTCCGGCGTGCGCTTAGCGATTCCTGTGCCGCGCAGTTTTGCAGATTCTTCAATAGTGTCACAAATAATTTGTGCGTATTGAATATGCGAGTTGTTGGCAATAACTACCTGCATGTTGTCTTAGATTAAATTGATAAATAAAGTGATGATTTTCTCAAAGGGGGAGTTGGACACACCTAACTCCAAAATAGTGTAGCACCCCTACGGGCGGCGTGAAGTTACCGGGCGGTTTGGCATAGTGACATTAACATTCCTCAGAACAAATAGTTCTGAAAAACTGTTAAATATATTTGCCTTGTTTTGCATTTTCTTTTAAAAAGATATAAGTTCTTATTTTGAATACTGCAATAGTATAAAATTATATTAACTTATGTTTTGATTGTCTGTTAAAATTTGATTATTTTTTCATATTTACCTCAATTTCCCGCCGCAGCCCCAGAAAGATCCTCTAAGAGCCTCGCAATTTGTTCAAGTTGGATTTCATTTCCGTTTATCCCATGCCTTTGTTGGACATAAAGCGGATCGTTGTAGGATATTTTTACCAATCCCTCCTGATCTTCCCAGACCAATATTTTTTGAGGCAGATCTAATCCGCTGGTTTGTGAATTTTGCATCAGGGGAGTCTCCAGGTTAGGATTTCCAAAGAGGATCAGCTTTGTCGGTCTTAGTTCCATTGCCTCACTTGCTGCATTGGCCTGATGGTCCAGTTGCACCAGGATTTGAAGATTTTCATCTGAAGAAATCGCAGTTTGCAGTCTGGAATAGGTCTGTTCAAAATCCTGGCCGCTTTCAATCGTGATAATTCCTTCCCCTGATTCAGCAATTAAATTCCCGGCCCGCTTTATATCTGAATTTGTGGCCGTACTGGTTAAGGTCTCCAGCTCCCGGGAAATCTGCCCTAAAGTCGCTGTATCCTGAAGTTGATACCGCGACTCCAGATAAGCGACAGAATTATACATTACAAACACCAAATTATCGTCATTTTCAAAAAAAAGCACCTTCTGCGGCAGGTCCAAACCTGCCAACTGATTTTTTTGCAGCAGGGGGGTAATGAGATTTGAATTTCCAAAAAATACAATTTTAGTCGGATTCAGGACCCTCCCCACAGCACGGGCATTTGCGGCGTGATCAATCTCAGCATGTATGCCAAGAAGCTGGTTGGTATTTAAAGCCTCTATAAAAATAGAATAGGTTTGCTCCAAAGTAGTGTTGCTTTCAGAAAACCTGGTGCCCCGAACATTCAAAACATCTGCGGTAAAAACCACATCTCCGGGATCATCTTTATTACAAGCCATCAGTATTGAAAGGATGCTGAACAGATAAAATATTTTATTCATATATAGACTTTTATTGGTTCTTATTGGAGAGATTGCATCCGCAGTTCAGCACTGGTGTTGCCTCGGGCTTCGCTAATGCACATTTCATAATTAAAAATCTAATTCGCACGAAATCTAATCCAAAACCGATTACTAAAATATAACTTTAAGAACTTTTAACCCGGAATGTTAAGATAATTAATTCAGCACTTTTTTAATAGCCGAAATATAGGGCCGCAGGGATTTTTTATCTGAAAACCTGTATCTTTATCGGCTTTCAATAAATTTCATTTGGTCCAAATAACCAGCTAAAAAATCGTTAAAACATGTATGTAGCTATTGCAGGAAATATTGGTGCGGGTAAAACCACGCTCACTAAATTATTGGCAAAACATTATAAATGGGAGCCTCACTATGAAGATGTTGTAGAGAATCCTTATCTGGAAGATTTTTACAATAAGATGGAGCGCTGGTCCTTCAATCTTCAAATTTATTTTTTGAATAGCCGTTTCCGACAGATCCTTCAAATTCGTGAAAGTGGTAAAAAAATTATCCAGGATCGCACCATTTATGAAGACGCCTATATTTTTGCGCCAAACCTTCATGCCATGGGACTTATGGCTAACCGGGATTTTGAAAATTACAGATCCTTATTTGATTTGATGGAAAGTGTGGTCCAGGGTCCCGATTTATTAATTTACCTCAGGAGCAGTATCCCAAACCTTGTTTCCCAGATACATAAAAGAGGAAGGGAATATGAAAATACCATTTCTATTGATTATCTTAGTAGACTAAACGAACGCTATGAGGCCTGGATACACAATTACGACAAAAGTAATTTGTTGATAATTGATGTAGATGTCATAAATTTTGTCGACAATCCGGAAGATTTAGGAAATATTATAACGAAAATCGACGCAGAGTTGCACGGGTTATTTTAATTTTTTTGTTATGAAGACAGTACCCAAAAGACCAAAACACAAGGGTTCTGCGACTTTGATGAAAAACCCCCATTTGGAAAAGTTCTCCAGAACACACATTGCCTTTCCGCTGATTTTATTTTCGTTGATCTCGGCAATTTTAATCTATACCGGCATCATAGAAAAAGGCTTTAAAACCCCGCATATGATCCTGCTTTTTGCAGGCGGTTTTTTCTTATTCACCCTGGTCGAATATTTGATGCATCGGTATTTATTTCATTTGCCGGCAACTAGCCCGAAACGCAAAAAGTTTGCCTACACCATGCACGGGGTGCACCACGATTATCCCAAAGACAAATCCCGACTGGCCATGCCTCCTGTACTGAGCCTTATTCTGGCAAGCCTGTTCTTCCTGATATTCCGCGTGCTGATGGGCGATTTTGCCTTTGGATTTCTGGCCGGATTTTTAATGGGCTATACCCTATATTTAACCATACATTATTCCATTCACGCCTTTAGGGTTCCTGGGAATTTCCTGAAAATTCTATGGCATCACCACAGCATTCACCATTACAGGGAGCCCAATCGAGCATTTGGCGTTTCTTCTCCCCTCTGGGATATGGTTTTTGGCACGATGCCAGGGAAAACGGCAATTGATGAAAGGGAATCCCTCGGAAAAAGTATTGACCATTAAATAAATCCATTTTCCCTTGCATGAAGCTGTGCATCTGCGGAGGTTTCGGCCATGAGCACCGGGGTGGTTTTAAAATTATCCACAATACTCCGAATACGCCTCATCTGGCCTTTGTGTCTCACACTTTTCAAGTAAATTGACAGGATCCTATCTGGATATTGCACCGCGATTTCGGTATAAATACTCGCATCGTGTTCCCCGCTGTCTCCAATGAGAATAAAGCTTAGGTCAGGGTAGGTTTTTAGAATGTTGAGGATCTCCCTCTGTTTATGAGGTTTTTCCGGCCTTAAACTCCTGTCAAAAGGGGTTCTGAAATTTCTCAATAAAATGGGTCCTTTTGGGAATTTATTATAATCGAGGAATAATTTGAGATACTGATACATATTCCAGGGCGAATTACTTAGATAAAACATCGGATTCTTATTTCTTCCACTCTTTCCCAGATGCAATTTCTGGTAAAATTCTGGCGCCCCCTTTAATGGAATCCGATTATAGGCATTGGTGAGCAGGGAGTTTTTGAGCAATCTCCATTTTAAAAAAGAGGTGACCCCGGTGTGCAGGATAGTGTCGTCAATATCACTGATGACTCCATATTCAGCTTCGGCCTCAGGGATTATTAATTCCCCCTGAAAATGATCATTACCCAGATTTGTTGGGGCACCAGACTTGTTTTTGTAATACAGATCCACCCTTAGCCAACCTTCCTCATCAGCAATAGCTGAAAGATCCCCAATGATATTTTGATCGAATAAAAAGTAGCCCTCACAATCAGTTTTAGTAGTCAAACTCAGGACCCCGGGTATTTTCAATTCAATTTCGGCTTCCGGAATTTCAAAACTATCAAACTGTTTATAGGTATTTTTCAGGGTTTTCCATAAAGATTGATCTTCGACAATTTTAAGAGGCACATCGTCCAGGGCACGGCCCAATAAATAAATATGCCTCTGGGTGCCATAACTTCGGTAAGGGGTAATCAGCACATTGTCAATATCCTTATACAGACCAATAATCTTCTTAATTCGTTTTAACATTCCCCTTTCTTTTTTGAATTAGCCTCACTTTTTTCGAAAGTACCATTAAACACAAAATCTATTTCAAGGTGATACATATTTTATGCAAAATTTAATATTGAGCCTTTTCTATATTTGTGGAATTTGGGCTTCAAGGTCAACATTTTTACCGGGAAACGGTTTTATTTTTTTAAATTTCCTCAATTCAAAAGAAAATTTACGGGTAAGAAAGTAACTCTAAACCCATAGAATTCTCAGGAAGATTTTTAGCATTTACCTAACACTTTTTTATTATTCATTTAACGGCCTTTTGATGATGTACTGAGTAGTTTTGAGATGAACCATTAAAAATATTGTACCATGAAAAAGCTAGAAGATTTATTTGAACATCAGTTGAAGGATTTGTACAGCGCGGAAAATCAGCTTCTTAAAGCATTGCCCAAGATGGCAAAAGCAGCAAATGATGACAAACTAAAAAAGGCATTTGAGAAACATCTTGAGGAAACCGAAACCCATAAAAAAAGATTGGAAGAAGTTTGTGAAGAATTGGATATCAAACCTACTGGGGAAACCTGTAAAGCGATGAAAGGCCTTATTGAGGAAGCTCAAGCGATGATTGATGAGAAAGCGGACAAAGAGGTGAAAGACGCCGGACTAATTGCCGAGGCACAACGCGTGGAACATTACGAGATTGCCGCTTATGGCACGGTAGTTCGATATGCCAAAGAATTGGGACATACAAAAATAGCTGCCAAATTACAAAAAACTTTGGATGAGGAATATAAAACGGATGATGCCTTAACCGCCCTGGCCGAAAAACGTGTCAATGCAAAAGCTATATGAATTTAGCTGAGGAAATTTCTTTTGAATTTTTTTAAAGAACCTGAATTTCAGGTTCTTTTTTTTAAACTAAGCTTTGTTTTTATTTCCCGGGAATCCTGCCTTGGGTTGTTCCCCGTCAGGAATGAATTCCCAAATACCTTATTGACACGCCTTCAACCGAATTGGATTTATTGTTGCCACCCCTTGCCACTACACCTTATTTCCTGCTCGGTTATCCTTAAAAATATGCGGTTTTCACCACCAAAATAGCGATATGAAGCCTTTTCATAGCAATGAATAGCTATTCTCTGGATTATCCACTGCGGAGAACCATCTCCAACTCCTCTCCGAACCAGGAAAAGGAATTAAAATTAACACATTTAAGTAGCGGAAGGCACGGAATTTTTTTCTGTATACCCGAAGCAGCAAGCCCCTGAGAATATGGAGATCCACAGGCTGTATTTGATCAACCGGGGCCTGGCAACAGAGCCTTCCTTAGAACCTAGGGACCGAATGTGATTTTGTTTCAGGATTTACAATTGGGCCTTCGGCTTTGAAGATCCGGCAAACGGATCGGCGGCACCTTGTTCGCTTAGGGGATATTGGAGTGAAAACCTGAATTGAATCCGGATGAAAAGAAGCGGAACCCTATTAGCAAAAGCAAAGACTTATTCCCAAGGCTTCCCTGGACTGATTGGAATCATTTTTCAATTCTTATAATAGCATCGCCCCATAAAGCGCGGCGCCATAGGTTGCGGTTTTCTCATTGAGGATCGCCTTTACCGGCATAAGATCCAGGAGCTGCTCCATTCTGTCCGACTTTATGAAATTTTGGTTAAAAATTTCCCTATCAAATGTTCTTATGATTTTTGGAAGAATTCCGCCACCTATAAAAATCCCGCCGGTAGCTTTTGTTTTTAAAGCGAACTGATTGGCTTCGATGGCGAGATATCTCACGAAAAGATCTATGGTATCTTTACTAACAGGATAATTTCCATCTATAGCAGCAGCACTTATAACGGCTGCCGGATCTTCATTTAAAATTCGCTCTTTAAACCAGGTGGGTTCCTGTATTTCCCTGGAATTCAGAAGGAATTGATAGATGTCATAGATTCCAGAACCGGAGAGGATCCTCTCCCAGCTTACCAAGCCATATTTTTTGTGGAAGAAATGCCATAAATCAGCATCAAATTTATTCCGGGGACTAAATTCGGAGTGTCCCCCTTCAGTTGCAAATGGGTGATAGGCCTCCCCATCCCAAAACAACCCTGCCTCGCCAAGTCCTGTCCCCGGGGAAAGAATAATGGCATTCCCTGCCACTTCGGATCCTTTTCTTAGTACCTCAAAATCGGAATCTTCCAATGCCCCTAATCCAAAAGCATTGGCTTCCATATCATTTATTATTGCAACTCTCCTAATTCCAAGTTCCGTGCGGATTTCTTTTTCATCGATTAACCAGGAAAAATTTGTCCCCTTTACAACCCCTTTATGAACCGGCCCTGCAACCCCAAGACATGCGCTATCTATTTCCGGGAGATCCTCATTTTTAAATTTCTTTACAATTTCCTGAAAAGAGGAGTGCTCTTTAGTGATATAGGATTCTTGTTTTATGGGATGAAGCGCTCCATCACCTATTTGATAAAGCGATAAATTCGTCTTTGTACCCCCAAGATCAGCAGCCAGCACAAATCCAGATAATTCCTTGAGATCCTTCTGCCTCGCAATTGCAAGCGGAAACTTAGGGTGGCCTTGATTGTTAAATTTAAATCCTATAGCTCGTTCCATAAATACTGATTAAAAATTTCAGAGAATACCGTTTAAATATACAATAAAATCAACCTAAGGCTAAAACCTAAAAGGATTATTATTGGCACGCCGCCTTACAAATTGCAGAAACCTCCAATTATTTAGAATACAGCGGGGAGGATGACGCCGCATCTTCCTTGCAAATTGCAGAAAACTCCAAAAGGATTGCCAATATGTCCCGACAAACCAGGAAATATCAATTTAAAATGATGATAAATATCAGCTGCCTGGATCTTTAAATATAAATAATCTTTAGTACCTTTAAGAGGTTTAGGTGCTTTTAAAAATAATTATATGCGAGTTTCTGTAACACGAAAAGACATCCGATTCCTACCGGATTCCAGTAGGATCATCGCCAGATTTTTTATGAGTGGGGAGCTAAGGACCCAGCAACTCATTATGAGGGTCATCAACTTGCCAGATGACAAAGTGAA